>CBFHVZ010000013.1:8770-11857 GCA_965659195.1 Litorivicinaceae bacterium
TCCACGTTGCTTTTAATCGAACCCGTCGCTCTGAGAGCCCATCGACCACCCAATACTCAACCACCGAGGGCGACTGCTCAGGCGTCAACCGAGCCAACTCTTCAGAGACTGCCTGCCACTCCAAATCAGCCGCCTCCAGGTGTCGATCCTCACGGGCGAGCGCGCGTTCGGTTTGAATGCGGTCGGTCAAACGCAGCCCAAAATCAGACACCCATAAAAATCCGAGTACGGACACAAACACCAAAGCACCGACTAAGGCCGATCCGCGATTATCCATCTATAACCTGCCCCGGAAGTCGTCTGTGACAAAAATTCAATGACGGTGTTTTTAACGACAAACACACATGCTCAGCCGTGGATTCAATCGAGAATCCGCCTGCGGTATCCATAAGCGCGTGATGCTGCGTATTTCCAAAGTGATTTTGATAGATCCACAAAGCCGGTTGTCGCTGCGTCGGGCTGTGTCCTACGTACAAAAAGATCACACCAAATGCCTGGCGAATTCTGAGTGCGTAATCGCCCATGGCCGAGACCGAAGAGGGCCCCATCTCGGAGCGCATTTGGCCTATGCTGATTTTTGATAGGCTTTGTGCTGGCACCATCAACATTGGGAAGTAAAAGTTGGCCTCACTGACATCGGCCCGCGCCATGCGTCCCTCGGTCTCTTGCGCTCTACGACTGGCATCTGAGCTCCAAATCAATACCATTAGCCCAACCAATACCAAGCCAATGGCCAGTGCCATCAGGGTCTCAGCCATCATTCCGGATTGACGGACCATGACACCTCCTCGCTGTAAATTGACTGCCCCTGCCACATCACATCGGCGACAGCGATCCGTCGAGACTGACCCGCGGCCTCGATACGCAGTGTGAGCCGATAAGGCACGTTTGGAAGGTCGTGAAGGCTTGCACGGATCGGCGCAAAGGCTGGGGACGGATGTGAATCCACCACACCGGCATCAAATAACAGCCATCGGCCGTCGGTATTCAAACCCTGGCTTAGTACCAGACTCGCTTGAGCCGCATCGATTAGAGTCGCTTGAATACGACGTTCGGCTTCCGCCAAAGACTGAGTCGGTGCCCGCGAAACTAGAATGGCCAAAATCAGCGTGATTAAAGCCAAGGCAATCAGAGCATCTGTGAACGCAAAGCCTTTCATCCATCCTCCCTTTTAGGGAGTACAGCACAAAGGCGAAATTTAGAGGGTGTCCTTGAACCTCAGTCCGATTCAATCGAGCGCAGGCGCAACTCTTTAGGCAATGAGAACTGCACGGATTCAGTCACACCGTCTTCTTGGTCGAGCGTTTCCGCACCGAAGTCCCGAAGCTTTGAACAGACTGACTGAACCACAGATTCTGGAGCAGATGCACCGGCTGTCACTGCCACCGATGAGACCCCTTCAAACCATGCCGGCTCTAACTGATCGGGACCGTCAATCAAATACGCAGGCGTACCCAAACGTTCGGCTAACTCGCGAAGTCGATTTGAGTTCGAGGAGTTCGGCGAGCCCACCACCAACATCAAATCGTGATCCGCTGCCAATCGCTTCACGGCATCCTGACGATTTTGTGTGGCGTAGCAGATATCGTCCTTGCGTGGCCCCTCGATGTCCGGGAATCGCTGTCGCAAAATATTAATGATGCGCGCCGTATCATCCATCGACAAGGTGGTCTGGGTCACGAAACAGGCCTTGCTCGGGTCCTTAATTTCGATGCACTCCGCATCGGCTTCGGTCTCAATCAACCGCATTGTCCCGCCATGAGAGGTATCAAACTGACCCATGGTGCCTTCCACTTCCGGGTGCCCGGCATGACCAATCAGCAGACAATCTCGGCCGTCTTTCGCAAACTTAATCACTTCCATGTGCACTTTGGTGACCAACGGACAGGTCGCATCAAACACCTGAAGCGCCCGTGCTTTGGCCTCGTTTTGTACTGCTTGCGAGACCCCATGTGCAGAAAAGATCACAATGGCATCGTCGGGTACTTGATCCAGTTCATCCACAAAGACCGCACCCTTCGCTCGCAAATCATCAACCACCGTTTTGTTGTGCACCACTTCGTGACGGACATACACCGGTGCACCGAACACAGACAAGGCTCGGTCAACGATTTCGATCGCTCGATCGACACCGGCACAAAAGCCACGAGGATTGGCCAGGGTCACTTTCATCAATGCGTCTCCGCAGGTGAAACCGACAGGATTTCCACTTCAAACTCGAGGGATCGTCCGGCTAGGGGGTGGTTAAAATCCACGGTCACCGAATCTGTATCAAAGGCCGTCACCACACCCGGAAGTTCGGTGTTGGCTTTGTCTTTGAAACTCACGACCAGGCCTTCGGACAATTCGACCGAAGGGTCAAATTGATCACGGCCCATGCGTTGTACGTTGGACGGATTGTGCTGACCAAATCCGTCTGCCGGCTCGATGATCGACACCTTGCGCTCACCGGCCTTCAGACCGATTAGAGTGGCCTCAAAACTCGGTGGCAAATTGCCATCGCCGATCACTAACTCAGCCGGTGCTTTTTCAAAGGTCGAATCCACCAACTCCCCGGTCTCAGTGAGCTTCAAAGCAAAATGCAAAGTAATTTTAGTGTTGGGGCCGACTTCGAGCATCTTCATACCATCCTATGAGTAACGAGATCGCAGCCAATGTAATGCTAGCGTCTGCGATATTGAACGCGGGGAACGACCAAGTGTTCCAGTGGAAATGGAAAAAATCCACGACGTATCCGAGCATCATCCGATCGATTGCATTGCCGATTGCGCCGGTTATCAATAGCACATACCCAAAGGTCACCCACTGATTCAGGCGCTCAACCCAAAGCGCACGCAAACAATACCCGGATACCGCAACAGCCAAGGCCAAAAACACCCACCGCTGCCAACCGCCCGCGTCCGCTAGAAAACTGAAGGCGGCCCCGGTGTTATGCAAGAGCGTTAGGGAGAAAAAAGGCAATAGCTCCAAAGGCGCACCGTAACTCAGATACGCTGAGGCGGCCCACTTAGTCAGCTGATCGAGCCCCAACACGGCCAGCATGATCCAAGCCAGCCGGATGCTCATGCGAAGGTCCGCACCTCGCCG
>CBFHVZ010000013.1:11957-28643 GCA_965659195.1 Litorivicinaceae bacterium
CCCCTTCGACGTTGTCGACACAGCGAACACATAAGGTCGGATGAGCGGCATGCTGACCCACGTCCGGACGATGATGCCAACACCGCTCACACTTTTCGGCTTCAGTGGCAGACACCGACACCCAGAGTCCATCGCAGGCCGGATCCGCCGCCGCGTCCGCAGGACGAGACTCCGCTGATGCAAGACGGGCTTCCGAGGTAATGGTGATGAATCGAAGCTCATCCCCCAGTGCGGCGAGTGACGCATAGAGGTCAGGGTCACAGTACAGGGTCACCTCCGCTGACAGCGATCCTTTGACTCGCCCTTCGTTTCGAGCCGCCTCGATGGCTTGGTTGACCGCTTCCTTCATCGCTTGGATGCGACGCCAATCGACGGTTGCTCGTCCCTGACAGGATGGCAGCTCTGCCTCAGTCACAGCGAAGACATAACGATGTGGGCGCACGCCAGGCATAACTTCCCAAATCTCTTGCGCGGTAAACGACAAGATAGGAGCCATCCAACGAACGAAGGCATCAGTCATCCAGTACAACGCTGTTTGCGCACTCCGGCGGGCATGACTGTCTGCCTTGAGGGTGTACTGTCGGTCTTTAATGATGTCGAGGTAAAACCCGCCCAGATCGGCCACACAAAAATGATGCAACGCCTGCGTCACCTCAGAAAATTCATAAGTGCGATAATGCCCCATAATTTTTTCAGACAGCGCTTGAGTGCGTTTGATCATTTCCGCATCCAAAGACACCAAATCGTCTAGCGCAACGGCATCTGTTTCCGGATCAAATCCAGCCATGTTGGCCAACATAAACCGAGCAGTATTTCGGATCCGACGATAGGTATCGGCCGTTCGGTTCAGAATTTCATCGCCCACCGTCATTTCTTTGGTGAAGTCGGTCGAGGCGATCCACAGGCGAAGAATGTCCGCGCCTAAGCTGTTCATCACATCTTGGGGCGGGATCACATTGCCGAGAGATTTCGACATTTTTCGACCGTCTTTATCGACCGTAAATCCATGCGTGAGAAGTCCTAAATACGGGGCTTTTCCATGGATGGCGACGGAGGTCAACAGAGAGCTCTGGAACCAGCCGCGGTGTTGATCAGAGCCCTCAAGGTACAGATCCGCTGGGAACTTCAACCCCTCACGGCGCCCCAAGACCGATGCGTGCGTGGTACCCGAATCAAACCACACATCCAAGACATCGGTGACCTTTCGGTAATCCTTTGCGTCCTCGCCCAATAGCGATTCGGGGTCGAGATCAAACCAGGCGTTGATACCGCCTTTTTCAATTTCTTTAGCAATAGCCTCGAACAACATGTCTGTCTTCGGGTGCAGCTGGCTGGTTTCGCGATGGACGAACACCGTAATTGGAACGCCCCAGTTACGCTGCCGAGAGATACACCAGTCGGGGCGGTCTTCAAGCATCGCAGCCAACCGGTTCTGACCCCAAGGTGGAGTAAATTCAATCGCCGACTGAACGGCTTCACGCGCCGTCTGAAGGAGCCCTTCGCCCTGCATCTTAATAAACCATTGTGGGGTCGCTCGGTAAATCACCGGCGTTTTATGCCGCCAACAATGCGGATAAGAGTGTTCAAGCGGCGCCTTGTGCACCAACCGGCCGCGCTCTGCGAGGTAGTTAGCAATGGTTGGACCGGCCTTTTCCACGTGCAGACCGGCCACCACAGCCACCGACTCTGCAAAGGTACCGTCATCCCGTACCGGCGTGAGCAGTTCCAAGTTCAGATCGCGTGCTGCATTAAAGTCTTCCAAACCGTACGCAGGGGCCGAGTGCACAGCTCCGGTACCCGCTTCTAAGGTGACATGATCCCCTAAAATGACAGGCACTTCGCGGTCTTCCCAAGGCGCGAGGCAGCTGATGCCTGAAAGCGCGCGACCCTCGGCACGACCGACAATCGAGAACGCCTCGACGCCATAGCGACTGGCCAAGGCCTCCAAACGGCCCTCTGCCAACACCAACGTCCACGCCTGGCCGTCTTTTTCAAACTGGGCGAGCACATAAATCAACTCGGGATTCACCGCCACAAACTGGTTCGCTGGCAGTGTCCAAGGGGTCGTTGTCCAGATCGCCATGGCGGACACCTTTGCGACCTCACTTGATACGCCAAACGCCGACTCAACCACCTCGGGTGTTGTAATCGGAAAGGCCACATCGACCGTGTGCGTTTTGCGATCTTGGTATTCCACCTCGGCTTCAGCCAGGGCGCTTTCACAATCCATGCACCAGTAAACGGGCTTGGCACCCTGATGAAAATGACCATTGGCAATGATGCGGCCCAGAGAACGAACGATGTCCGCCTCCACCTTAGGATCCATCGTTAAGTACGGGCGATCCCAATCGCCCAAGACACCCAACCGTTGGAAGTCTACTTTTTGTCGTTCGATCTGAGATGCCGCGTACTGCCGACAGGCATCCCGAAATTCGTTAGCCGTTGCAAACCCTTCACCGATCTTGCCGATGGTGGTCTCCACCTTATGCTCAATCGGCAGACCGTGGCAGTCCCACCCAGGAATGTAGGGCGCATCGTATCCATCCAACCCTTTGGACTTCACTACGATGTCTTTCAATACCTTATTCACAGCATGGCCAATGTGGATGTCGCCGTTGGCATAGGGCGGGCCATCATGCAGTACAAAGGTTTTGTCTCGACCCGCTTGAGCGTCTCGAACTTTTCCGTACCAATCGTCCGCCATCCAGGCTTTCAACATGTCCGGTTCACGCTTGGCCAGATTTCCACGCATCGGAAACTCTGTGTCAGGCAAATTCAAAGTCGATTTGTAATCGGTCATTCCGTTCGAGTCCAACTCAAGTCAAAAGCAGTTCGCGAGCGCGCGCGTTGTCTTTGGCTATTTGTGCCGACAACGCCTGCACACCCTCAAATTTCTGCTCTGGGCGAATAAAAAAGAGAGGTATCACTGTCAACCGCTGACGATACAACACCCCGTTAAAGTCATGCAAATAGACTTCCAATGCTGCGCGCTGCCCGTCAACGGTAGGCCGTGTACCCACATTGGCGACCGCATTGTATTGGGAACCGTCTTCAAGCGTCACATGGCACGCGAATACGCCCGAAACGGGCGGGCGGCCCGCTAAGCGAATGTTGGCGGTAGGAAAGCCCAACCTCCGGCCGAGTTGCTGTCCATACACGACCGGACCCGACATTGAAAAAGGACGCCCCAAAAGCGCATGCGCGCCCTCAAAATCCGAAGCACTCAACCGATCGCGTATTCGAGACGACGAAATTCGGGCGCCGTCGAGTTCATGGGTGGCACATTGCTCAAGGGTAAACAGACCTTGAGACGCCCGTTGAGCTAGGTATGCAAAATCCCCTTTTCGATCCGCACCAAATCGAAAATCATCGCCCACAATGAGGTGCTTAACCTTCGCTCGCTCGATCAACGAGTCCACGAATTCCGAGGCTTCCATAGGCTGCACCCTCTGAAAACGGACACACCACACGCAATCGACTCCCAATTCAGCCAGGGCATGCACTTTATCTCGCACGCTCATCAAACGTGGCGGCGGGATCTGGTGGCAGCGTTTTGCGAAATATTCTTTGGGTTGTGGCTCAAATACCAAGACGGTCAATGGAAGCCCACGCTCATCGGCTGCCGCTTTGGCCTGTGCGATTACCGCCTGATGGCCTAAGTGCACGCCATCGAAGTTACCGATGGTCAGAGCGTGAGGCGAACTGAATTGGGGGGCTACCCCAAACACACATTGCATAACCGTAATCACGAAGCCGATGGCGGAACCAAAATCCGAGTATACCGAATCCCAGCGAGCCATAAGGCCAGTAAATACACGATCCCGGAACCCCCGAGGATGACGCACAATATCAGCATTCGACTGAGTATCGTGTCGTCGGCCAATTCAAGCGCCGACGGCGTCCACCAGGCCCACTGCGCCATCAGAACCAGACCGAGCAGTAATTGAAGCACCTCTTTCAATGGGAAACGGGTCAGGCGATACCAACCGCGTTGATGCAGCCCCCTTAACAGCAACGCAGCGTTTAGCCAGGCCGATAAACTGGTCGCTAGGGCGAGTCCCACATGGTCTAAGGGCCACACCAGGATCAAGTTAAACACCATATTGGCGACCATCGCGATCAAACCGATTTTGACGGGCGTTTTCGTGTCCTGGCGTGAGAAATAATGCGGCGCCAAGACTTTGATCACCATAAATGCCGGGAGGCCCAGCGCATACGCCATGAGCGACGCCGACGCCATTTCGATATCCGATGGTGTCATCGCCCCGTACTGGAACAGCGTAGCCAAAATCATCTCACCAAATACCGCCAAGGCGACGGCACAAGGCAGACCCAACACCATCACCACCCAGAGCGCCCAGCTTTGCGTTTGGGTCGAGGCCGCCAGATCACTGCGCGCGAACTCTCGCGAGAGTTTTGGGAGGATTACGGTAGAGACAGCAATCGCAATCACCCCCAATGGAAGTTCCATTAGGCGATCGGAGTAATACAACCAAGAGACCGACCCAGAGACCAATAAGGAGGCAAGCACCGTATCAAGAAGCAAGTTGATTTGACTGACCGAGACACCGAACAAGGCCGGCACCATCAGCGTAAGGATCTTTGACACACCGGGATGGTCTCCCTGCAAACTGGGTTTAGGCAGCAAGCCCGCCTTAGCGAGCGCGGGCCATTGCAGTAACAACTGCCCCACACCTGCAATGAACACCCCAATGGCCAGACCCATCACATTCGGCGAGATCACTGGCACCAGAAACAAGGCGGCACCAATCAGGGATAAGTTCAAAAAGATCGGTGTCGCCGCCGGTATCGCAAACCGCCCGATACTGTTCAAAATGCCGCCAGAAAAAGCCACCAGACTGATGAAGAATAAATACGGAAAGGTCCAACGAAGCAGATCTGCGGTGAGCGCCAATTTACCCGGATCATCGGAAAATCCCGGAGCGAACAGCATGGCTATCCAGGGTGCCGCCAAGACGCCCAGCAGCGTAATCACGAACAATATGACTCCAAAGCGACCGGCAACTTGATTGATCAGTCGTTTAACCGATTCCTCACCTTCTTTCTCACGCGTCTCTGAGAACACGGGCACGAATGCTTGTGCGAACGCACCCTCTCCGAACAGACGACGCAGGAAGTTGGGAATCTTAAAGGCCACAAAAAATGCATCTGCACCGGGCGATGCGCCAATCGCTTGCGCCAGCACCATGTCTCGAACAAGGCCCGCCACCCGCGATCCGAGGGTCCATCCCCCAACGGTCACACCCGACCGAAGCATATTTTCTTGACTCAAACCCTGTGTTCCTTGACCTGTCCCTGCATTTCCGTTACATTCCCGCGCCTTGAATTTCGTGTTATTTCAACCGTTTCGACGAGTAGTGTAAGGGAGCAACCCCGGTGGCAAATAGTCCCCAAGCGCGTAAGCGCGCAAAGCAGGCGGATGTCCGTCGCAATCATAACGCCAGCCTGCGTTCACGGGCTCGGACGTATGTGAAGAAAACCTTGGCTGCGATTGCCACAGGCGATCACGCCAGTGCAATGGCCGCGTTCCGCGAAACCACGCCGATCTTGGACGGCATGGTGACCAAAGGTCTGTACAAAAAGAACAAGTGCGCTCGCATCAAGAGCCGCTTGAACGACCGCATCAAAGCCATCGCATCCTGATTGGCTAGGGCGCTGGCTCACACCAGCGCCATGTTGTCTCGGTGCACCAGTGCATCGCCTTCCAGCAACGCTTGCGTCTGTTTCAAAGCCGATGTGCTTTGACCCTTCATGGCGTTCGCCTGCACTGAATCGTAACTGACCAACCCTGTTCCGAGTACGTCACCCGAGACCGTTTCGATCGACACAATGTCGCCTCTCGAAAACCGGCCTTGGATTTCAACAACGCCCACCGGGAGCAAGCTGCGACCTGAGCTCTTTAACGCGGCAGCCGCACCGGCATCCACGATCAACGCCCCTTTGGTTTGCTTATGCGATAACAGCCACCGCTTCCGCGCCGCCAGAGGCTTTAAATCAGGCAGTAATAACGAGCCGATCTCATTCCCTGACCGCAGCTGGGTTAGCACCTGGTCGGCACGCCCATCCGCAATCACAGTCATGGCCCCAGACCGAGCCGCCTGTTGCGCCGCAAGAATCTTGGTATACATGCCGCCGCGACCCAGATGTCCACCATCTCGGCCGGCCTTCGTCAACAGACTCTCATCGAGTGCGCGCGCCTCAGGAATCAGCTTCGCATCCGCATGAGCCCGTGGGTCTTTATCGAAAAAGCCGCTTTGATCGGTCAAAATCACCAAGACATCGGCTTCGAGTAGATTGGTCGCCAATGCCCCCAACGAATCGTTGTCGCCAAACCGAATTTCATCTGTGGCCACCGTGTCGTTTTCATTTACCACCGGAATGGCGCCCACCAGGCTCAGGGCCTTGAGCGTGCCTCTGGCATTTAAATACCGTGTTCGGTCAGCCAAGTCTTCATGTGTGAACAACACCTGAGCGGTCGTGTGTCCAGTGGCCGCAAAGCAACTTTGCCACGCCTGCACTAGGCCCATCTGACCGATGGCTGCGGCCGCCTGCAGCATCGGTAACTCATCCGGACGCTTTGATAACCCAAGTGTCTGAAGTCCGACCGCAATGGCACCTGAGGACACCAGGCAAAGCTCTACGCCATCCTCAATCAAAGCATGCATCTGGTTAACCCAGGCCTGCATTCGAGTTAAATCGAGCCCCTGGCCGTCATTGGTTAGGAGGGCACTTCCAATCTTCACCACCCAGCGTTTGGAGGTTTTAAGGCGCGCTCTCTCAGTCACGGACATACACCACTTCGACCCCATGGTCGTCGTCATCTAAATCGTCCTCGTCGTCGACCGACTCGCCTTTCCGATCCAAACGTCGCTTGGCTCGAAGTTCAGCGATGCGGTCATGCGCCTCTTCAGCCATCCGATCCAACCAGGCTCGCTCAGCTTCTTGAGCCGTCTCATCTTCTCGACGTGCAATCGCTAGCTCTTCCAAGCGAGTCATCAGGTTGTAGGCGAGTCGCTCACACCCTTCTCCGCTTACACCGGAGATGAGATGCACGGGATGGGGCCAGTTAAATGCCTCAGTGAGCCGCTCTATCAAGGCATCACGCTCACTGGCATCCACCAAGTCCACCTTGTTTAAAATCAGCCAACGCTCGCGGGCAGCCAACGCAGGACTGAATTTCTCAAGCTCTTCTTCGATCGAAGCCACCACCTCAACTGGATCCTTGTCATCGATCGGCGCAATGTCCACCAAATGCAGTAAGATCCGAGTCCGTGTCAGATGCTTTAAAAACCGCGTACCGAGCCCGGCGCCTTCTGCGGCCCCTTCGATCAGACCTGGAATGTCAGCGATCACAAAGTTCCGATGCGGCGCCAAAGACACCACCCCCAACTGAGGCGTTAATGTCGTAAAGGGATAATCTGCAACCTTTGGACGAGCTGCCGATAACTGGCTGATCAGCGTCGACTTGCCAGCGTTGGGCAAGCCCACCAACCCGACATCGGCCAACAACCGAAGCTCTAAGCGCAATTTAAATGATTGCCCAGGCGTGCCAGGCGTCGTACGCCGGGGTGCTCGGTTGGTCGAGGACTTAAATCGAGTGTTGCCTAATCCGCCACGCCCGCCTTCGGCGATCATCATCACATCCCCGTCGGCCACCACTTCGCCGATCAATGTGTTGCTTTCTTCATCGTAGACGGTGGTTCCAACCGGCACCTTGAGCATCAAGTCCTCACCCTTAGCGCCTGTCTTATTACGGCCTGCGCCAGGGCGGCCATTGTCGGCTCGATAACGAGGTTGGAAGCGGTAATCAATCAGCGTGTTTAGGTTTTCATCAGCGATGAGAAACACCGATCCACCATGACCCCCGTCGCCACCATCTGGACCGCCTTTAGGAATGTACTTTTCACGTCGGAAACTCAGGCACCCGGCACCGCCGTTACCCGCATCCACGGAGATTACTGCTTCATCAACAAATTTCATGAGTTATCCAAAACGCAAAAGCCCCGCGCAAGCGGGGCTTTAGTGACCTCAGTGACGGCTAAGACTTAGGCAGTCGCTACCACACTGACGTACCGGCGCTTGCGCGGTCCTTTAATCTCAAATTTAACTTCACCGTCTGCTTTTGCAAACAAGGTGTAGTCAGTGCCACAGCCCACGTTATCACCCGGGTGAAACTGTGTGCCGCGCTGGCGAACCAAAATGTTGCCTGCAATCACTTGCTGACCGCCAAACTTTTTCACGCCAAGGCGTTTACTCTCTGAATCGCGGCCGTTACGGGTACTACCACCAGCTTTCTTGTGAGCCATTGTTCAGTCTCCTACTTAACCGTTGATCGCTGTGATCTTAATTTCAGTGAACCACTGACGGTGGCCCTGACGCTTCAAGTGGTGCTTACGACGCTTGAACTTCACAATCGTCACCTTGTCACCACGGCCGTGCTGAACAACTTCAGCCGATACCTTAGCGCCTTCAACCACGGGCGTGCCGACTTTAATCGCTTCGCCTTCGCCTACCATCAGTACGCGATCGAAGTCGATGGTCGCGCCTGTTTCAGCCTCAATCTTTTCGACCTTCAGAAGCTCGCCTTCAACCACACGATGCTGTTTGCCGCCTGTTTCAATGACCGCGTACATGTCTATACTCCGTTTTCAAATCTCGGTGGCAATAAGGCCACCCGAAAGGCGCGTAATAATAGGGAGTTCAAAAGGCGATGACAAGCCCTATTTCTCCTTTTTATCAGAACAAACCCCTGTAAAATACGCACTACTCACCAACTGGGATTGCCGATGCCAACCGCCAACGACTTAATCGAACTGATCCGGCCTGATTTCGACGCGCTCAACGAGCTTCTCATCTCACAACTCGGGTCCGACATCGATCTCATCGAAGAAGTCAGTCAGTATTTGATCCAGTCAGGCGGTAAGCGCGTCCGCCCCCTGATCACCTTAATGACTGCGCGGGCTCTGAACACCACTAACCAAGATCACATTCCGTTGGCGGCCTCGATCGAGTGTCTCCATACCGCGACACTATTCCACGACGACGTGGTCGATAATTCAGACGCCCGCCGCGGACAACCAAGCGCCAATGCGGCCTTTGGGAATAGCACCAGCGTACTGGTGGGTGACTTTGTGTATTCACGGGCCTTTCAAATGATGGTGTCCGTAGGCCGCTTAGACGTACTGCAACTCCTGGCAGACACCACCAACCAGATCTCTGAAGGTGAAGTCTGGCAATTGAAAAACCAGCACCGAGCCGACGTCTCCGAGGCTGAATACGACCAGGTGATTACTCGAAAGACCGCCGTTTTATTCGAAGCGGCTGCCATGGTGGCCGGCATGGTGACCTATCAACCCCCTGCAGTACTTGAGGCGCTACAAACCTATGGCCGCGAAATCGGTTTCGCCTTCCAATTGATGGATGATTACCTCGACTATGCCGGGTCGGCTGAAAGCCTCGGCAAAAACCTAGGCGATGACTTAGCGGACGGCAAATGCACATTACCGCTCATTGTGGCGCTACAAGAATGCAGCGCCGAAGAGCGCGCGCTCATTGAGACGGCTATCCAGTTTGGCGATCGTGATCAATTTGCCGCAATCGCAGGCATTGTTTCCCGATCAACTGGCCTTAGCTATACCAAAGAGCGGGCATTGGCTTCGGTCGAGCGAGCGAAATCGGCAATCATGACCATGATTGACGCATCGCCGTATCGAGCTGGGCTCTTGGATCTCGCGGACTTATCGGTGCAACGAGCCAATTGAGGGCAACATGAACACTGCGTATTTTGCGGCTGGATGTTTCTGGGGCGTACAGCAACGGTTCTCCCAAGTGGACGGGGTTCAATCCACCCGAGTGGGCTACATGGGCGGACACACAGAACAACCCGATTATCGGTCTGTGTGCTCAGGACAGACCGGCCACGCAGAAACGGTTGAGGTCATTTATGACCCAAACGTGGTTGACTACGACACCCTGTTGTCCTGTTTCTTTGAATGGCACGACCCCACCCAAGTCAATCGCCAGGGACCTGATATTGGAACTCAGTATCGGACTGCCATCTTCCCCACCGATCCACAACAAGCGGATAGTGCTCGAGCCAAAATTGATGGCTTAAACGCAGGGGGTGGGTATTCCAAGCCGATTGCCACACAAATTGAATCCGCCACCCAATTCTGGGAAGCCGAGGAGTACCATCAGCACTACCTCGATAAACGCGGTCTTGGGCACTGCGGCCTATGAGTGCGCGCATCCTCGTAACCGGCGGCTCCCAAGGCATCGGTAGGGCGTTGGCGGAGCGGTTGTTAGAGAACGGTCACAGCGTCGTCGCCACCACCCGAAAGCCCGAAGGGCAGCGATTTCAGGAACGGCTGACCTGGGTAGCGCTCGATCTAGAGCAGCCCGCCAGTGTGGACGCCTTCATCGCATCCGATATTTGGGACGCCCCGTTTGATGCAGTTGTTAACAATGCAGGCTTTGGGCTCATTGCCCCGATCGAGTCCGCCGACGACGCGGCTATTCGAACGCAATTTGAAGTGAATTTTTTTGCCACGATGCGGATCACTCAGGCGGCCATGGCGCATTTTCGTCAACATCAGGGCGGGACATTATTGGTCAATACCTCGATCGGAGGGCGCATGGCCTTTCCCTACTTCGGGTATTATAACGCCACGAAACATGCACTCGAGGCGGCCTATGAATCCCTCTGGTATGAGTGTGCATCCTCCGACATCCGCATCAAGATTATCGAGCCCGGATTCACCCAAACTCAATTTGCCACGCACGGTATGCAGCGATCAGGGGGCCAACACCCCGCTCATAAAGCAGCCCTTGAAAAATTAGCCCATGCCATGGAAACCGGACAGACCGCATCGGATCCCGATGTAGTTGCCGAGCGCATCGAAGAAGCTCTCTTTGACGGCACAAGTCAACTTCGATATGCCGCGGGAAAGCACGCCGGGACATTACTGACTTTGCGGAAACTGTTACCCGACGGGCTATTCAGAAGACTGATTAAAAAAGCGGTCTTAAGATGATAAAAACCGGGTGAGGCCGGCAACCGCATGGTCCACCGTTTTGGCAAAACCTCGCGCCAGCCATCGATCCAGTAGGTTGTACGGAAACGCCAACTGAATTTCTGCGATATACCGTACGTTTGTCCCGGCCTCACTCGGCTCGACCTCGATGACATCGATTGCAGTGGCCTTGGGTGCCACACCCGTCAATACAGCCCGCTCACCCGCCTCATACGCGGTCACCGTGTACTCCATCTCGATCACGTTGCCACTGAATCGCACCTTGACTCGATATCGAGACCCTTCGCCAAACACGGGGTCCAAAGGCTCGACCGAAATCACTGAATCGTCCCAGGACTTCAGATGCCTAAAATCAGCGATCAGCCTCAACACTTCAGCGGGTGGCTTTTTCGATACAAGATGCCGTTCAAATTTCATTAATCACGCTCTGCAAACGGACGACCGACCGACAAAGTGACCGACTGCCGCCCGCCTTCGGTTCGCCCAAAGGATAAATAACCCGGACCCACCGCGGTATCGGCACCGACAAACACTGAGCCCCCTCCTAAAATATTGCCCCACCTAATTTGCTCACGATCTTGAAAGACATTGCCGGCTTCAAGAGAAAAACCGATAAACACCGGTTGATCAATAGGGAAGACCGCCTGCTCATTCAAGCGCTGATAGCCAATCACCGAGATCAAACCGGCATGTCGGCCGGAGATTTCATCCGGGCTATATCCCGACAGTCGGGTGAAACCGCCCAAGCTATATCGAGGAGTGACATCTGTTACAGCCGTCTCAAACAAATAGCCGAAATAGCCTTGAGCCACCAGTGTGGTTCGATCGCGATGATAAAATGGATACAGAATATCAAGGGTGACGCCATCATATTGCCGAGAAGCTCCCAACTTCGCGTCATAAAGGGAATATTCACCTAACACGCGGACGCCCTCTGTTGGAAATCCGAGCGCATCGAGCGAGTCAAACCCTGCACGAGCAAAATACCGAGAGTCGTCCACCGAGGCGTTCAGGCTGTCTTGCCCAAGAATGAGACTGTTGTCGATGTGACTCTGGCGGAAACCGACCCGCACTTCGCCTCGCGTATCTAACGAATAGCCTGCATCAAACCCGTATTCTCGGGTCTCGGTCGAATAAATCGACTTAATCAATCCTTGTTCATAGAGCGCCTGGTCTGCTCGAATAAAGCCCACAATCAACGACGCAAACCAGTCCGATCCATAGTCAATCGGTTGATATAGCTCGGAGGTGATTTCGGTTTTGTCGCCGAGGGTAAAACCCGTTCGCCACTCACCACCCAAGGGATTAATGTTGGTGGCTCGAACCACACCGTTTAGGTTGTAGGAGGCACGACCGTCTAAACTGTCTTCCAAGGTAAAGCCAAGATCGAGGTAATCAGGCCCCCAGGCTTTCTCGCGCGTTTCAAGAGACAATCCAACCTGTCCATCTCGCTCCACCACGGACACTTCGACCTGATCAATGGTCTCCAAAGCATAGATTTGGCCCAAATCGGACTTCAAACGTTCATTATCCAACGGCTGGCCTGGTCGGACCGTCAATCGATTGGCGATCGTTCGACTCGATGTCCGCGGCGCATCACTGATGACCTCAACAAAGGCCAGCGTCGGTGACTCAACCGGTTCTTGACGGGCATCCCGCCAGTCGGCATAGGCGACTTCATCGACAGCAAAGGGTGCCAGCACTTGATCAAGATCCGCCATCACTCTTCGGCCTGATGCCAATGCCTCTTCGGCCTTGTTGTAATCGCCGGTGGAGACGTCCACGGGGAAGATCTCAATCAAGACATCGTCCTCAGTCAAAGTCTCCAGCTGCTCCTCGGTATTTCGCCGAGTCAGCAGGTTGGTCAACTGATCGACGACGGTGACCACCGAATCCAACTCGTGCGTGCTGTATCGCTGAGATGAGGTATCCACCACGATCACACGATCCGCACCCATATCCCGTGCGACATCGACAGGCAGGTTGTTGGCAACCCCCCCATCCACATACAACCGGCCATCCATCTCGACAGGTGAATAAACCACCGGAACGGCCATGGAAGCGCGCAGGGCCGTTGCCAAAGCACCACGATCCAACACCACTGGATCACCGGTGGCTAAATCTGTGGCCATGGCCCGGAAGGGAATGGGCAGCTCATCGAAGTTGGAGACCGTCGCCGTTTCAAGCGTCAGCTCATTGAGCGCTAACGCCAATTTCTGACCTCGAAGCGCCGCCAACGGCAACTTCAGCTCACCGGGCGCCACACCGAGATCCAGACCCAAAAAATTACGCCCTTCAAAACTTTTGTTTCGGAAACTTCGCTCGTTTCGGTCGGTGACATCGCGCAGAGTCGCATTCCAATCCACTGCCAAGAGTTTTTCACGGACCTCATCGGCGGTAAGACCGGACGCATACAATGCACCGACCACGGCGCCCATCGAAGTGCCCGCGATGTAATCAATCGGAACGCGACGCGCTTCTAACGCCTCCAACACCGCCACATGCGCAAAGCCGCGCGCACCACCACCCGACAAAACCAGGCCAACTTTCTCGCGCGCCTGAACAAAATCAGCGACACTGAGGCTGACCAGGACGGTGGCGAAGACATGGAACAGTCTCTTCATAATGTCGATAGCACTTCCGGTGACGGTAAACGCCCATGGTATCTAAAAAAAGGCTCAACAGTGACCCTCTGATCGTTCGGACACCAGACGGTCTGTATTGCCCTAAAGCACAAGCGCACATCGATCCCTGGCGTGCCGTGGATCGCGCACTGATCACCCATGCGCACGCAGATCATGCCAGAGCAGGCAGCCGGTACTACCATGCGGCCGAGCTAGGGTGTGACTTACTTCGAACCAGACTGGGCACCGATCAGATCAGCCCACATGCGTTTGGCGAACCATTTCAACTCGGGGGCGTAAAGGTCAGCTTCCACTCAGCAGGCCATGTGTTGGGGTCATCACAACTTCGGCTAGACGATGGCGAACAGGTTTGGGTCATCACAGGCGACTATAAGCGCCAAGACGATCCTACCTGCGCGCCCTTTGAGCCGGTGGAGTGCGATGTATTGATCACTGAAGCCACCTTCGCATTACCCATTTACCGATGGCCGTCTATGGATCAAGTGATGGCCCAGCTATTTCAGTGGTGGGATGGCTGCATACAGAGCCGTCGCACACCAGTCCTCGCCTGCTATTCACTGGGCAAAGCACAACGCATCATGGCGGAAATCGGGCAACGGACCGACCGCTCCGTTTGGGTTCATTCCGCGGTAGCCCGGCTTAATGAGGCCTATGAGACAGCAGACGTCACACTCTGTCCTTGGCGGACTGTGTCTGAAGCGCCCAAGGGCGTATCGACCGACTTGGTGATTGCCCCGCCGCAAGTGATTGGAAGTGCGGGTCTTAAAAAATTCGCACCCACCGAATGCGCCATGGCTTCGGGCTGGATGCAAATTCGCGGCGTCAGACGACGTGCCAGCCTCAACCAAGGTTTTGTCATCAGCGACCATGCCGACTGGGATGCACTGATCCAAACCATTCAGCAATCAAAGGCTCGACATGTGTATGCCACACACGGCGAAACACGCGTATTGACTCAGTACCTCAATGACGTGTTGCAGATTCCAGCCGACCGATTAGAAACCGCCTTCGGCCTGACTGAGGGCGTGGATCAATGAACTTCGTAGCCTTATTCCAAGCACTGGACTGCAGCCAATCAACGCTTCGAAAAAAACACGCCTTGGTGTCCTTCATCGAACACGCAGACCCGATGGAAAGTGGCTTGGGATTGGCACTTTTGCTAGGGCATCGCTTACCCCACCGGTTGCCCTCTAAAACTCTAAAACAGGCTGCAGAGTCTGTGTTTCTAGAGAGTACTTGGTTATTTGATGAGTGCTACGCCACGGTCGGCGATCTCTCTGAGACCCTGGCTATTTTATTAGGCGATACCGAGGCGGTCGCTGAGACCGAAATGCCCTGTCTCGCCTCTTGGATAGCCCGCCTCGCGGCACTTAAAAAAGCCCCACCGGAACAACAGAACCAGTCATTGGTGAGCTGGTTAAACATGCTGTCTCGTGATGAGGCGTTCTTATTTCTTAAGCTCTCGACCGGCGGGTTTCGCTTGGGCGTCAGCCAGGGGTTGGTGCATGAGGCGATTTCGATGGCGGCAGGCATCGATCGGGCGGTCATCGATGAGCGCTTGATGGGTGGACTGTACCCTGAGTCCCATTGGTTTTCCCGATTGAAGGCCCCGGTCACTCAAGATGAAGCGGACGCACGCCCTGTCCCTTTTCTGTTGGCGCACAGCTGGCAAGACTCACTTCAAGACACACTGGCTCCGAAGGATCTTGCGGTGGAGTACAAATGGGATGGTATCCGGTGCCAACTAATCAAAACCGACTCACTGATCCGGCTCTGGTCACGCGGAGACCAAGACATCACCGCCCAATTCCCAGACATCACAGGCTGGGCCGCTACGCTGCCTTCCGGGCTGATTCTGGATGGTGAAATCATTGTGCACCACGAAGGCCAGCCGAGGCCGTTCAATGACCTCCAAGTTCGCCTCAACCGAAAGCGTGTCACACGCCCGCTATTGGCATCCCATCCCGCGTTATTTCGGGCGTATGATTGTCTTCGATTTGCCAGCCAAGACCTGCGCGATCAGCCCCATCATGAACGACGAACACGCCTCGACTCACTCGGAATCGAAACCAGCCCGTTGCACTCGGTCACAGACTGGGATGCGCTGAAAAAGATCCGCGAATCAGCCCGAGAACAAGGAGCTGAAGGGCTGATGATCAAACATCGAGACGGTCACTACACCGGCGGGCGCAAAAGTGGACTCTGGTGGAAATGGAAATTGGACCCCATGACCGCCGATTGCGTTTTACTGTATGCCCAAGCCGGGCACGGTCGACGCGCTGCACTCCACACCGATTTCACCTTGGCGGTTTGGCAAGAAACCGAACTGATCCCGGTCGCCAAAGCGTATTCTGGATTGACCGATGAAGAGCTAAAAACCATCGATCGTTGGATCAAGGCTCACACCACCGATAAATTCGGTCCGGTGCGCCAAGTGAAACCAGAGTTGGTGTTCGAGATCGGTTTTGAGGGCATTGCACGGTCCACGCGTCACAAAAGCGGCATTGCCCTGCGCTTTCCGCGGATTTTACGCTGGCGAACCGACCTGACTCCCATCGATGCCGATCACTTAAGCCATTTCGATCACTTACTGGAATCGGTGGCCTCATGAGCTTCGAGGCGATCACAGACTTTTTCAAAGGCCGCGGACTTACGCCTTTTGAGTTTCAAGTAAAGGCATGGGAGCGGAGTCGTGCGGGTCAACACCAGTTGATCTTGTGCCCCACAGGGTCTGGGAAAACCTTGGCCGCCAGCGGGGCTATTCTCGACTCACTCATAAAACAGGACAAAGCCACGGGGCTTCGACTGCTCTACATCACCCCACTGAGAGCCATGACTCGGGATTTAGAACAGGCTTTGGCCGCGCCTCTTTCTGGCACTGCGCATCGCGTCGGCACCCGAAGCGGTGATACCCCTGCCAAAGAACGCGCCGCTCTGTTTCGAAAACCGCCCCAAGTGTTGCTGACGACGCCTGAATCTTTATCGGT
>CBFHVZ010000014.1:0-8575 GCA_965659195.1 Litorivicinaceae bacterium
TGCGGGAGTTTATTCAGTGTCAGGGAACGAATCAGCCACCCTGCTGCGACCTTGGATTGAAAAAGCCCAGGGTGTGGAGCGTTCTTGGAGCTTTGCCGACCGATACGCTAAAGAGCGGGCGCTGCTTTATTTCGAACCCTCGCATTCGACGATAGACAGACTCGCTGATCTGGGTCGGCAATTGGGACTGTCTACTGAGCTAGTCAATGATTGGCGTCATGCCACCCCTGAGGCGGACGCACTTTTCTTGGGTTTCCATCTGGATTTCACTTCGATTCGTTTGTACGTGCAACACTGGGATTACCTCATTCGCCAGTATCCAAACACGGAGCATCCCTTATATCAGGGGTTTAAACGCTTGCCCGATGGCGGACATCGTGTCGACGCCTACCATGTGTTTCCGATGGCCGGCCATGAACGCTTTACCCCACCCATGCGCGCTCAAGGCCTCGAGCTTGGACTCGAGACTGAGAAGCTCGACAGCTTTCTAAGAGACCTAGACCCCAATCTGATGATCTGGACGGAAACGCGTTCTGACGATCGGGTGAGTTGGTTGGCTACGGTTCGGCGCATGAACCTCCCCCTGCATCAAATGGCACGCTTACTGGATCCCATGAAGAAGAGGCCGCTGGGAGCCGATGCGTGGCGCCACAGTAAAACCCACCGATTGACTCATCTGGCAGGCGGTCAAGACTCAGACAAACAAGGCTTTACCAGCCTGTATTTTGAGGACGACGCGGACGGCCTATTGGCTCGACTCGGCTGTTAATTGCCCGCCTCGCTCGACGACGGTTCGTCGACGATCGAACAACTCATGCCCGCGGTCAACACGCCGTCTGCATTGTCAATTTGCGCGGTCAACCGAAACGTATTCGATTCTGGATCAATGGCCGGTCCAACCGCGGTAACCGTGCCCTCGAACCGCTCTGACACCAGGTCAAACGAGAACACCAGCACATCCCCAGGTCTCAATGTCCCAAAGTCGGCATCAATCACGCTCATTTCGGCTCTCAGGGTTTGCGTGTCGATCAACTGCACCACCGGCTGATCCGCAACCAACTCACCGGGCGAGACATAAATATCGGCGACATAGCCACTGAACGGAGCCCGCACCATCAAACGTGCTTGAAGTTGTTGGAGGCGCGCCAAATCGATCCGCGCCAAATCTAAATTGGTTTGCAACTCCTCGAGCTCATCCCCTGCAATCAACTGTGAACTGGCTAGGGCCTCATTTTTAGCCACTCGCCCCGCCAAGGATTCTATGACCCGCTGCTGCCGGCGTTGATCGATGGCCAATAGCCCGGAATCAAGCGACAAGATCGGGGCACCTTTTTCGACCCAGGCCGAACGCGTCACCGCGATCTGCTCAACGATCCCTGACTCACGACTGCCGAGTTCGGCCACCTGGCTTGGCTGTAATACGCACGTCACAGGCTCAACCGCTGAAGCCAAGGATGTGATCAGGCACCCCAAAAAGACACTTAACAAACGCCCTATACGCATCAATTACCCCTTGTCATAGCCTAGTTGCTGTGCCATCCGCTGCTCTCTCAGCAACGTCTTAATTCGTCGCTGTCTTCCCACCCGCTCTTTCACGGACTGTGCCTGCGCAATCAGCCAATCGATCGGTACAGAGAACATTAAGCCTCCCTTGACAGCCAAACGCCAGATCTCGGTCATGCCCTCATGCCACTGCCGCTCTTCACGACTGACTATGACAGAAAACGAGCCGACGGCACCTTGACGACCGGTTCGGCCACTCAACTGACGCTCTAATCGGGCCGAATCCATCAAACCGGCGATGATGACATGCAATCCGCCGGCTGCTTCGGCTTCTGGGCTCACCGGAATGTCTGTCCCTCGACCGGCCAAATGCGTGGCAATCGTAATTCGCCCCGGTGCGCCTGCAGCCTCAATCACTTCGGCTTCATGCGCCTCAGATAAGGCGTCCAACACACGAACCTCAAGGTGTTGATCGGTACATACGCGCTGTAGCGCTTGTGATGCGGCCACATCACTGACGCCAATGAGAACAGGTCGACCGGATGACGCCAGTTGTTTAGCCTCTTCAGTCACCCGTTGCCATTTCACTTGGTCATCAGACACCCAATGCCGACCGCGATTCTCAACCTGGGGCGTGCGATGCGGCGCCACCGGTCGTACCACCCGCGCATAAATCGCCCACAATTCCGCAGAACACTCGCGCGCCGTTCCCGTCAGCCCCGACAGCGCGTGGTAGCGACGAAAGAAACGCTGCTGGGTCATTTGCTCAATTTGCTGTGTTTCCCCGGTCAGGGTCACTCCGGATTTTAGTTCGACAAATTGGTGTAAGCCGTAGCTCCATTTCCGATCCGGCACCAAGCGCCCAGTCGATCGATCAACCAATACCACTCGCCCATCTTCGATCACATAATGAACCTGCTCCTGCAGACCATAGAGCGCATAGAGCGCATCTTCCGCCAGGCGCACCAAGTCTTCTGTCCAGTCCACCTGATCAACAAAGCCAGACAAAACCTGAGCGAGTTCGCGACGCCCTGCCTGGGTCAAGCGCCACCATCCCTGACCATCTCGAGCCGCCCATTGATCCAACACGGCGTACATGGCAAAGGCAAACAACGCCTCAAAAAGTACTCGATCGGACGCTGGGGGCGGTGCACCCACCTCTGAGAGAATCATGGGGACCGTGGCGTCATCAATCAGGACACTGTCCGCCTCATCGACAATGGCAAAAATTTGCCCCATTAACCGGGTAGACTCGATGCCCTTTCGGGCTCGCTGATCGGCTTGATCCCTTAACGCATCAAACACCAAGGTTTTATTGGTGAGATACACGATGTCTGAGTCGTACGCCGCGCGTCGAGCACTGTCCTCATCATCACCTAAAACCAAGCCCAGCGAACACCCTAGCCAGTCAGCCAGCGGTCGCAGTTGTTTATAATCGCGTTCGGCCAGATAGTCGTTGACGGTGATCACGTGCACCGAAACACCGATTGAAGCCGCCAATAACGCCGCTAACTGAGCCGCTAAGGTTTTACCCTCGCCGGTTCTCAGTTCAACAATTTCGCCCTGCAACAGCGCCCAGGCGGTTTCGATTTGATTTGCTCGAAGGCGCAGCCCGATGCGTCGGTCAATAATCTCAATCAGTAGCGCCCAAAATGCCCAATCATGCGTCAGGGTCTGAGCATTCACCTGCCGGCGACGTTGCACATAGCGCTTTTTGAGTTCGTCTTCCGAAAGGGGGCTAAGTGCCGATCCTTCTTGCTCAAGAGACGCCCAGGCCACCTGGGCCAAAGGCTTTGGACGTTGCCAACGCCAGCTAAACCATAAGCGCCAATACAACCACCCTCGCTGAATCGACCTGGCTTTCTTAAATGCTGGGCGCAATCGACTGCGCGGAAATGGCACGAGAGGGCTGACAGAACGGGCCATCACACCCGAAGTGCTCGCACGAATAACTGACGCAAATGAAAAGCCCACTGACTAAACAGTGTCTTTTCACCCAAGACCCAGCGTGCATCGACTTGGGTCCCTAAATACTCTGTGACATCCGCTTCCGTCTCTGCCCACACTAACCAAACGGGCTCGAGAGCGGTACTGGGCTGGCTCGGGTCTTCAGCGACAGTTCCGCCCCGTGCTCGAGTCACAGCAGGAGGCAACGCCCCACCGACATCGACCACGCGTGTTCGGGTAACCCTCAAATCAACGGTCCGGCCATCCATCAATCGGCCTTCTAGGGCCGAGTTTTGGGCAGCAACCCCTGAAAAATGTGCTGGAAACGCGAGGATCAGCTCCATCCCATCCGGCGCCACAATCGAACCCAGCACATCACCGCGCGCCACAAAGGTTCCCACATGGGGCGCAAGTCCACCCTGCCACCGTAGCGTGCCAGTCTGAGGTGAGCGCACGGTCAGAGCTTCCAGGCGTATTTCAAAATCTCCGGCAGTTTGCTCAAGCAATGCCAATTGCTCAGCAAGCTGCAGGCGTTCATTAGCACTCAATCCCCCGCGGGACAGAGTGTCACGCAGGAACTCACGACTGATGTCGAGGGCGCGAGCACGCCCGTCGAGTTCAAGGTCTTTTAATTGCACCAGCGCTTCAGCTTTCTCCACCCTCGCGCCGTTAAATTGCAAAATTTGATCTACCGGACCGGATCCCTCAGCGATAATCTGATAAGACTCGGTTGCGACCCAAGGGCCTTGACCGCTGGCAATAAATGGCAAAGGCCAACCGAGGCCAAAGCCCATAATGAGCCCTCCGACCAACAGGCTGCGACCGAGCGCCCGTTTTAATTGGTGCTGGTGTTTGGCTTGTTTGAAGCCCGTGCCGATGGATTTGACTAGGGGCCACAGAATACCGGTACTGACCGCCCAGATCGCCAAAATGAGCCCCACCACATAAAACCAAGACATGGCAAGCCAAGCGATTGTCAGGGTCAAGACCACGCGATAGCTCAGTGACAGCGGTCCATAGATCCGGAAAATAAACGCCTCTCGACGCGTGTGACGTTGACTCGGACGCACCCCTGCCACCCATCGAAACACGCCCTCTCGGACATAGTCCGCACTTCGCTTGGCTAAATTTGGGATCTCAAGGTAGTCAGCGAGCACAAAGTAAGCGTCGAATTTCAATAACGGATTGCCATTAAACAGCAACGTCGAGACGGTCCCGATCACGATCACTTGATACAACATGGCACGCGCAATGCCAGGCTCCATCCAAGGCCAGATCAGCATCGCAATCGCCGCCATGCCAATTTCGGCCAGAATGCCGGCCGCTCCGACCAACATCCGTGCCCGTTTATCGGCAAATGCACTGGCATCCGATGCCTCTACATAAGGCACAGGAAACAATACCAACCACATGATGCCGAACTCGCGAACCTGTCCGCCAAAGCGATACACCATCCAACAGTGAGCGAATTCATGAATAAACTTCATCAAGGGATAGCAGATGAGGAGCAGCAATACTCCCGTTTGCGACAGCAACATGTCATCAGCGCTCGCCAAAAATTGCGGGGCAACCAAAACACCGGACATCAAACCCGCCAGCAGAAGCATCAAGAAGACAAACCCGCCGGTACGACTAAATAACCAAGACACCCAAGGCCACAGCAACATCGTCAGCGCATGCGGGTCAAAAAGGCGCGTTTTCACTGCCAAGGGACTCGCAAAACGTTGTTCAATTTGCGTATGACTCCGCTTCTCATGACGACGACTCAGCGCCTCGGAATCCAGCGGATGATCAGAAAGCAACAAGCCCTGTTGGACCAACTGCACCACCCAGCTCACTAAATCGTCTTGGGTGGGTGGGCGAGCTTGCTGGGCGCGCAGACGGTCCCAAATGTGCTGTATCGAGGTCTCGCCATCGATGGCTTGCCAGAATTGCTCAGCCGCAGCCGACAAACGCACATGGGCGCCCATCACGGCATCACTCAATACCACATGAGGCGTTGAATCAAACCACTGATAGGACACTCGGACCAAGGCCCGTTTCCGAAACACTTGGCGCGCCACCCAATGCCAATCGGGATGCCGAAGGGTACTCATGCCTAGAACCACCGCCAGAGCAATCGATCGACCCAGCGCCTAATGCCCCGAGTGTAGTAAGCAAGCACGGTCGTTTCAGCCAAGGGCATCCGGACCACCCCGCGCATCCCGTCCATGACTTGAGTGGACATCGATGGTGGAATACTGATCCACACCGGGAAGGTCGTCACGCCGTCAATTGCACGGGTATCGGTTCCAATCGATTCCACCGCACCGACAAAGGCCGTATCCGGCAGGGCGCTCAATTGAACCCTCACATCAATTCCGACATCGACGTCAGTAATCCAGTCCTGATCCACAAACGCGAGAACTCGTAGGTCTTCAGCCGACGCCAGTTCTAACAGGGGCTCACCCAAACGCACGCGCTCACCCACCCGTTGCCAGGCATCACCACCCAAGACAACCGAGGCCTCATCGGTGGCATTCACAGAATTGGTGATTTGCGCATTCAAAAGCTCAATCGCAATTTGAATTTGTGATTCACGCGCGGAGAGTCGGCGAACTTGCGCTGCATCACGACGACCTCGAGCGCTTTGCAATTCCAGCTGCACTTCAGAGAGTTCAGCGTCTTGCCGCGCCAGTTCGAGTTGCATCTCGGCGATATCCAACTCAACCACGGATGCCCCCGCGGGCACGCGATCGCCAAGGCGATAAGGAGCAGATCGGATAAAGCCATCAAAGGGCGCTGACACCACCCGTTTTTGCCGGGCTTCCACGCGTGAACTGAAGCCAGGCTCAGCTACCATAGGCGTCCACGCCGCCCATAGAATCACACCCAACAGGACAACCAATGCCACTTTCAGCCGCCAGAGTTTCGGGCCGACCCATCCACTGACGGTATTTGCAGCCCACCTGAGTCCTTGGCTGATAGGGGCCGGATTGGAGGCCGCCTGGATCGCCAGCGACTGACTGAGCGCATCCAGGATCCAAGGTGCACAGCGACGCACATGAGCGGCTGATCCCGAGGACTCAGTCAAGCCAATTAAGACGATCGCCTGCATCGACTGATCCATGCCTGCACGAATAGGAAGGACCACGGTTCCGGTCAATTCAAGCGCTTTTAGACCGGCCTGGACCTCGGAGGTCTCCTCTAGACTCAGCCCCTCTGTTGACTCACCCATCTGCCAAATCAACGGCTCACTGGCATACAAACCGGCCCTCGCCATGGCCTCCAAGTGACTTCGCGCTTCACTGTGTCGCTCGACCGCGCCACTGCCGGAGATAGTGCTCAACTTCAATGTCTGTGCCTGATGCCACAATACGGCCACAAAGGCCGCATTCGCCCATCGCTCAATCTGTCCGACCCACTGTTGAGCCAACCGCGACCGAGATTTGGCCGTGGCGGCATCAATTAATAGACGATTCAGAAACTCACTGTCTTCCGCCTGATAGCCAATCTCCGTCTGGCAATCAGAGAGGACAGCCACGGCGATCCAGCCCACGTGTGTCTCGATGCGCTTGAGTTGATCTGTGAGTTGATCGGCCGACACGGCGGGGAAATGCAAGAGAAAACAGAGCGGTCGATCGAGCACTTGAGTCATGTACCGGCCCAGCCATCCACGCCCCTCTGGCAACGGCTCGATGAGGCCCCCTTGGGATGCATCAAACTCACTTAACAGTCTATCAATTGGGCAATCGACTGGGACTCCCAACCGCGCTGCTTCTACCCACTGATCACCCAACCTGACAAAACACTGAACAGCCAATAAGTGCGCCGAGATCGGCAGATGACGAGCCAAAGCGTGCTGAGTCGCAGGAAATGAAGTGCCCAGGTGCGGTGTGCTGTGATGATCAGGCGGCATCGGATCCTTTAATCTTCCAACCCACTAAAAACCAACCATTATCGGCCACTTCAATCGAGGGTACTTCATTGTCTGTCACGGGTTCAGCGTTCTCGTTGTCATCCGATCCACTGGTCTCCCCAGGGTCTGCATCACCTGAGTCATCGCTCGGTTCTTCGGACGCAGCATCTGTCGACGCCTCTGGCATTGGCTCCGCTGGCGTATCACCCTCTCCGCTTACCGGCGGTGTTTGCTCTGCCTCCGGCATCGTCTCGAACGCTTCGGCATCACCGCCTTCAGCCGGCGTCACAAAGCTAAAGCCAGTGAGCCCTAGATTGAGGTCATTGGCACTTTCAACCGTTTGCGGGACCGAAAGGGGGATCGGACGGGATAATTGTGCAGATGGAACGATATCCAATCGTGACGTCATCGCCACCACATTGGAGAGCGAACTCGACACGGGTTCGGCACGCTCGCCTGAGGATTTTGAAACACCCATCACGCCTAACGTAACCTGAGCCAGTAAATCAAGATCCCGTACGGCCGGGGTTAAGAACGACGTAATGACCTCCTCATCGGTCGCCACGGTTTGCTCAAATCGCACACGCAAGAACTCACCGACGGCCAGATCATCGGCAATACTCAAATCAAACAAATCATCGCCAAAACCGCCGGTCATGATGTCGTTGTCAGCGCCACCGATGAGGGTGTCATCACCGCCCACTTCGATCGCAGTGGACTCAAAGGTCCACTCCACAATGCCATCACTCAGTACCGTTCGGTATAGGAGTGCATTGTCACCGGCCAAATAATCATTTCCAGCAGCCCCATCAATGACGTCGCGACCCGCACCCCCAAACAGGAGATCGCGGCCTGACCCACCGGTAAGCGTGTCACGGCCACCGGTCGAGAATTGCGTATTCTCGACGCGCTGGAATAAACCGGTCGTATCGCCGACTATCGCTCCGGCATCAGCAAGCACGGCATTGAGCCCTGAGGTTAACGTGAGCGTATCGTCACCTGCCCCCAAAATAATCCAATCATCGCCTGTCCCGGCAAATACCGTATCGTCCCCGCCATAGCTGACGGACTCAATGGGTCCAAGCAGGGTGTGCCGAATGCCGTTTTCAAACGTTAATTGGCCCACATCGCCAAGCACTACATCAGACCCCGACGTTAATGACAGCGTGTCGCCATCGCGACCGCCAAACACCACCGCATCGCCATCGCCCAAAGTCACGCTATCAG
>CBFHVZ010000014.1:8674-28029 GCA_965659195.1 Litorivicinaceae bacterium
TCCAGCGTCTCAATCGACACCCAAGTGGTCACACCCGAACTCACCGATTGCTCCATCCGGCCGTTATCGCCCAAGAACACACCGCCGCCATCACCTGCAGTCACCGCATCATTAGCTTGACCGGCCAACACCCAATGCTGACCATCCCCAAGAGTCACCGAATCTTGACCACCTATGGCTGCGTGAGTACGACTGGTCACTGCAATCTGTCGGATCGTTCCCTCAGCGACCGTCAGAGTGCCCACATCGCCAAATACGACGTGATCCCCGTCTCCTAACGACACGGTATCTGCGCCCTCACCGGCAAACACCCAATGCGAACCGGGCGCTGCTGTGGTGATCTGATCGTCACCGCCCTCGTCTTCGCGGACCGTCAGCACACGCGCGATTTGCCCGGTTTCAAACGCCCGATTGGTGCCGACGATCTGATCAATTCGTCCGAAGTCTGCAATCACAATCGAATCGCCCGCTGCCGTGACAGTATCGTCACCGGGTGCTGCCAGCGCATCCCCAGTGGCTGCTTCGTAATCCGATGCTGTGACGTCCTGCTCGGTGACAACCGAGATCAACTGGCTCTGCAAAGAATTTCGGACAGATAGGTCGATGTTTAGACCGTTGTCTCCATAGACATGATCCACACCGCCAAGCGCATGCACTGTGTCGTGGCCTGATCCGCCAAACAAATGATCGTTGTGTTGCGAGCCGGTAATGGTGTCATTACCCTGGCCGCCATAAATCATGACTGACCCGGTGGCCTTGGAGGCATCAATGACATCATCGCCTGGATTGGTAAAGATGCGCCCGGTAGCGGTGATGTTGTCACTGGTAAAATCGGAAGGTCGCGTCTGATAGCGATCGCCGGACTGCGTGGTCTCCCCAAAGATTGCCAAAACTCGATCCGAGCCCCCGGCATCAACCGTCGCCTGCCCATCCTGGCCCAACCTAATGGCGTCGGCACCACCGCCACCGTGCACTACGGTAATTGCGCCCTGAGCCGTACTCTCAATCACGAGTTGATCCTCTGAGGCACCCAACAACAACTCAACAATCTCAAATTCATCGTAGGTGATGCCCGCGGCAAAGGTCTGAGATACCGGACTGTCAGGTGTGCCCACATTGAGCGTGAGATCAGACGTTCTCATCCCAAATCCAGTCAACCGGGTCTCGGTGAGCACGCCCTGTGTAAGCGCTGCATCTGTATTGCCCGCCACCACACCGGCATGGAACATCATCAAACGGTCCGTCTGAACGGCCTCATTCACAACTACCGAGACCGTCTCTAGAGGCACATCAGACTCGGTCGGCAGCTTCATACCGGCCACCAAGGCTCTTGGGATACCCGGACCCAGACCGCCATAAATCGCCAAAGGCCCTTGGATACCGGTCAACACCTGCTCTTGCACACCGACTTTCACAGTCGGCTGAATCTGATCTTCCAGAACGCCCACACTGAGATCAACTGTCACCGCTTGATCCCAATTGGCCGCGGTAAAGGTCACCGTCTTATCGGTTGCATTGAACCGAGCGTCGGTACTGCTGGCCACGGTCTGTCCATCGGTCAACACCGAGATCACCACATCGTCTGTAGGCGCGCGGGACAACACCATCGAATAGGAGTCCGGATCGGTCGGCGTCACGATGGTGCCGCCATTGGTCTCCACGATCCGTACCGAACCGCGATCATCGTCCGAGATCAGCACGTCAATTTCAGTTTCTTGACCGTCAAATGAAGAGCCCGCCAGAGAACTTTGCAGGGTTAGGGTCAACACAGGCCGTTCTAAGTTCTCCGGGTCGGCGTCGTCAAAGGCAGACACCGTCACCGTCTGCGCAACATTCCAGTTGGCGGCTGTGAATTGCAGCGTAGAGGTCGAGAACGCCAAATCGTTGCCGACCTGAGAGAGTGCAACCGTCACCGTTTCGCCCGTATTCGGGGCTTTCGATAGGCGGACATCGATGGCTTGGCCAGCGCCGCCCTCGACCACATCAAACTCGGAGACATTGCCCTCCACCAGCAATCCCGCCAAATCGTTATCAAAGACAGCAACTTCTGCGTTGACGATGCGAGCAGCCTCTGCTTGATTGGTACCAAAGGCTCTGTGGCTGATCACTACATCCCGAGTGCCTTCAGCCGCATCGTCTTCTGGGGCTTGTACGTAGATGGTTTGCCACGCGGTGGTATTGGTAAAGGCGAGGACTTGCGCAGACAGGTACTGACCTGCCTCCGTGGTTGCTAATAACGCAGAACGCGCACGTGTCGTACCTGGCAACGCCCGATCTTCGGATGATGAACGTGCCGCCGAGACCGTCAGATAAATCGTATCTGCCAAGGCCTCAGTCATGCGAACTCGATAGGTACCAACCACCCCACCCTCATCAAGAACTTGCAGACCTGATGCGTCTACCTCAAACATGGCTGAATCGACCGTCGCGATCTTCGGCCGCAGTCCTTCGACAAATACGCCGTTAAAAGCCGGGTCGTCGGACAACACGGAGTGGTTCACCACACCGGACACCCCTTCGACATCTAAGGAGACGATTTCACCGGTCACGTCGCCGGCCACACTGACCGTGTCTGTACCCAGGCCACCAATCACCGTGACTGCCACATTGCGTGCGGTCGACAACACCCAGAAGGAGTCATCGCCTTCCAAACCATCGATTTCCGCTTTTTCGACCCCCGCGAAACTGATGTTCAGGCCGGCTCCGTAAATACCACCCTCAGTGATTAAGAAGTTGTCGGCCACCTCGGTTCCTAAGACCACAATGGTGTCCGTCCCTGTGCCGCCGTCGATCGAGATCGGTGCATTGATGTTGTACAACACCCGATCGTCGCCATCGCCCCCAAAGACCTCGGTATCGCCACCGCCGGCCTGACTGTTGGCATCGGATTTCAAGATAAAGGCACGAACCACAAAGGTGTCGTTACCACTCTCCCCAAAGAGTTTGGTGACCGCCTTATTAGAGAACACGTTAAAGACATCCTCGCCGGCGCCACCGTACACCAGCATCGGAGCTGAGTTACCCACCGACAAAAAGCCCTGAGTGGTTTCTGAAGTTTCGATTTCATCACCGACAGCGACATTGGGTGAGACTCGATCGGCACCGAACAATTGACCCAGTTGGAAGGTGTCGTCGTCGTCTCCGCCATCGAGCGTGATCATGACCGACGAATCGTCGCTGTAGAACTTGTCTTCCCCGCCATACGTATTGACACGGATTCTGCCATCCATATCGATGCCGTAATTAATCCGTGCGTATTGATCGAGCACCTGTTCTGGGTCATCTGCCGCCGTATTCAGTAGTGCAATGAAATTACGACGCACTAACACCGTGTCATCAGCGCCATCTCGACCGTCTATGGTCAAAATATCAGCCCCTTCAAGCGGCCCACCCGTGTCGTTGAAGGTCAACACGTAATCCACAGCCAGGGCGTTTCGTTCAACACGATATTCGTCCGCACCAGCCTGTCCATCGATATCAAAACTGAACGCGCTTCGGTCGCGATCATTGAGTGAGATCAATTCGAACAGATCCTGACCTGCTCCGAGGCGCACCGATACATTGCCTTCGATGAGAGTCGGCTCCAGCCACACATGGTCGGCGTCCCCGCCCGTGGTCAGTGTGATTGTGGTCGCCGACCAGGTACCAAACAAATCCACATCGGCCCCTGCCACATCTGAAGCAAAGAGATCGGTATCCACCGTGATGGCCAATGTATCGATAGCCTGAACTGCACTCATCGATAAAAACTCGGCGTGGTCGGCGACATCGAAGGTGATGTCATCTGCCGATAAGACCGTGGATCCGCCGGCCACCGGCGGCTTTACGAGTAAATCGCGGCCCACAGACATAACGATGTCAGAGGCACCCAGGGCACTGATGGAGGCCAATATCGTGGTGTCTCGGGCTGACAACAAATCGATTTGTCCCGCCACCGTCATGGCACCGGCGAGTTCGATGTCTTGATCGGCGGCGCCATCGAGCGCACCTGCAACCGTCACCACACCTAAGGTGGTGCTGACCCAATCCACACCGGCTCGCACCCTAAAATCATGGGCGGTGGTAGTGCCCACATCCACTGAGGCATTAAGCGTCGTTTTCGCGGCACTCTCAAGCGATGCCTCATGACCGATGTCCAGCGTGTCATTCACAGTCAGATCACTGCCTGCCGACATCATCAGAGCGCCCGCACCCGTGTAGGTGCCATCAAAGGTAATCGAGCCGCTCGTCGCCGTGATGTCACTGTCTCCACTGACCGTCACATCGCCTGCACTCGTTGACGTCAACGAGGTACCGGTCAAAAGTGATAAAGCCTGCGTCAGATCCGTGCCGACATCCAGTGCTGCGTTCAACGTCGTCGCTGAAGTAACAGTAACCGACGCCTCATGCCCAATGTCCAGCGTGTCATTCACAGTCAGATCGCTGCCTGCCAACATCGTCAAAGAGCCACCGGCCGTGTAGGTGCCATCAAAGGTAATTGAACCGCTCGTCGCCGTAATGTCACTGTCCCCGCTGACCGTCACATCCCCTGCACTTGTAGACGTCAACGAGGTGCCCGTTAAAAGTGTCAAACCGTGAGTCAGATCTGTGCCCACGTCGAGGGCTGCATTAAGGGTAGTCGAGGTCAACGCATCCAGAGTCACTGACAAACTCACATCGGTCGCACCGTCTAGCGTAATTGACCCCTCGGAATCGATGGCCAAGGCACCGGTTTGAGTCACTGCGTCAGCCAAATGAACGTCACCGTCTGCGAGTAATGAAGTGGTGCCGGTCGCCGTCAATGTGCCGCCGGCCAGCGTCACGATTGAGCCACCGACATCGAAATCGTGCGTATCGGCCGCCTCAGAGCCGAGCGTGATTGCGGCAAAACTTCCAAGATTACCGTCGACAGTAAACTGCGTTTGATCCAATACGGTGAGGGCCCGCGAGACGCTCAAATGCCCATCCGTATCCAGCGTCAACGCACCATCCACAGTGGTTAAACCGCCCAAAGTCACCGCACCCACTGACCGCAACGAGAGTGACCCTGCGACATCCAATGCCTCACTGGTCAATGTCGTTCCGGCCACGGTTAGCGTGGCTCGATCAGAGAGCGCATCGCCTACCGTCACCGCAGCGTTGACCGTGACATTCCCTCCAGCGGTGGTTTCCCAGGTCAAGGAATCATCTACTCGGACTTCATTTACCGCAGTTAAATCACCGCCCACGATCAAGCGCAGGTCGGAGGCAACATCAATGGCATACCCAGAAAAGTCTGTAATACCGACAGGCAACGCAGGCAGACTGCCCGAAGTTAATGTGTCGGCGGCGGCTAGTACTAGCGCATCGATTTCTTCGATAAAGGCATCGCCCACCGTGGTCTTCGCCAACAACAGCTCGACTTGTGTCTCAAATGCAGTCGTTGAACTGCCAATCTCAGTGCCTTCAACCCGAAGCGAATCGGCAATCACGTTTTCAGAGTCGCCAACCTCAGTGCGCGCATTTGAGATGGCCGCGCCTGCAGTAATCACCACCAACTCAGAGGCCGACAATCGATTCACAGGCAGTGCCGTGTCGCTTGAGACAAAAATCCGAGTGACCGCCGATGCAGTGAGATCACCGCCAACCGAGGTGACTTCCACATCAAACGCCTCGGTCACCGACCCCACATCCCCGGTCTGACTGGTCAACTCAATCGAGCCTGCTTTCAGGGTGGCGCCTGACGCGCCAAAGAGCGCGTTGCGCGCGCGGATATGCGCATCCCCGGCAATCACCAAACTTTGATCGGCGAACAGGCTGAAATTATTGAAATCATCCAAATAGAAATCGCCGCCCACCGTTCCAGACAGGCCTTGAGCCACATCCACTTCGATCTGACGGTCTGACGCGCCCACGTGTCCACCAATCGTCAGTTCAACCGAGGATGCGGCAATGTTCACGGCCGCATCGGTGTCATCATCGTTTAAATCGGTCAGATTGCCGCCGGCCTCGAGAATCACCGCACCGCCGGTTGAGTCGATGTCACCGACTACCAAATCACCACCGGTGATCAGCGATAAATCCCCACCGACTAGGGCACGCGTAACGGTCAAATCGTTGGCCGCCACCTGTTCGACCGAGGCATGGTTGGCCGCTTGCAACAATAAGGTGGTATTACCGAGTGCATTAATCCGGAAAAACTGATCGCCGGTGCCAATGGAACCCGTTTCAGAGATCAAACTGATGTAACCAATCGCCGAAGCGGCATAGCTGCCTTCGCCGGCATCGCGCAGCTCACCGGTCGTCACGATACGCAAGAAACCAGGAATGCCCGCCGACACAGCGCTCAATCCCGCTTCTGCCTGATAGACATTAAGCTGCGACCCGTCGTGCCCGATGCCCGCCATCCCATCGGCCAGCAATCGCAGGTTGGTTTCAGTTGAGCCGTCCGTAGCTCTTAAATTTACATCTGAAAACGGCCGTGCCGAGACCCGAAGAACTTCCCATAGATCGGCAATGTACTCACCGGTCGCAATCGTCTTGCCGGCAGATCCGTTGGCGAGTGACTCGATTGAAGTCAGTTCTTCCCAGGCACTCACGCTCACGGCATCCCAGTTGGTTGAGGCGGCCACCAAGGACGTCGACCCGCCGCTGACGTTCTTAAACAGTCGATAGGTGAAGTCCGGTTCGGTTTGACCCGCCACAGGCCAGGGATGCCAAATCGCCAGCACATCACCATCAGCGACAGTGACCGTACTGGTCGAAGCGAGCGTCGTAAATTGGATATCAAGCGCTTGCCACCCGGTGGTCTCCGCCAATTCGCCTGCGGCTGGTTGCGAGGTCAAGACGGCATCGGCGCCTGTGCGTTCATAAATCTGATACACCACCTCGACAATATCTTGCACTTGGAGACTCCGACGCAGCTCACCTTGTGCCAGTCGTTCAGCCTCAGGCAAATCAGCCAAGGGCACCGAGAAATCAATATCGACAGGCTCGGTTAAGGTGCCCACCTGACCTTTCTCGTCAGCGGTCCCATAGGCTTCCAAAATTACATCCTGAGCAATGACATTGGCATTTTCAGCCGCGGCCGCCCCGCTGCCGGACGGGATACCGACCTGCAACAGCGGATACAATGCAAGGGCCACACTCGAACTTAAGGCATCATTGAGGCTGCCCGTATTGGCCACGCCATCTGCAATGGCCTGTGCTCGCTCGGCACCGTATAAGTACAAGCTTTCAAGATAAGTCGCCTGTTTGGCTCGCGCTGCATTGGATCCATGCAGTACCTGATACGCGGCCGTCAGTGCGGCCTTGAGTCCAGCCACGTCCACATCGAGCGCCGATCTCTCTGCATCGGTCAACAAGGAGGTGTAGTCTGTCACGCGATCAATCACGTTCCCGGCGCCGCGAACGGTGAGCGACACCGATTGCTGATCGGCCAACGCGATCGCGCCTAGGGTGCCGGCGCGAACAATCTGTCGGTAATCACCCAGCTCGTCGTTCGTAAAGGACCACAGTCCATCATGCAGGGTTTCCAACGCCGATATTTGTGCATCGGTCAACGATAGGCTCGTCACAGCCCCCGCGTAAGTCGACAGCGTCGATAGCTCAGCGCGGAGCGCCGGCAAGGCATAGCCTGCCCGCAAGGTATTACGATAAATCTCAAACAGTGACCCATCGTTTAAATCCTCGCCTGCCAACAGTGCATGCAGATCAGCATACCGACGCTCCACTAGCGCATCCAAGGTATCGGTCAGATCCCGGTCGACCGCCTCTTTGAAATCTTGGGCTTCAACCGCCGACATGAAAGCGGCCAGATCGGCAAAGGTTCCATTTCGGTACTCGGCATGAATTCGCTCGAATCGGTCAAGCAGCACCGACTGCGCCTGCGCTTCGGTGATCCCGGCGGCTGCAACCAAACTGGCCACCTCGGTCTCAAACACTGAAACCGTGGTCAAATCCGCATCGGCTTTGTCGGCCGCACCGGAGTCATAGATGAGTTCAAAATAGGCGCGGTAATCGTAATAACGGTCATAGCGGGTCTGACTCAATTCGCCCACATTCGATTGCAACAGATCAGATCCATTGACCGAATAAGTTTGGTTGTGGATCGATTCGTACCGTGCCTGATAGTAGGCCTCAGCGGTGGCGGCCGTGTAGGGCACGCCCGCTTCAAATTCGGCACCGCTATTGACCAGATCGGTGACTAAGTTTTGGAAAGTCGACAAAGCGGTTAAATCCGAAGCCACAGTGCCGCCGCCGAGTGGGGCGCGAATTTGTTGCCAATACTCCCGATACAGATCCTGCTGTAACCGCACCTCGTCGTCCAGCTGATTGCCGATGATCAGCTCGTTCGTCTCAGAGGCGTTGACCGCATTTTTGTAGGCATTCAGTCGCGCTTCGGTGATCGCTAAATCGTCTTCGAAGTTGAAATCCAAAATCGAACCCGAAGTCGCTTTTAAATGCACCAGCCCGGTTTTCGATCCCACCGAAATTGCTCCGGTGTCATCGGGTCGCACAAACCCGGTTTGAATGAAATCCGGTGCCACCAGCAACAGGTCACCGGTGATTTCTTCCACCAACACATCGCCATCGGCCGCGGCCGAGAAACCGCCGGTCACCACCGTATGATCACTGTCTATCCGCATCGCTTGGACCGAATCACCAATGGCCCCGGCGGTGGATTGAAGCTCCACCCGTGTACCCGAAATGAGGCTCGCGCTATCAACCATGGCCATGCCGTCTCGGGCTGAGATCACCACATTGCCGGCTGTTGAAATCGCGTTCTTCACGCGGAGGTAGCCTTGATCGTTCGAGGCCGAACCCACCTGCACGTTGATGTCGCCATCGGTGATGATATCGAGCACGGGCGCATCCACAGGCACCGAGGGTGCGGCGGGAATTGCAAACGCGCGAGCCATGGCAAAGGGCGTCAACGCTGGCTTGGGTTTCACCACAATGAGGTTGACATCGCCTTGGGTCCGAATGGCCCCGAGTGTGCCGTTGATCGTCACAGTCCGACCGGCCTCAACCGCACCGCCGGTGGCCCCCATATTTTCGTTGATTAACACCTGCCCGCCATCGGCGACGGTGATGTCGCCGGCGATGACGACATCCCCGACACTGTTAATCACCACATTGCGTGACGCGGCCGTATCAAACGCCACAGTGATGTCGCGATCGGCGCGAAGTCCAATGTCCCAATAGAGCTTGGTGCCAAAGACGGTCGTGGTTTCGTTATAAACCGTCTTCTTCTTCATATAGCCCCCACCGGTGGACCAACGGCGGAAAGATTGATCAAAGTTTTTGTAGTCGGATGTGTATTGATCTATGTCGGCATTGGTTTCGTCAAAATCAGGCCCTGTGACCAAATCGAAATCGACTCCCGTACTCGAGTTCAAATACTCGGCTTTCATCGACCCGCCATCGAACAGTGTGCTCAGTTCAATTTCCAACGGATTTGGCCCGATGTACTTGTAATAGCTGCCGTTGTGTTTCACCACGGCATCGGGGGTCAGTTCGACCTCAACATTGCGGATGTTTTTAAAGCGGACATACATGTCGGAATTCAGCGCTTGAACGCCGCCTGGACCCGCCCAACCAAAGCCCGATAACGTGGCCTGAGTTTGTAGGTTTTGGCTTTCTAACAGAGGCGCCGAATCGAGCGTCTCTGTGTTCTCAGACAGAATGGATCCACTGCCGGTTGGGAAATTCACAAAGAAATTAAAGGACTTTTTATACCGGGTTAGGATGGTTTGCTGGACTTGGCGCTGACCTTCGGTCCACTCGTAGTAGACGCCGTCTTTGGGTGAGTAGAGGTTGGAGGCCGCCGCCATCGTGACACCTGGCACCGACGTCACATTGGTAAACGTAATACCTCCATTGGGATCCAACTCACCCTTTTGATACGCGCGATCCACGCCGCCGGAAGCCGATTCGGTAAATACAGTTCGTAACGCCGCCCAATCATCCGGCTTATTTAAGGTGTCGGTGATGGTCACCACCCCTTCCCGATCGAGACTGGTGTCGATGCCTTTGACGATTACCTTGTAGTTTGACTGATTCTCAATCCGCACCGAGGCGAAGCCCGCAGCCGCCACCAATCGACCGTGACCGGTACTGAAGACTTGCCCGGTCACATCGATCCGACCGCCGGAGAAATTCATTTCCTCTAAGATGATGGCTTGTTCGGCCGCATCCCAACGACCGTTGACCGGGACTTCGGTACCGTTGATCGACTTAAACCGAATGCCAGAAATCCCACTGTCGGCTGAGCTGACAATGGAAGTGGTGTAGCTCGGTGGACGGAAGTTGGCGTCGATTGTGACTTCAGCCTCGGTCACACCGGACTGAATCAAGCCATTGACGTTTACATAGGTCGCGACGATCGACACGTAACCATTGGCCACCACGGCAGATTGAGCCGCTTGCTGCGCGAGCACTCTAGTCAAGGTGTTTCCGAACAGCGAATTCGATAACCAGCCACCAAATGCGTTCGCGCCATTGGGCGTAAAGTTACTCGCAGAGCCCAATTGTTCGGTGTTACCGACGGTTCGCACAAAGAGATTGAGCCAAGGATTATTCAGCACCGTCCGGGGATTCGATCCGGCATGATACCAATCGGTGGTCACGGTAAAGTCGGCTCCGGCATTAATATTAACGGTTTCGGCCAGAATTTGTCCGGTCACCCGAATCGCACCGGTCACATTGCCCAAGGTCGCATTACCCAAATCGTTAATAACCGACCCCAGCACATACATATCCGGCGGCAAATTCGGTAACGACGGGGTCGCCGCGGTCGGGTCGTTATCAGGATCATCGTCCGCCAGTACCTGTGAATTCAATTCAATGTACTTGGCTTCAAGTGCGTCGAGATAGCCGTAATCCGACGCGCTCAAGGTCGCGATATTGATCGTCAGTTCCGCACTGGACCCGTCAGTGTTCGGACCGGCGGTCAATACATCGTTGACGTAGACGTTGCCGGGTCTAAATTCGGTGTAGTCGCCGGTGTCCTCACTGATCCGAGCGACTTTGGTGTTTTCAATCACCACGTCGTTGATGCGATGCATCATGTAAAGACCCGAGTCGAGTGTCAGCTCAATGTCTTTATACGCTTTCAGCACCGGGGTCTCATGGGCCCCTTCGGTCAGGCTGTTATAGGTTGGCAGTCCCGTCGTTTGACGACCCAAGATATAAATGGAACCTGGCGCAGCCACGATATTGGGCACTTCGATGAAGAGACTTTCGAAACTCGTATCCACCACCGTGACGCCTGATCCATCGGGCGCTGAATTCGGCAAAGGAATCCCCAACTGTTCCATCTGACGCTCGATTTGATCGAGCTGCGCTTGATACCCCACCAAGGCATCCAAGTTCGAATTATGACTTCGCATCCACTCCTGAACTTGCTGGTATTGCGCCGCTAAAAGGGACGAAAGTTGACCGATACTGACCACCGGGTTCTCTAGACCGACCGGGCGGATGATCAAGATTTCATTGGCCAAAATTGAGTGGAAAACGACCGCTGCATTGGAGTCGTAGGCATCATTCTCTTCAGCAGCCGTTGGATTGATCGCCCGCCACTGAGAGCGATCGGTGTAATCAGCCTTTGCAAGAATCACCGCGGTGGGTTCAGAAGCGGACCCGCCGACATACCGATAGAACTGGTTCACTGTGCCCACAGAGCCTGTCAGTCCACCGACGAACTTGACCACATCACCGGTGTAGAGATCGGTCGCCAAATCGGTGCTGTCCCAATAGCTCGCCATGTATTCTTGGCCTGGATTCAGTACAAGCTTGGAGAGCATCGCGTCGGTTAACTGCTTCTCATCGGTCACACCGTCCATGAATGCTTTCCAATCGGCATCGCCGGTCGCCCCAAGTAACGCATCGGCATGGCGAATCAGGTATTTCACTTGATAATTCACACCCGCGCGGACTTTGGCGGTGTCTTCGATCTTAACCACAGTATCAACGTTATGCGTACCTTGGTTCCCGACGTTGTACCCATAGGGGGGTACCGCCAGCACCAAGACCATGCCTTCGTCTGACGTTTGTGCCAGCCCGCGTTCCGACTCTAAGAAGACATTGCCGGCACTTAAAATCTCAGTCGTCCCCTGCACCGACACCTGATTCAACCGATTGGACTCGTTGGTCTGGGTCGCTACCCCTAAGCTAATGCCCAAAGACATCAAAGTCCCGTTGGCGGCTGTCCGTGATACGAACGTGTTGACCTGCCCTTCGGATTTGCCGGCGGTTAAGGACACCGACTTGCCTTCAATCAGCGTGTCTTTCACCGTGATCAAATTTTTCGTCTGGGTCGATGCCGTGACATCAATACCGACATTGGCAGACAGCGCCCCGGCTTGAAAAATGGCCGCATCGGGGTTGTTGCGCACACTTTCTCGGGTGGCGAGCTGAATGTCGCCGGATACATTCCGGATGATCGCACCGTCGCTTTTTACTTCCGAGGTCGCATGAATCACTGAATCGCTTAAGGCGGTAGCCAGGCCGGCGATGCCGCTGGCTGCGTGCATTTCGATGCCATCGAAGACCGCATGATTGGTCAAGGCCGTGATGTCTACGCGGGCTTGATTCTGATAGTCACCACGGCCAATGATGCGGGCATCGCCCAAATCGATCTGCGACAGGGATTGATCCGCTTGACTGCCGACCAGAACGTCACTGCCCAAAACCGAGACACCGGCCAGATTCACCGCACCGGACTGGACGTTATCGCTGACCGAATTCCCATAGCGGCTCTGCAGTTCTCCACCGGCTTGTAATACGGCATCTTTGGTGAGCTTATTCGAACTCACTACCGAGACAAAGCGGGCTTCAACCAAGGACCGCGCGCCGGCCACATCGGACGCAAAGACCACCTGAGCATCGCCATAGGATTGCACGTCCAAAAAGGCACCGGATCCACTGGCAACCGCCAACGTATTGGAATCGGCTACCCCATCAGCCCAGCGATCGGCGACCGCCTGAATGCTGACCGCCACACCATCGAGCACGGAGCCGTCGCCAACGAGGACTTTGGACGTGGCGTAATCGCGGACTGTGGTCTTTGCCCCGGTGGCGACAAAACCGCCGCCGCCGCCTGCGGTGGTTTTGGCAAAGGCGATCGATCGCAAGTCAGATCGGACACTGACGGCAAATCCCAATAGGCGAGACTGATTCAGAAGCCGTACTTCCGCGTCGGCTCGTCCATTAACACCCGCTTCAACCCGGGCATTCATGCTGCCAATGGCACCCAATCCCGCGCTGACCCCAAGGGTTGAGGCCTGAATATCGATGGCGTACACCGCCACAAGATCCAATAAGCGCTCCGCGATCAGTGTGGCGTCATCCACCGTCACCTGCACCAGCGCTTTGGCCTCGGCCGCACTGGTGTTAACCACAGCCGCCACCGTGCCCACACTGACCCCGGTGGATCCCACTTCTGAGATGGTTAAATCAGATTGCGCATCCAGTCGGACGTTTTCGGCGTTGACGGTGGCCTGGGTCACACGCGCCGAGACTGACGATTGGTGCGTGCTTCGCATCACAGCCGCACCGACTGCCAGGCCAATGGGAGCTGCCGCGATGGAGACGTTGTCAACGTTTGAACTCAAGGTCACGGTTTCGAGTGCATCGATGACCAGGTCACCGAGTGCGGACACTGCCGCCAATCGACCACCCAGATCGATCGCAGACTCCACACGATTATCCACCACCAAGGTGATTTCCAGTCCGCCGCCACTGGCGGCAATCCCACCCCCGGCGATGGTCACGCCAATGCCGTTTAGATCGGTAAGCTCCGTGGTCTGCGTGGTCAGCACCGAAAAATCGCGACCGGATGACAATTCAAGGGTCGGATAAACCAGCGGATCCGCTTCAGGATCCACCGGCACTCGAATCACACGAGCCAAGACGGTATTGGCCACTTCGGCCTCCAAGATGGCCACTGTGATCGACAAAGCACCCAGACCCACCGAAGTGGCTGTGCCCACCATGGAATTGGATGAGCCACTGCCTGAATTATCATCCACCGTGGTCTCACTGACCGACTGAACCGTCACGTCACGTCCGGCTACCAACGAGCTGTTGCGGGCCACCGCATCCACGTAGGCAAAATTGTCCACCAACAACGAGAGCCCAGCACCCGCCACGGACACCCCAATGGAGATGGCCACCGCAAAAGACGCAGCCGTCACCGTCACGTGATGCGCCTCAACGGACTCTGCGTAGAGATCTAGGTCACGTCCTGCCGTTAGCACACTGTCGCTGACTGACACCACGGTCCGATGCGTGGGCGTATCGGCGTCACCCACACGGCTCTGGGTCAAACTGACCCCGATCGCCCCCGAACCCGATACGATGCCGCCCGATACAGCGACCGCCGTAGACACCACCCGACTGGTGGAGGTGGTATCCGATTTGGCTTGCAGATCGATATCGCGTGCCGCCGAGACCTCGGCTTGAGTCACCGTCACGGTCGACTCATTTTGCGCGTGATTGAACGCATCGGCTCCGGCGCCGGATAGGGCGACTGCCGCCAACGACCCGCTGAGCGCCGCCGACGCGGCGACCGCCGAAGCATCGAGCGTGGCAGTGTTGTCTGACGCCGCCTTCATGTCGCCGGTGACCGTGTCGACCGATAAGCGTTCATTGAATGTGGCCGAAGCATCGGGTAGCGAATGATTCGCCATGGCATTCCCGGCCAGATCCACCGGTGCATTGGCTCCGGCACCCAATGTAAACGACACCACCTGCAACGAGTCGGCGGTGCCCGTAAAGCCAGCAGGTAATTTGAACTCGACTTCCAAGATCGCTGCACTGTCGGTCGATTGGCTCAGCGTATAGGAACTCCCGGTGCCCAATGTAACCGTGAGTTCAGAATTGCTACCGAGATTGTCACTGGCCACAGCCCGGACGCGAACGGTTTGACCCGCCTCAAACGCCCCGTCGATGGCCTCCACCTCAAAACTCAAGATCACCGGAGCCACATCATCCGCGGCTGAAGTCATCGCATTCCCGGACAGATCGACCGGTGCACTCTGTCCGGTTAAATCACCGAGCGTAAAGCTCACTACATTTAAGTCGCCAATCAGGGTCGCTAGGTAGGCATCTAGTTCGGCTTGGGAACTCGTATTGGGAACCGATGGCAACAAATAGGTCCCCATCAACACATGGGCATCCGACGCATCACGGGTCAACACCACCTGCTCCGCATTACTCAACGTGGCTGTGATTTTTGACCCGACTGCCAGGGCCTCGGTGGCAGTCGCCATGATATAGACCGCATCGCTGTCGGAGAGTGCCGCCAACGAGGGTAAGGTTGCAAAACCTGCGATGGCCGGCGGTGTGCGATCCACCACCTCGATCAAATCGCTCGTTGCGGTCGCTGCATCGGTCATGACCACGGCCGCATCGCTTTCAGTGATGTTTCTGGCCAAACTGACGCCGATCGAAATGGCCGCCGCAAAGGTCCCGGAGGCCGATGCGGCCAAGGTTGCCGCCACAGATCGCGCATCCACGACACTCTGTTCGATGGCATCCATATCCACCTCACCCGCGACCAACATAGCCCCTGGATGGGTCACGGTCTCATCGGTCCGCGAAACCGTGGTCTGCGTCTCGCTGAATACATAATTCCGAACATCGGCGCCAGCGCCTGATGCAGCCCCGGCAATGCTGCCTGATACGGCCGCCGCCGCGGCCACTGCGTTGGCATCGGCGGAAATCGTCGACAGATTCTGGGCCAAGATTCGTGCCGTGCCCGTGACCGCCAACGCCGCGTCTTCGACCACGGCCGTTACCTGGACGCGCGCGGTTTCAGTGCCGATGCGATTTAATACCAGAGCCGCCCCCACTGATGCGGCACCGGCGCCGCCACCACTGACGGCAACAGAGCCGGCTACAGCGATCACACGGGCGTCGATCAACGCATTTTGAGTGGCCACTACCGTTAACTGGCCCAATGCACCGCGCGTGATATCGGAGACCTCCGCTACCGTCGACCCAGTGATCAGGTTTCGGGCATCTGCCCCGGCTCCAGCCAATGAAAAAGCCACCGCCCCCGACCCAGAGACGGCCACCGACGCGGCCACGGAAACTGTTTCGATTTGCAGTCGGTTACCGGCCCCATCGTCCGTTTTTGAGGTCACAGACAGGTGCCCACCCACCTCGACTGCATCGGCGGTGTGGAATTCATGCACCAAAGCCCGGGTCTCGGCATGCATCGTATTCCGAGACAAGGCCACACCGATCGCTAACGCACCGGCCGCAGACCCGGCAAAGGAGGCTGCCACAGACGCACTTCCGACCCCGGCATAAATCGAGGCAAGATTCAGCGCAGACACCGTCACATCCCCGTCGGCTTTTACCGTCGGGTCGGTTGCTGTCGTGTGCCCGCGAATCTCAGCGACAACGACCGACTCACCGGTATTGTAGGCCGCCGCACCGGCGCCGGCGCCGGAGAGGCCTATGCTGCCTGAGGCCGCCACAGCCACCGAGGCCGCCACCACCACCGCCTCGATGGTTTGCGTCGACTGTGCGTTGACTGATACGTCATCAAGAACATCCACTCGGCTGTCATTGATTTTCGCGGTCGTGACATAGTCCGAGGTATCGATTCCGCCCACGGTGGCTGCGGCCACATCGATCCCTTCGGTCCGATTGACCGAGACCGCGACCCCAATGGCTAAGCCTGCACTGGCACTGCCGCCAACACTGACAGCGACGGCCACACCGACCACCACCGCATGGATGTTCGCAGACGCCACGGCCGTGACCGTCAAATCCTCAATGCCGATCACATCGGCATCATTAACCAAGGCGATGGTCGCACCGTCAATGTAGTTACCCGAACCGGCTCCGCCGCCGGCAAAACCCAATACCCCGGTCGTTCCGGCAACCGATGCGGCAATGGAAATCGACTCGATTGAGGCCGACTGAGTCGCGGAGACCGTCACCGATTGCCCCAAACCTGAGCCTTGGACAGATCCATTCAATTCCGCCAAGGTCAGCGCCTCTATATGATTCACCGAAGCCGAGATCCCAACCGCTCCAGCACCGGCCTTCCCGCCAATGGACGCCGACGCCCCGACGCCCACGGCGTAAATCGAGGCGGTATTGGTCGCAGTCACTGCCGCGTCAGCCGATTGATACAGCTCGACCGTGGCGGTCTCGATCGACGCCGAGACCGAGCTGTCAATGTCGGCGAAGGCAAGCGAACCGCCCACAGAAATTGCGACACTGGAACCTGGTCCCACCGCACCGGCCGCACCCACCGAGACATTGGTGATACCACTCGTGTCGTTGGCCGTCACATATACGCCGTCACCGGCGGTCGAACTGGTCGCTTCAATGACTGCCCCACCGTCGATGCGCGCTTCAATATCCCGATCCACCCGCGTTTTGGCCATCACCAAACCGGCACCCACCATTTTGGAGCCACCGACGGCAGCCGCGACATTGGTGACCTGAGCCTCAAGCTCCCCTGCAGTGGGTCGTTGAATCAGTCGCCAGTTTTCTTCGTTTTCGAAGATGGATACAGTCGACAGATCAACCGAGCCTTGGTCGTCTAGCGATTCGTAGCGCAGCTCACCGACCTCAATGACATCGCCTTTAGCAACGGTCTGCGTGCCATCGGTTGAGGCAAACATGGCGCCACTGGCTCGCAGAGCACGCCATTGGGCGGTGTTTGAAAAATCGACTGCGCCCAAGTCCACGACACCTTGATTGGTGATCGATCGATAGAGGTCTCCGGTTTCTGTTTGCACCACAGTGCCGATCTCAATAGTCTGGATGTCGTCGATCAATGTGAATTGCGGACTGTCGACTGCATCCGTCCCTAAGGCGTCCCAGCGTGCGGTATCGGAAAAAGTTTCAGTATCCAAATCCACTTGGCTGGCTTGAATCTTCGACTGGTATTGAAGCCCGTTGGCCAACTCCACCACCGTACCGACCGCGAGATCTTGCACGGTATCCTGCAGTACGTAAGTGGCGCTATTCAGTGATGAATAGGTGGCTGCGCCACTGAGTGCCCGATCCAAGACACTGACCGACGAACCGCCTTCGGAAAACATCGTGTCGTCACGAACATTCAAATCGGTGGGCGCTAAGGCACCGGCACTCACCTCAAGCCGACCGCTCGCTTGTATCGTCAGCGTACCGTCTACTACGGAACGTATGTCTCGCTCTAGGGTAACAATGCCGACCCCGATGCCCACACCACCGAACTTTAATCCGATACCTAAAGCACCTGCCACTGAGGTGACGAGACTGCTGTCAGAGGCGGTAAGCGATAAATCATGCACAGACCAGGTCGCCGTGCCATCGGCGAGCAATTCCACATCCCCCAAGATGTCGGTGTAGGCCACCGACCCACCGAGTGCAAAGTTCCCCGCACCGGCCCCGCCCATGGCGACCGTCACAAAGTCTTGCTTGGCTCGCGCATCAACCACGGCCGTGGTCGCGTCTAGATCACCCGAGTAATGGATTAATACATCGCCTCGGGACTCATTGATCGCCACACCGGCGCCAGCGGCCGCACTGCCGGCACCCAACGACAAGCCCAACCCACCGGCGACTGACACGAAGTGGCTGTTATCCTGCGCCCGAACCAGGAGGTTATCGGCACCAAGCGCACTTGTTGCATCGACGGTGATACGGGTGCGAACGGTCTGTAGATTTTGCGACCCACTGCCGGCGAGAGAAATCTTTTTCGATGCCGCCGCACCAATGGCGACGGCCGTGAGTGTCAAATCGGTCAAAGCCTCTAGGCGCACCGCATCGGTCGAGTCACCCAAATCACTGTTGATCACGCGGACTTCAGTCCCTGTGGCAACACTCGAATCATTCAAGGCCTCAGACACGCGATTAAGAGCCACCGCAACCCCGACCGCAACCTGGCCCGTGGTCAATGCCGCCGCACCGGCACCCGCCGTAATCTCTGATAGGTCTTTGGCGGTGATAACGATCGAATTGGCTCCGGCTGAAGTATCGAGCACGCTGTCTTTTACCAGCGCTTGGCTGCCTACCCGCACGTCATTGATGACCACCATGCCGGCACCGGTGCCCCCAGACTTCCCTTTGGATGCCGCGACCCCGAAGGCAACTGAATCGACGTCGAGGGCATTTAACGAGGCCGCACTGATGCTCGCCAGTTCGCCCCCGCCAGCTACAGTGACCCTATCGATTCGAGTGGCCACCAGGCTGTCGACGATCGCAACCACAATAGCCGCGCCTACACCGGCTTTGCCTCCAAAGGCCACGGCACCCGCCACCTGAACATGGGTCGCTTCATTACGTGCATCCAGACTTAACGCCAGCCCAGTACCTAAGACAATCTGGGCATCAGCCGCGGCCGTAATCCGTGTTTTGACATCCGAAACAATGACCGACCCGGT
>CBFHVZ010000015.1:0-27455 GCA_965659195.1 Litorivicinaceae bacterium
TCCATCGCTTCGTCCACGAGCATCGATCGGGCGTGCAAAATCCGACCGACCAAGAACAGCGTACCCAGTCCAGCGATCCACCACAGATAGCTGTCCACCATCTCAAGAATTACGAGTAAAATCAGGAAGATCGGTGTCACTTCGATAAAGTTTCCGTGAGCTCGGATTGCGCGCTGAAGCTCCACAGACATCTCTGCTCCGACCAATGCCTTCTCGGCGCGACGATGCTTAATCACCTGATAGGTCAGCACCAATTGAATCAAAATCGCTAGGCTAGCAATACACAACGAAATTAACGGTAATACCATTACAACCACCCCACTTGAGCCACCCCAAAGGTCGCGATCAACATCGCACCGACCAACTCCAACGGACTCCGCTTTAACACCACCGCGATCAATAGACTCAACATACCGAGACCGGTGGTGACCTCAGACGTCACGCTTTCGGTGAAGATGGGATTGACCAAAACCGAGGCCAATAACCCCACCACAACGGCGTTGACCCACAGTATGCGCGCTTTAAGCCAGGGTAAGAGCGAATGACCGACCAAGGCCGCACCAGCGAGCAATAAGGCACCTGGGATAAAGATCGCAAGCGTCGCCACCAAGGCACCGAGCCAAGGCGCTTCGACCCAGCCAAGCCCGCCGAGATAACTCGCCAGGGTAAACAAGGGTCCCGGCATTGCTTGCGCCAAGCCATACCCTGCTAAGAAGCCCGCTTCGCTGAGGGGCGGCACAAACTCAGCCTGCAATAGAGGCAACACCACGTGCCCCCCGCCAAAGACCAGCGCGCCAGAAACAAAATGGCCACTCATGATGTGCCACAGACCGGACTCACTTGGCAGCAGCGCGCTGAGCGCAACGCCAATCACAACCACGGCCACACAACCCAAACCAAGACTCAGACTCTGAGTCTTCACTTGAAAGGACTCGGAGGTCGCTTGTCGCGCCTTAATATCCCCAGCCACCAAGGCCGCCACGATCATCCCAAGCTGCACCCACGCGGTGGGTTCAATGTAGAAAAGAACCGCGGCAATCAGCGCGATCACTTTGGCACTGTGTTCCACACAGAGGCTCTGCCACATTCCGATCACGGCTTGGGTGACGATACCTAAGGCCACCAGTTTCAGCGCTACGATGACCCAGCCTAACTCAACGAACTCACCGGACAACCAAAGGTACGCGCCGATACCCATCAAGACCGCACTCGGCAACGTAAACCCAACCCAGGCCAACAAGGCTCCGACCAGCCCCCCGAGTCGATACCCCAAAGCCATGCCGACCTGAGAGGACGCCGGACCTGGAATGACCTGGCACAGCGCGACCAAGCTTGCGTAATCGGTATCGGTTAACAGCCCGTCTTTCTCGACAAAGCGTCGCCGAAAGATGGCGATGTGGGCCATCGGGCCGCCAAACGAGGTCAGACCCAGCCAAAGAAACCTCAAAAATATGGACACCCAAGCCCCCTTAAACTCGCAACGCGCGGAGTGTATCTCATTCAATTGACCGTCTGATGACAACCCCTAATAGAGCGCATCCAGCGCATCCTGATGGGCTGCAATCCACTGATGACGCTTGATCTTTTGCGTCGGGGTCAACAAGCCGTTTTCCAGCGTACAGGGCTCATCCACTGCCACCGCCTTGCGGACGTGCAAGTAGGCCGGCTGATCCGCATTGACTGACTTTAAGATCGCTCGAACCACCGAGTCTTTAGACTCACCCCGTTCACGAGCGGTCTCACTCAGTACAATCAACGCGCTTAACCACGGCCGACCATCCCCCACCACCACGGCTTGCGCGACATCTGGGTGAAACATCAAAGCCGCTTCCAACGGCGCTGGCGCAATATTTTCACCGCCTGAGTTGATAATAAGATCCTTAATCCGGCCGACGATCCGAATGTGCCCATCGGGATCGATCTCGGCCAAATCGCCGGTATGCAACCAACCATTATTCAGAGTGGCCGCAGTCGCCTCAGGTGCTTTCCAATAGCCCTGCATGACGATAGGCCCTTTAACCAGCAGTTCGCCGGCCTCGCTGAGACGTACCTCGACCCCCGGAAGCGGTGGGCCGACCGTATCCGTGCGGACCGCCCCTGGGCGGTTTACGCTGACCACTGGCGATGCCTCGGTTTGCCCGTAGCCTTGCAGAATTCCGACGCCTAGGGCGGTGAAGAATTCGGCAATCTTTGGGTTCAAGGCCGCCCCGCCTGAGACAAAATACAAAAGCGCCCCGCCGAATCGGCTTCTCACTTTGGCGCGAACTAAGCGTTCACAAAGTCCATTCAGGATTCGCTCAAACGCACTCATTTCTGACTGGGACTTCGCACCCAACCGAAGGGTGGTCTTGAATAACGCCTGTTTCAGCCGAGATGACTGAGCGACTTGCAACTCGATTTTGCTGTGCAGCAACTCATACAACCGGGGTACCGCGGTCATCAAGGTGGGCTTCACCACCGCCATATCACCGGGCAGTCGTTCGAGCTTCTCGCAATAGTAAATACTGGAACCCATCGCCAGTGGCAGGTGCAGCCCCGCCATGTGCTCATAGGCATGTGCCAACGGCAAAAACGACAAGAACCGTTGAGGTTTCAAAAGATCCGCATCGCGCAAAATTTCCAAAATGGACGCGACATTGGCGCGCAGATTGCCCTGAGACAGCATGGCGATTTTCGGCAACCCATTGGTGCCCGAGGTTGCGATGAGCGCATACAAACTGTCGGCTGTCGCATCGAACCGTGCAGGCAGCGAACCTTCGTTAGGCGCAGGCACATTGAGCGCGTCAGAGGCCCCACCCACCCAATGCGACAAGGCGTTCGGCATCAATTGAGAAAGACGGTCCGCGAATCCCTCTGAGGCAATGACGGCTTTGGGTTCGGTTTGATCGATCAAATACTTCACTTCGGCATCGGAATGCGTGGTGTAGGCTGGGACCAGCACCCACCCTGCATAGGCTGCCGCAATTGCGACCACCGCCCATTCCGGGCGATTCTCCATCATGATCAACACCCGATCACCGGGCGATAGACCCTCACTCTGCCAGGCCGCCACCAGCGCCTCAGCCGCCTCCCAGACCTGACTCCGGCTGAACACCGCCCAACGCTCGCCCACACGATGCGCTAAGCAATCGGCCAAAGGGCCCGATTCCACTAATGATTCGAACGAATCGAGTAACATCACCTCACCCCTCGTCGTGGCTCAAACGCCTCGTTATTCTCATTTAGTCTAAGCTTATGCCCATACATTCCAGAAAGTGACCCACGTCAAGGTTGTCTGACAAAAGATCTCTGATCATAGCGCCCATTAAAGACAGGGAGATCTGCCATGACCGTCAATCGCCGGGACTTTCTAAAGGTGCTCACCGCTGGCACCGCCCTTCAATACACCCCACTGGGACTGGCCGCGAAAGCGCCGACCAAGACCAATGCCCGCATCCTGATTTTGGGTGCTGGTGCCGCCGGAGCCTCCCTAGCTAATCGCTTTGCTGAACGAATGGACGGCGGGTCTATTACCGTTATTGATGGGCGCAAAGAGCACTGGTATCAACCCGGTTTCACCCTGATTGGTGCAGGCCTTAAATCAGCCGATTACAGCGTCTCACAAACCCAAGATTGGTTACCCGCTGAAGCCAACCTGATTCAAGATTGGGTGGCAGAGATCGACCCCGTGGCACAAGTGGTCACCACCGCGTCTGGGGAGAAGGTGCCTTATGACGTGCTGGTAGTCGCAATGGGGCTTCGGTTGGCCTACGAAAAGATCGAAGGCATGAGCAAAGACGTGATCGGTCAAAACGGCATTGCCTCGGTGTATGCCGGCCCTGAGTATGCAGCCAAGTCGTGGCAGGCACTGGATCGGTTCACCAACGAAGGCGGCCAAGGTGTCTTTACGCGCCCAAACACTGAAATGAAATGTGCTGGACAGCCGCTGAAGTACACCTTCATCGCCGAAGACCATGCGGTACGTAAAGGCACGCGCGACAAGGTCAATATTCAGTACTACGCCAACAACGACAACACCTTTGGTGTACCGATCGTGCACGAAAAAGTGCGGATGCTGTTTGAGGAGCGAAACATCGGACTGACCTACGATCACGTGCTCACAAAAATCGACGCCGATCGCCGAGTCGCCACCTTTAAGACCCCCAATGGTTCAGCCGATGTCGATTATGATTTCATCCATGTGATTCCACCGATGGAAGCGCCCGCCCCGGTTCTCAACTCCGACCTCCGCTGGCAAACCGGCGCTTGGGGCGAGCAAGGCTGGATGGAAGTCGACAAAGCGTCCTTGCGTCATGTTCGCTACCCCAACGTATTTGCCGTCGGTGACATTGCCGGCGTCCCGAAAGGCAAAACCGCCGCCAGCGTGAAATGGCAGGTGCCTGTGGTGGTGGATCACATCATGGCCGATCTCGCCGGGACCGTCAGTGAGGAAGCCTACGACGGCTACACCTCCTGTCCGCTGATCACCAAAATCGGCCGGGCGATGCTGGTCGAGTTTGACTATCACAACAACCTAAAGCCCTCCTTCCCAGGCGTCATTGCGCCCTTAGAAGAGCTTTGGATTTCTTGGTTGATGAAGGAAGTGGCATTAAAAGCCACCTACAACGCCATGTTGCGCGGCCGAGCTTAAGGAGTAGCCATGAAAGATTTAACGTTGGGCATGTTGATTGCCGTATTCGAAGAGATGTTTGGGCCGGCCTTGTTCTGGCTCTTGGTGGCCGCAGCAGCGGTGTTGTCGATCGTCTTTATTTGGTTGGTAATGCGCGACCGCGCAGGGTTTTCAATCCGCTTTCTGCGCGCAGAACTCAGTGCGCCGATCGGTGCCTTGGCGGCGATTTTGTTTGTTCACTTCATCACCAACTCAGGCTTTACCGACATCGGCGGGCCGATTGATGTGATTGTGTTGATTGGCATTGGCTTGGGCGGCGCGGTGGCCTCAACCATTCTGGTCTACATCCTCACCACCCTGGCATCAAAGCCAAAGCTTCCACCGAGCGTCTAATACAACAACGGGCCTGAGCTCGTCTCAGGCTCGTTTGCTTTTCGGCTACCCTTTTTCTGAGTTCACCCGCAGCGTGCCGCTCGAGACGGGCGCCTCATCGTCATCCCAGCTGATTCGCAAATCGACCCGATTTCTCGAACCTTCTTTGGAAGCCACCACTTTAAGCTTCATCAAACCGTTCGGTGTCATCGCAATCTCACCCTCGTCATCGGCAAAAGACAAAGTACCTTGCTGCAACCCCTTGGTGATTGCTTTTAAGTACGCCTGGATGGTTTTGCTGTCCTCGAGGCTCTCGTGCCGAAACCGGTTTTTACGTTGCAACATAGGCCGTTCCTGTCTTAAGCGGCGAAAATACCTTTTGCCTTGGGTAGTCTGAACTCACCCCCACGATGTGGCGTTGAGCACAAATTCGGATGTACCCGATGCCGATGCCCCCAAGGCCCTCTTTTTTCCGCGAGTTTCGATCGAGGGTGATGTCGCCCTCGATATGCAGCAACCCTTGTTTCAGCAAAATTCGCTGGCCTTCGGTGCGGTTAAGGTGACCATGAACGACGGCATAAATGCCCTTCTGATGCACTGCATCCACCCCGTGAGCCGACAAAGGCAGATCCACGGAGCGGTATTTAGTGCGCATCACATTGGCGACCGTACCGTAATAAAATTCGAACAAGTTCTTCTTAAGCTGTTGTTTATACAACTTATTAAGGTGTTTGATGCCTTTATTTTGAACGATCTGCGCAACCCCATCGTCGAGACCGGCATGCAAAAACAAAAAGGAGCCAGACTGTTCAGCCAGGGTCATCTTTTTAAAGAACCAGCCAAACGCACCCTTTGACGATAAGAACAATTTCTTCATGACCTGAGCTGTGATGTACACATCACGAAGTGTCATCCCATACTTCAAACACTCCGATTCGAAGGTTTTGATTTTTTTACCCATGCGCTCAAGCTCGCGCGAAACGGCATCCGGAGGCATCCGTCCTTCCACTTTCCGCGGAAATTCATAAAACCAACTGTTACCGGGATACAAAATGTCGCGGCACTTTGCGAGCCTTGGCGCTTTAATCTTCAGGTCTTTACCTCGCACATAGCGGGTAAAAACTTCGTGGATAAGCGGCACAACCTTATTCCCCATCCGCACAAACAAGTGCTCCGTCAAAACACTGCGCTTTCCTTGAAGCGCTCGGAGCCCCATCAACAGTCGCATGTCGTGATTGCCTGCGATGAGCGTGACCTTGGCGCCACTCTTGTACAACGCCTTGATCGACTCGAGTAGCCGCAGGTTGCTCGGGCCCTTATCAAGGCAGTCCCCGCCAATCACAAAATGGGCTTTGCGACCGGCTTTGGTCAATTTGATTCGATCGTGTCGGACCGGCGGCTTGATACCACCGGTGGCCAACAAACTGGCAATGAATGCCTCAGAGTCCGCGTGCGGGTCTGAAATAAAAAATACCGGGCGTTTCGGCCACTTCCAGTGCGCTCCTTTGGCCACCTCGGTCAGATGATGGGCCAATGTTTGCGGACAGGCTCTGTGCGAGCCTGAGTGTTGGCTATGCAACTGCCAAGGCTCATGCTTGACCGGTAGCTTAGCGACCGATTGCGGCAAGGTGTGTATGGCATGGTGGCTCACAACTCAGTCCCTATACTCTGAATGGTTCGTTCTCACTTTCCACGCTCCGGCGACTGCTGTCCACCCTCCTTCAGACGAACGCTGCAAACAGACCGGTTGCGCGTGATACATGCTGAGGGCTTTGATCTCATCAAAGGTCAAGGCACCTAGCACATAGGCGGCGTGCCGAAATGCGGCCCCATGACCGACCACGGGGACGAGCGTATTGTCAGGGGTCTCCGCTTCACAGGTTTGCAACCAATGGGCCACTCGTTCACCCGACGCCAACAGGGATTCAGCCCCGGCCAAGGGCACCCGAAAGCGACTGTTGGATTTCCAATCAGCGGGCCAGGTCGTGATACGCGGGTCTTGGGTTAACGCCGTCTCGATTTCATCCACGGTGAGGTTATTTCCTGCGCCGAGACTTCGTTCACAAAGCGCGGCCTCCTCAACCACGTCGGAAGCGACCGGCCAATGAGCTTTCAGAATTTGCGCAGTTTGTGACGCTCGACACAAGGGCGAGCTGTAGAGCGTGTTCGATAACTGCCAGTCATGGGCGTTTGCCAGACTCACCAAGGTCTCCGCGAGCTCACGTGCTTGTTGCATACCGAGCTCCGTCAACGGCCAAGGCTGATGCGCACTCGGGGTGTTCGCTCTTTGCGCATAATCCCCGTGTCGGATGAGGGCAAAGACCGGCGCGGTCATACAACCCCCTTCATGAAGGCGACCGCCTCGCGCTGAGCTCGCTCAAAATCGACGCCACCTGAGAGTTCAAACACCGAAACCCCTTCAAACACCGCCAAATAATCCTCAGCAATTAGGGGCTGCAAGGGCGGCAAGGGCTGTCCCGTCGGATCGAGATGCATCGGCCCGGCTGACTTCATCACCGCCTCTAACAAATCGAGACGCTCGGGCAAGTTCACCCGCTCAATCCGGGTGGGCGCACTGGATTGATGCGACCAATTCAAAATCATCAAGCCGTCTAGGCGGCCCTCTGTCTGAATTCGACCTGGCCCAAAACAGGCCTCCACAAACACATCGTATTTCTCTTCGAGCTGCCACAAGTCAGTAAGCGACAACGCACCCCAGCGGGCCAACTGAGCCTCTGAGGCCAGACCAACCAGAGCCTGATTATTCATCAAAGTGCCGGGATTAATCCGCGGCAACTTAGGGATGCCATAGGCTTGCACGTTCGCGCCACTGCGCTTCACTAACAGGCGATCGTTGGACAGATAATCAATGGATGGGTCGTTCAAACAATGCAGCATCAGAGTCGATTTCCCACCGCCTGAGAAGCCCGCAAAGGCCAGAACACGCTGTCCGTGCTGTGCAGCGGCTGCATGGCATACTTCACAGCCCTGATACTGCAAGTGACTCATGTATTGGACGTTGATGAAGTTAATGATTTGGTTGTCGTTGTCAGCGCAGGGGCCCATGGCAACCGCCCGCTCAGGGCTTTGGTAAAAGACCACGCCGGTTTTGACCTTCCAAATCAGACGAAACCCCTCGCCATCATAAACCGCCTCTTTTTGCCCGATTTTGCCCGCTTCTCGCGGCCAGTGGCTAAAGCCGTCTGCTGGGATATCAATGGCTCGATCCAGCGCCTCAACCACGCGATCCACCCGGTCCAACGAAGGCACAACATAGGGCGTGAAATAGTGGGCCAAGGCGTCACGAAGCAACGCGCTGTCGGTGCGGACTTCGATCCCAAAGGCACCGAACTTTAAACGGAGCGAGTTCAGGTCATATGTGTGTTCGGCACGCGCCAATGCGATCAACTTATCCATGGGCGATGGTCTTCACGGCGTACTCAGCGTAGCGCGCGGCAGCGTTGATGCCGGCCCCCTCAAGAGCGCCCTTAAAGCCACCAAAGGCGGATACTTCAAAGCAAATCGCCCCTTCACTGCTTTCTGCGATGTCGACTGTGGTGAAGTCCATGTCAAACAGCGATTGGGCTTTATGCGCCATAGTCACAATAGCGGCATCGGGTTCGGCCGGCTCATAGCGACCGCCAGAATGAATCGTGGTGTTCCAAGCATCGTTCTGTGCCACGCGCGCATAGGCGCCTAAGTACTCTCCGCCTAAAAACACCAAGCCTAAATCACGCCCTGAGAGGATCAGTTTCTTTTGCAGATACATCACCGGATGCTCTGCCTGGAAGGCCACCAGGGCCGCTTCAAGCTCCGCGTCCGATTGATCCGCCGATAACAGCGTCATGCCCCGAGCTTTGGTTGAGAACAAAGGTTTTAAAACCGCCTCACCGAACCGATGCACGCAGGCTTTGGCGGCTTCGATGCTCTCGGTGACGCAGGTGTCTGGCATGGGGATGTCGTGATTTCGAAGCGTCACCGTGCAACTTAACCGGTCGACCAAGCGAAGCATCGAGCTCGCCGGGCTGAACACACGCACCCCTCGGGCCTCGGCCACGCGCAACAGCTCTAAGCGATCTAGGGTCGAGGGGCTGTAGACCTCACTGATTTTCTTCACCATCAAGCCGTCCAGCGACGCCAGATCCACATCACCCGCCATTAAGCGGTTGCGGACCGCATCAAACACCACGTCGCCCATATCCACCACCAGACGAAATCCGGTGAGCGCCTCCAGCTCATCAGCCAACACCTCGGTCGACCATTTTCCAGGAATACCGATCACGGCAATCCGAGGCTTATTCATAAAACAACTCCTGCAAAGGCAATTTAAACCGGGCTTCGCCGCCCTCGGGGCAGCGATCGATGCGCTCTAAAATATAACGGGCGCGTAAGATCATCCGATCGGTGAGCGTCGGATCCAAAATAAAACGAGTCGATGTGATCAAAGATCGGGCTAAGCCCAGCGCTAACCGAAACTCAAAGGTGTCGTCGCCCTCTCGCTTGGCAAAGCGTTTAGCCAAGGCCGCCATACGGAGCGCCAGGGCGAGAATCCGATCGCGCTCGGGCCGCTCTAGCACCTGAAGGCGATAACAAGACACCATAAAGACCGAGATATCCTGCACATAGTCCATCTGCCGTGACCGATGGACGTCGATGAAACTGATTCGGTTCTCAACCGAGTCATACAAAATGTTGTCTAGATTGAAGTCACCGTGGATATAGACCGAAAAAGGCGCAGGCACTTCCCGAGATTTAGCACGAGCCACCAAGGTTTTGAGACCCCTGACGGGAAGCGCGCCGATCCGGCCATTGGTCAACGACAGATTGGGGTGGACCGAGAGAATATCTGACCATCGCGAATGCAGTTGATCCATAAAGCCCGCCCTGGCCGGGCGCTTTTCGCGAGTTTCCTTCCAGACGCGTCTTAAGGTTTGGCCCAAGCGATTGAAGGCTGCATCAAGGTCGGCATCGGACTCATTGAGCAATAAATGCTCCAAAGTCATGCCATTTAAATGCTCAATCAATAAAGCAGCCGAATCTCCCTGGCGTGTATACGACAGCACCTTAGGTGCGAGGCCCGGGTAAATGTCATGCCAACTCTGAAAGCCATCCCGTTCTTCTTTCAGCTTCTTTCGCTCACCGTCTTTAAAAATCGCCGTAATCCGGTCGGTTTCTGGGTCGACGATGCCTGAAATAGAGCTTCCGGAGCGGGTTTCGGCAACCGTTTTGACCGAGACAGCCTGATTCTTAGAATCCAGCTCCATGCCGAGTGACTCTAAGGAATCGTACCGAGCTAGGTTGATTGCCTGACCGAGCACGGCCGATAACAGGGCTTCACTGATATCAAATAAGGATTGCCCCATCTGCTCAAAGGCATGAGCCGCCAACAACACCGCCGCGAAATCGTCGGCCCGACTCTTTTTCACCTCCGCGATGCACGCGGCTTCGATTTTCTGGTGACGCCGAAAAATCTTGTCGGTTAAGCGACCTAACTTGATTGCCTTGGCAGATTCCGCCGACTCCAAAATGCGCGGAATGAGGGCCAAGCCGGTTTGCAGGTGTTTAAAGATGGGTTTAAAGAGCGACTCATCGACCCGAAGTTCGCCGCGAGTCGATAACTGACGAACCGCCTCCCGGGCGCTCTCGGTGATGTGATCAAGATCTTGCGCCACCGACTCAATCGACTGCAATCGCACCCGCGACTCCATCGCCCGCTTGCCTCGCTGACTGTCCCAGCACGCTTTTTGGATGCGACTTCGTAGATTGTATCCATACCCTGCACGGTCAAGCACACGCCGTCCCGCTGCGGTATCTCCGTGCAACACAAAGCGTTCGAGATGCTCGAGTTGCGACGACGTTTCCGCGATCAGGAAAATCAAATTATCGTGCACGGCCTTTGGCAGCCGAATCATGCGCACCCCACACATCCTTGCTTGGGAGGGAGACTGCCATAAATTTCATGAAAGTTCAGGCACGGCGGGCATTTAACGCACTTCGTTCGCCTTTTTAAACCAGGGTCTTTACCCAGTGTTCGAAGACGGGTCAAATACCGCGTCAAGCGGGTTGGCTGAGCCGACTGACAATCAAGTATGGGATGGATTCTTGACTACGGAATTAATTGAGTGGCACCGCCGTGCACCCGAACTCGGCCCAGAGATGGTGGTATTTTCAGGCGGCACAGCGTTTAACGAAACCGCCCGCGTCCTGAAAACGCTTACCCAGCACAGCACACACCTGCTCACCCCCTTCGATTCAGGCGGTTCGTCAGCCGCCCTTCGGATTGCGTTTGATATGCCAGCCGTCGGTGATTTGCGCAGTCGACTGATGGCGCTGGCCGATGAATCCTTAGCGGGCCATCAACGGGTGGTGAAGCTGTTCCAGACACGGATTCCGAGCCAGATCGAACCGGCCGCCCTTGCCCTCCTGCTTCGCGGATTGAAACAGGGTAACGATCGACTCTTAACTGAGATCGCACCCCCGATCCAAGGCATCGTCATGGCGCTATTGAATCGCTTCTTTGCCGATGTGCCAGACACCTTTGATTACCGAGGGGCGAGTCTTGGCAACCTGGTGCTGACCGGGGCCTATTTGGAGCATCACCGGCGCATGGATCCCACGGCAGCTCTTTTCTCGCGGCTCGTTAAAACCGAAGGCGCCGCACGATTGATTGTCGACCAGAACTTGCATCTGGGTGCGCGTTTGAAAAACGGCGAGGTGGTTCTCGGGCAACACCGGATGACCGGAAAAGAAACCGCCCCTTTGACCTCACCGATCGCTGAGCTGTTTATCAATCGGGGTCTTGAACGTGAAGTGCGGGCTGAGGCCACGGCTAAGCGACGCATCCGTGATCTGATTGAGACAACCGGATTGATCGTTTATGCCCCAGGCAGTTTTTATACGAGCCTGTTGGCTAACCTATTGCCCACCGGCATCACAGAATCCATTTGCAACAATCCAAATGCACCTCGGGTGTGGATACCTAACTTGGGCGTCGACCCTGAGCAATTTGGGATGACGACCGAAGATGCGCTTCACACCCTCCTAGAGACCTTGGCTCAAGGCACACCGGGCGCTACACCCCAACAACGAATCAGCCATATCTTGGTGGACGAGCACTCTGCCTATGCGGGCGGAATCCCAACCGGACGATTGAAAGAGCTCGGAATTGAACTTGTGACAGCGCCACTGACCGGCGAAACCCCTGATCGATACTGCCCCGAAAAATTGAGCGCCGTTCTGATCGCCCTGGCAACGGCCACGCCCACCTAGCACTGAATCATTTAACCGCAGTTAGCCTAGACGTGCGTTTGCCCCAACGATCGGTCAGACGGCGTCAGTGGCACCTCTGACCTTAGATACCTCCTTTTCCAAGTTCACTCTGAGTGTGGCATGTGCCATCTCCCGAAGGTTGGCATCGATGCAATAACCGCCCTTCGCCTGAAACCAGTCAAGAACTTCTGCTAAATGCCAGATCGAGGCGGTGCCCTCGTGCATCGGCAGTGGGAAGGACTCTGAATGAGTCACTCGAAGTTTGCGAACGGCTTGACGAGATATATCAAGGAAGGCTGCCACATCGGTGAGTCCGACCCAGTCAGGCGTTGCCTCAATCAGTTGCGCAGACGGCAGTGCCTTTTTGACATCCCGAAGCGCTGTACCCAAAACCTCAAACGCACTGGCACCTTCTCGAGAAAACTCGAGTGCGATCCGCCCCGGCTGCCCCAGCCCAACTAACGCATCGTCACAGCCCGCAGCGCTCAGACGCCCAATCAGTGCATCCTCTGATTTTTCAGACCCTTTGAGAGCGTATCGCAGTGTAAAAAGGTATTCAGTCATCACAGCCCTCATCCGCTTCTTTCAGCATCCTTAACACCACACAGGAGTCCACTACTCGCCGTAATGCGCGCGCATGACTCTCTGCCCGTTTCGGCGTACTCCATACACTGACCCGACAAAACTCACCGTGGCGACACTCAAGCGTTTTAAAGGGACAGTACGCCTGGCCCCACGCATGACTTCCGCCTTGTTCTATTCGCCATCCATTACGAGCCATGTAGGCCAGCGCGTTACCGATTTCCTTTTTGGGGTGGCGAATTTGCCTCACAGTCGACTCCAGTGTAGTTCAGCAAGTAGGGTTGTCAACTGACAACCCTACTTGGTTGGGGCTGATTCAAAAGATAGCGGACTATGACAATCATGCTTTGGGTCACAAACACAGATGCCGGGTGCCCAGGGGGAGCAATTCGCCTACCATAAGACCATGTCATCGTTGTACTACATGCCCGGTCGCGGCGGACGACTGGATCAGGGCCTCGGACCCCACCTCTCAGAGCGAGGCTTTGATGTCTATGGACGAGAAATCACCGCGAACCCTGATCGGTCTCAATCAAGTGAGTTTGCACGACTGCCGTTTGACCAACAGATCGAAGTCGTTGCGCATGACCTAACAACCTTGGTCACCCAAGAGAACCCGTGGGTGATTGGGAATTCGTTTGGCGCTTATTTAATTGCCCATGCGCTCTTACAAACACCTCTCTTTAACGGGCGCTGCCTGTTCCTCTCGCCCGTTTTGGGCCCCTGTCATGCAGGGGGCATGTATTTCAGGCCACCCAAAGCAGGCCAGCTTGAGAAAGCCATCGAACGCAGGGCTTTTCTCAATACGAAGATCGATATCGTGACCGGCTCACTCGATGCGCAGTCACCGGTGGCACTGTGTGAGCGCTTAGCGCGCAATGCCCCGGGTGAATTGGAAGTGATAGACGGTGAAGGCCATCGAATTGACCCTGTTCATGTTGAGCGGGTTCTCGATCGGTGGTTAAGCACCTAAAGGCATAAACCGCACGGGTTGATACCCAAAAAGGGTGGGATGCTGCAGTGGTTACTTCGCTAGAGGACGAGCTTTCACTTCAAGACGCACGCCTTCTTGAGCCTGTAAGTGACGAACTACAGCGAATAAATTGCCGGCTTGTGGGTTACCGTCGGGGCCAAACATGCGCATGAGACTTTTGCTCGATTTCTGAGAGACCTGAGCTAGCGCCTCGAATCCGATGGTTGCATTGATGTAATCACGAAGTACGGATTTCCCCACATCCACATCTCCGGCGAGTAGGCACTCGATACCTTCTTGCAACAGGGCTCTGCGGAACGCGGGCTCTTTAAGCGCCCGTTTTTGAACGGTTTGTCTAAAGTCTCTCGTCAGTGCCACACCCTATCTCCCTGCCGTCTCCGGCGCTTATATTCCTGCCAACGCTCCTTTGCCAATGCGATATCGAGGCTCTGGCGCTTTTTGGTCCCTCCACCGAGAAGTATCACCAAACGGTCGCCATCCATGGCAAAGTAAATACGATAGCCAGGGCCAAAATCGATTCGATACTCATAGACCCCCGAGCCCACCCCTTTCACATTCGAAAAGTTGCCTTGTCTCATTCGATACAGTGAGACCGTCACCTTAGCCGCAATTCTGTGGTTTAGATCTTCAAACCAATCTGCGTAAGGGCTGGCTCCGCTACTATCGAGATACTCCTTAACTTCAATCATTTTTTTGAGATAGTATCACTTAAGTTACCTTTTTCAAATGGGAGTAATCCGAGGGAAAACGCCTAACTCAGCCCACCCATTGAGGAGCCGCCGTACTGATGAAATGAAAAAAGAGGAAAGGCCCCAGGCCGTTAGGAGGAATAACGTCAAACTCGCAATCGATACTAGCGAAGCACCTCTTTGCCGAGACTATAGCTCCCGCGATCTGGAGGAGATGATTAGCATGGACTCTAGTCCAAAGACCACTGGATCAATGCAAAGCAGACGCGCACGGCTGACTTTTCAAACTTTCCAAAGAGGCAGGCCTAGTTAATGGGCACCTGCCGAGTCTGCCAAGATATCGAGCGCTTTTCTGTACTTCTTAAGCCGAGCGACGTCTTCATCGGTCAGTTCAGATCTTAGGCGACTGATATCCAGGTTATGTGAAATGTCTGCCCACTTTACCTTTCGGCCAATCGGATCCTGAGCCGCTCTTCGCACAAACGAAAAGTAGGTTTCCTCAGACTTACACGCTGCTTCGTCGGGCGGTCATCCGGCCAATGGGGATTTGCTTCCTGCTAGAGCCGAACAACAACATAAAATGATGTCCGGTTCTTATTGACCACTACAAATACTGCGTTTCAGAGCCACAAGCGCCAAACATGTGTATATTTTACGAAAATTGTACACATGATTTTTCGGAGAGACCAAGATGCGAACAAACATAGAAATTGACGACTCCCTAATGACCGAGGCTCTACAACTCACTGGACTTAAAACGAAGCGTGAAACCGTCGAACTAGGACTGAAAACACTGGTTCGATTGCGAAGACAGGAAGCAATTCGTCAGTACAGGGGTAAGCTCAAGTGGGAAGGTGATCTGGACGAGATGAGAACCGGGAATTGATAGTCGTAGATTCAAGCGTATGGATCGACTACTTCTCAGGAGTAATCAATCCTGAAACTGAGCGTCTAGACCGCTTAATCGGGACTCAACTCGTCGCCGCCGGTGATTTGATCTTGACCGAAGTACTTCAGGGCTTCCGGGCGGAACGAGATTATCGAATTGCCAAAGCGTTATTTGAGCACGTCACACTGTTCGAGATGCTCGGCGTGGATATGGCTATTCAGAGTGCCGAGAATTTCAGGGCACTACGAAAGCGAGGGATCACAATAAGAAAAACCGCTGATGTCATCATCGCATCCTTTTGCATCGATAAGCGGTTGCCATTACTTTTCAGGGACAAGGATTTCAAGCCATTCGTCGATCATTTAGGACTTGAACAAGCGTAGTACAGCATAGGCTCCGAAGGGTGTTTTAAACCTGCCGCAAGAGCACCTAACTTTCGAGGACCAGATGCCACATGAGGCACAAACCCAACCTACGTATGACGTAGGGCAAGCCCTACATTACTACGAAGCAAAATTCCCCGTTTTTTATTACCCGATTCTTATAACTTAACCTTCACGGCATCGGCCGATGCCTGGGCTTTATCAAGCGCCTCTTCAATACTTTGACCCCGAGCCAATGCAACCCCCATACGGCGCTTACCCCGGATCACAGGTTTTCCGAATAAACGAATCTGCGTATCAGACGCTGCCAAAGCCACATCAAGCGCTGAAAACTCCACCTGATCAGAGTGGCCTTCGGGCAAGATGACTGCCGACGCACTCGGCCCGTGCTGAGTAATGTTCGGAATCGGGAGATCCAAAATAGCGCGCACGTGCAACGCAAACTCAGAGAGGTCTTGAGAAATCAGCGTGACCAGACCGGTGTCATGTGGCCGAGGCGAAACCTCGTTAAAGAACACGGTCTCCCCTTTGACGAACAACTCCACACCAAAAAGCCCACGACCCTCGGCACCGCACAGTGCAGCTGTCACTTTGTCTGCGATTTCTTGCGCCGATTTCAGGGTCGCATCAGACATTGGGTGCGGCTGCCAACTCTGTTGGTAATCGCCGTTCTTCTGAACATGCCCGATGGGCTCACAAAACGATACGCCGTCTTTGTGACGCACCGTGAGAAGCGTGATTTCGTAATCAAACTCGATCACCGATTCCACAATCACTTCATTAGCCTGCGTCCGTCCTCCGCTTTGCGCATAATCCCAAGCGGCTTCGATACCAGACCGATCGCGCACCATGCTCTGGCCTTTGCCGGAACTGCTCATGATGGGTTTCACCACAAAGGGCAGTCCCAGAGCCTCTACTGCGCTCAGATAGGCTTCCTTTGAGTCGGCAAATCGGTATTTAGAGGTCTTGAGCCCCAACTCAACGGCGGCCAGGTGACGAATCCCCTTTCGGTTCATGGTCAGCTGTGTGGCGCGCGCGGTCGGAATCACTCGGTACCCCTCGCTTTCCAGTGCCACCAGCGCCTCTGTGGCGATGGCTTCCACTTCAGGAATGATCAAATGCGGTTGCTCGGCCTCAATCACCTGACGCAGAGCCTCGGCGTCTAACATGTTCAACACGTGACTTCGATCAGCAACCTGCATCGCAGGTGCATTGGGATAGGCGTCCAGTGCAATCACCTCTACACCCAGCCGCTGAAGCTCGATCACCACCTCTTTGCCGAGCTCACCTGAACCGCACAACAGGGCTCGTTTCGCGGTTGCACTAAAGGGGGTGCCGATTGATGTCATGCCCATTTCCTTCGCAAATTCAGTGAAACTCGAGGGTATCTCAAAAGAGCGAGCCCTCCTATGAAATCACAGGCAATCACAAAAACTTGGCCATTTAAATTCTTAAAACAGAATACCGCGGGGACCCAAAGGTTCTCCCAGGGCATCGCATACCCTACTCAATCTCTGGCTGCATCAACCTTGAATTGATGGCAGGACCAGCAACTCTCAAAAGATGAGGGATTGAGCTCGCCACATTCACAGGCCCACTCTCCTACTAGCTCCCGCCGCTGGAAGTCACTCAGTACCTCTACCGCCGCTTGCCAATGACGCGTTTCACGTACCCAGACTTCAGGCCAAAGCTCGACCATCGGCAGCTCACCAAGTCCTGACTGCAGGGATTCATTTCTAATCAACGAACTCAGGCCTCGCTCGCACAGCATGAGATGGAGCAATTGTGCTTCAAGCAGATCGGCCGCGGTATAGAGCTTTCGCACGGATTAGTCCTCTATCGAAAAGGATTCATGACTCGAGAAAAAGGCAATGCGCTATCAACATGCATTCATCGCACAGGGGCTGTCGATCGAAACGCGAGCCGAATCCGCTTTTCAGTCTCGATCAACGCAAAAAACACCAGCCCGATCAGAAGGATCAGAGCCGCATGAAGACCTGTGATTGCCTCCGTGCCGAATACATTCTGCAATGACTGAATGTAGGTGATGGCTAGTTGACCCACTGCGACTGCGATGACACAAGCCCAGACGATTCGCGTACCACGAATCATTTTCCAGCTCAGTGCCCCACTGTGAATATTTCGGATGAAAAATAGGTGAAATATCTCCAATACCACCAGCGTATTCATGGCGAGGGTCTGGGCATAGGCAACCGAAAACCCCCGATCGATCGCAAAAAAGTACATCCCAAAGACAGCGCCTAAAAATAGCATCGAGACCAGCACGATATGCCAGATCAAGGTGCCGGTGAGCAATGGCTCACCCCGCATTCTCGGAGGGCGAGTCATGGTATCTGGCTCGGACGGCTCAAAGGCCAGCGCAAGACCAAGGGTCACAGCAGTCAGCAGATTCACCCAAAGAATCTGCACCGCCGTAATTGGCAATGCCATGCCGGCAAATAAGGCAACAATGATCGTCATGGCTTCACCGGCACTGGTCGGCAAAGTCCAACTGATCACTTTTTTGATGTTTTCATACACGGTACGGCCTTCGCGGACAGCCGCCGCAATCGACGCGAAATTATCGTCCGCCAGCACAAAAGCCGCAGACTCTTTTGCCGCTTCGCTGCCTTTGAGTCCCATGGCGATCCCGGCATCAGCACGCTTCAGTGCAGGGGCGTCATTCACGCCATCACCGGTCATCGCCACAGTCAGGCCCCTGGATTGCAACGCAGTCACAAGCCGTAACTTATGGGCCGGGGAAGTGCGTGCAAATATATCCGTATCGACGACCACTTCGGCCAATTCGACATCGCCCATGGCGTCGATCTCGGCTCCGGTCAGCACCCGCTCGGTATTCTTCAGCCCAATGGCGGCTGCGATCGCTTGAGCGGTCGCAGAGTGATCGCCTGTGATCATTTTGACTCGAATGCCTGCCGCATGGCAGTCAGCTACCGCTGAGATGGCTTCGGCACGAGGTGGATCAATCAGACCAATCAGGCCGATCATCGTCAAATGACCCGCCAAATCAGAGGCGTTCAACACGGTATGGCTTTGATCGACATCCCTCACTGCGATCGCGATCACTCGCTGGCCTTTGGCAGCCAACTTCAAAACCTTCTGTTGCCAAAAACTGGCGTTAAGAGATTCTTTCTGCCCTGAGGCCGCAAACTGATGTGAGCAAAGTGCCAACATCGCTTCAGGCGCCCCTTTGGCATAGATGCAAGCCCGCCCCTCGTGATTGTGTTGCAGTACCGCCATGTAGCGATACTCCGCATCAAACGGAATCACATCGGTGCGAGTCCATTGGCGCAACGGATCGGCACCCTCCCCTGTGATCTTACCCGCCAGTGCCAGCAACGCCCCTTCCATGGGGTCACCCTCTACCTGCCAGCCGGCCTCATGTGAGGAAAGCGTCGCGTCATTGCAAAGAGCCGCTGCCGCAGCGAACTGCATCAACAGGTCGTCTTTCCCTCTAACTGCACTGGCTTCATCCAAGCGCACTTCGCCCTCGGGACAATATCCGTCGCCATCCACCGAATAGCCTTGATTTGCCGCTACAAGCGTGGTCGCGATCATCTCATTGCGGGTCAGGGTGCCGGTCTTGTCAGTGCAAATCACCGAGACCGATCCCAGGGTCTCAATCGCCGGCAAACGCCGGATAATCGCGTTACGTCGCGCCATGGCTTGAACACCCACAGCCAACGTAATCGTCACCACGGCGGGAAGCCCTTCTGGGATGGCCGCCACAGATAAACCGACCACCGCCATGAACAGTTCAGAGAAAGGCAAATGACCGACAAAATACCCGTACGCCAGTAAAGCGCCGGCAACCAGTAGAATGAACAGCGTGAGCCAGCGTGAGAAGCCATCCATTTGAGCAACCAAGGGCGTGGTCAGGGTCTCGACTTGCCCGAGCATGCCACTGATCTGCCCTATTTCTGTCTGCTGACCGGTGGCAATCACCACCCCTCGACCGGTACCGGCCGCAATCAAGGTGCCTGAAAACAACATCGAACTTCGGTCCCCGAGGGCTGAGTCCTCCGCAACAGGCTCTACGCCCTTATCGATCGCTACAGACTCGCCCGTCAGAAGCGCTTCCCCGGCTTTTAGGCCAAAGGCCTCGATCAGGCGCAAGTCGGCCGGCACGCGGTCCCCAGCCTCCACCCACACTATGTCTCCCGGAACGAGATCAGCCGCGTCAATGCTGATACGGTGTCCCCCTCGGAGCACCGCTGAGCGTGGCGCCAACATGCCACGAATGGCATCCATCGCTAGCTCAGCCCGACCTTCTTGAAGAAAGCCTATGATCGCATTCACGATGACCACAGCCAGGATCACCCCAGTGTCCACCCAATGGTGTAGTAGAGCCGTCACCATCGCTGCTGCCAGCAGCACATAAATCAGCACATTGTGAAAATGGGCGAGAAACCTTAGGATAGGATTTTTTCTGGGCGGCGCAGAGACCTCATTCGGGCCATATTCGTTTAAGCGCGACTCAGCCTCTTGCGCACTCAATCCACTGGTTTTCGAATCCAAAGCAGCCAGCACGTCTGCAGTAGTTACAGCGTGTGCCTTAAGCGCGAATTTTAGCTGCGAATGTTGAATTTGATCTGTTTGCACTACGAATCCTACGCGCTGTTTGAGCGTCTTCAGCCAACCTACTTTTTCGAGTAAAAGCAAATCCAAGTAATCTGCAGCTATCCCACTCTCCCAGTCACATAGAGGGTATCGACAACTTTTCGTTTAATCCTAGGTTTGCTCGGGAAACAGTCCGAGCATCCAACGGGAAGCACGTTTCGCTCAGCGCCTGAGTATCGCAAGCCAGCGCCAAAAGTTGAGCAACTGCACCAAGGCACCGGCTACATAGGTTAAGGCCGCAGCCCTCAATAAAGTCTTGGAAGGCCCCATCTGAGACTCCGACACATAACCAGACCCCAGTATAGGCAAGGCCTTATTAAAGCTGGCATCGAGTTCCACCGGCAGGGTGACCAATTGAATCAACACCCCGTAGCCCAACACCAGAAATGCGCCGGCAAATGTCAAAAGGCCCAAATGCGGCGACAGAGTGACTCCGCCAACGAAGGGACTGGCTGCCAACAAGGCAGATCCTATCATCTGTGCAGCCCTGGCTGATTGGGCCAATCGCTGTCTGAGCAAGAAAAAAGGTTCGCGCCGCGCATGCTGAATTGCATGACCACACTCATGAGCGGCAATCACAATAGCCGCCAGAGTCCGTCCGTTGTATTTATCTTCGGTCAATGCCACCGCCCGGTCGATGGGGTTGTAGTGATCACCGTGCTCAGTGATCTCCACTTTGACATCCTGGAGGCCAAATTTATCGAGAAGGTGCCGCGCCAGTTCGCCGCCAGTGCCCGGAAAATTGGACTCGGGATGGCGATTGTATTTCTTCAGTACATAGGACACCCACAAGTGGGGCCCAAACAACATCACCAATACGGCCACGATGAACACAATGATGACCATCGATCCTCCTCACCCAATGCCGTCATACGACATACCTCAGGATCCGTTCCCAAAAAACAAGTCCAAACCTATGCCGGGTGCTCTACCCTCTCAATGACTTCCGCCGCGGCAGCAGCTATGGCGACGCCCGCTGCGTAACCCGATGACCAAGCCCATTGGAAGTTATACCCTCCCAAATGACCTGTGACATCGACCACTTCGCCAATGAAATAAAGCCCTGAATGCTCTCTGCATTCCATGGTCTTGGACGATAAATGTTGGGTATCTATGCCTTGCAGGGTCACCTCAGCGGTCCGATACCCCTCTGTCCCTGACGGTTTCAGTGACCAGCTCGACAAAAGAGCCGCAATGGTTCTCAATTCCGCATCTGGAATTTCCGCCAATGGGGTTTCACGCCACCTCGACCACATCAAACCCTCTAACTCGGTAACCAAGGCTTTAGGAAGATGCACAGCAAGCACCGAACGAAGCAGCTTTTTGGGCTCAACCCGCTTTGCATCAAGCAACAGATCAGTAGCGTCCCTATCTGGCAGTAGGTTGAGAGAGATCGATTGGGCAGGCTTCCAATAACTGGAGACCTGGAGTGCAGCCGGCCCGCTCAAACCTCGATGGGTGAATAACACCCCCTCACGAAATAGGGTGTCACCACAGCGTACCTCGGCGTCGATCGAAAGCCCAGAAAGACGTTCACAGAGGCTTTTCATCGGCTCACTGAACATAAAGGGCACCAAAGCGGCGGATCGGGGCAAAACCGTCAACCCAAATTGCTCAGCAATGTCATAGCCAATGCCTGAGGCCCCCATGGTGGGAATAGACAGCCCGCCCGTGGCGACCACCAACGCCCGCGCTTGATAAATCCCACGTGCGGTCGTGACTCTAAAGCCAGGAGACAGAGATTCTATGGTTTGAATATCGACCCGAGTCTCGATTTGAACTCCGGCCTCCTCAGACTCCGCCAATAACAGATTCAAGATGCCCTTGGATGAATCATTGCAAAACAACTGACCGAGCGTCTTTTCATGATAGGCGATGCCGTGCTTTTCCACCAACTCGATAAAGTCCCACTGGGTGTAGGACTTCAGTGCCGATTTCACAAAATGCGGATTGGCCGAAAGGTAATTCTGAGGCTGGATATCTAAGTTGGTGAAATTACAGCGCCCGCCCCCGGACATCAGAATCTTCTTGCCTACCTTATTGCTGCCCTCCAGTACAGTCACAGTAAGCCCTTGCTGACCTGCGGTGAAGGCGCAAAAAAGCCCAGCGGCGCCACCGCCTAAGATCAACACATCCACTGCTTTTACCGACATACCACTCACTCCGTCTTAGACGCGAGGATACAGGGGGAATCCGATGGACTCACCTTTTCCCGAAACACCGATCGGAGTGCAACGAGTCAATACGTGAAAAGAAGATTCGGACTGTCTGGCTAGGCCCTCTGAGAGGCCCTTGATAAATACTTCGCCATGCATCGCATACGCCTCGTGTGGGGTCGATTCTGGTATCATGGGCGAACACCCGTTGGGCAAATGTCCGATGCGAAGGTGGTGCAAGTGCCGGGACTCGAACCCGGGACCTCTCCCTTACCAAGGGAGTGCTCTACCAACTGAGCCACACCTGCATGGGTGCGGAATTATTCAGGTCCAGATGGCCCAAGTCAACATGAAACGACAGATTCCAACCCTTTCACTGAGCGACCTCACAGATTCGTTCGCCGCCTTTGACACCGTGATTGATGTCCGCTCACCCAGTGAGTTTGCAGACGACCATATTCCAGGTGCGATCAATCTTTCGGTCCTTGATGACACCGAGCGCGCCGAGGTCGGCACACTGTATAAACAAGTCGACCCCTTCACCGCACGTAAACTCGGTGCGCGATTAACCAGTGAGAACATCGCACGTCACCTAGAGACCCTCGCCGAACACCCTAAAACCTGGCGGCCTTTGGTGTATTGCTGGCGTGGCGGTCAACGCTCGGGCTCCATGGCCTTGGTCTTCCATGAAATCGGCTGGCCTGTCACGGTGTTACATGGTGGCTATAAAGCCTACCGCCGAGTGGTCCAAGGCGAACTTGAGCAGGCCGCCGATCGCTTTCAGTGGCGCTTACTGACGGGCCCCACCGGCAGCGGCAAAACCCTGATCCTCAGGCAGATGGCCGAACACGGCTTTCAAGTGCTGGATTTAGAGGGCTTGGCCAATCATCGCGGCTCCATCCTCGGTCAAGAACCCAACCGGCCTCAGCCCTCGCAGAAGTATTTTGAATCACTGCTGGCTGAGCGGTTAGCCACCCTGTCACCCGACCAGCCGGTCTGGGTGGAATCTGAATCGTCTAAGGTCGGGGAATTGCACGTCCCAGCGCGGCTGTTTCGAGCCTTGATTCAGGCGCCTGCATTGGCACTGGAGGCCGATAGAGCCGGGCGAGCCGCTCTGTCGCTTGCGCAATACCAACATCTGACGACCGACCCAGACGGCACCCGTCGGTTGATCGAAAAACTGGCTTTTCGTCATAGCCGTCAACAAATCGCCGACTGGCAGGACGCGATTGAAGAGGACCAGTGGCTTCAACTCAGCGAGGGGCTGTTGGCGGAACACTACGATCCCGCGTACAGCCGTTCACAGAAACGACTTCAAATTCAACGATCCTTTACGCTGACACACCCGGGGGTGTTGGATGCGGATTTAATGGATGCATTGCGGACGTTTTCGTGAGTACTCGCTACCTTCAACATTTATTCAAAACCAAGACGCTGATTGTCTGGGCGCCCGATGCTGAACTGCAGTCTGAGGCCGCGCGCTGGCAACAATGGTTCGAGGAAGAGTCCAGTAAAGCACAGACCGCCGTCTGGACCGACCCGATCGAACCCTACGACGCACGCCTCTACACCACGAGTCCGGTATTGTGTGTCTTGGCCGAACCGAGTGCGTTATTGAGTCACACGCAAGACGCCGCCCAAGCCGGCTGGCCGTTGATTGTGTTGTTGAAACAGACCCCAGAGCGGACCCCGCGCGCCATCCGGGAGGCACTGGCTCAGCTAAAAGCCACCACCAACAGCCGCATCATTGGACCGGATTGCTCGACGCTTGTGATCCCCCATTTGCAGCTGGCCAATCCACCAGCAAGCTGGCCCAATCTGCCCATGCCCGCGATCCAACCGGGCTCCATCGCCGTACTCTGCCAATCGCCCTCGATTGCCACCTGTGTCCGCGACTGGGTGGCCGGCCGTCGTATTGGCTTGTCGCACTTAATCTGCGTCGGCGGATCCGTCGATGTGAATATTGCCGATTTAGTAGACACCCTGATCCAGGATCCACACTGTCATGCGCTCGCCATTCAGATCGATCGACTCCGCATCCCTGCACGATTTATCAGTGCCATTCGCAGTTGTTCGCGGCACAAACCGGTCATGGTATTGCACACCGGTCGAGTACGTGAGTTCCAAACCGAGCAAGACCCCGAAGCACCCGACTTCTTGGATCGTAAACTTCTTTATCAGGCCGCCATCGCCCGTGCCGGAGCCTCGAGCCTCAACACCTTAGACGATCTATTCCAGTCTCTGGAGCGACTGAACAAACGCCGGACCCATGATGGGCAGCGGCTCCTGATTTTGAGTGCCGGCGACGGACTCGAAACCTTGGCCGCCGATCACCTCTACGAAGCCTTTGAAGGCCGCCAAGATTTTCATATTCGGAACGAACCGAGCTGGTTTGATCATCCCGACCAACTGCCCTCAGACCTCAACATCTTATCTGAACTCAGGGAGACTGCGGATGGGCTCCTCATTCCAATCATGGCCGAACGGCTCTGGTCGGAGACGATCAGCTTTGCGGCCTGGGCGGATCGATTTCAGCGGTTTGAAGCCCAGTTAAACCGCCCACTGTACCTAGCCGTACCTGGCATGATTTTGGGTAAAGCGCTTCGCGAAGCCCTCGACAAGGCCGGTTTGGCAGTCAACGCCACACCGGAACAAGCCCTGAATGGATTTTTGAGTTTGGCCCGACACGGAGTCGCCAACCGACTCGTCGACGCGCACGTCGATGGCAACGACCTCGATGCACTGAGACCTGCCGAACAATGGTTTCGAGACCGAAGCGATCGCACAGAACGACTGTCTGCCAGCGAACGCCAGTCAGTCGCGTCCCTTTTGCCTGGGTTTGCTGGTCATCCGGTCTCGGGTGTCAATCCGATTCGCTTGGCCGCTGGCATCAGTCGAGATCCGATTTTTGGACCGGTCATCTTCGTCCATCAGCCTCCTGGGCATTTTCCGGCGCTTGCTGTGACACTGCCGCCAATCAATCAGGCCTTGGCAGAAGACTTGCTGCACCGCTCGGCCACCGGCCGCGTGCTCGAAACGTCTGATCCCGAAGGTTTCGCGGGCGCCGCATTGGCCCTCGTGAGCTGTTCCCGTCTGCTGTCGCGGGTTCCAGAAATCGTCACCTTGCGCGTCAGTTTGGCGATCGCACGCGGTCAGGTGCAAGCGAACCTCGATGAATTGTCCCTCGGTGAGCGCTCACAACCGGCTATTACGCCCTACCCTGAGTCACTCGACCGACCGGTTCAACTGACCGATGGGCGCACCGCGCGACTCCGGCCTTTGCGACCTGAGGACGAAGATGCACATCGGGTGTTTTTGTCGAAACTCTCGCGCGCCACGCTACGTTTTCGGTATTTCTCAGATAAGCAGAGTTTCAGTGCACGCGAACTTGCAGCCATGACGCACGTGGATTATTCACGGGAAGTGGCCTTGATTGTCAGTGTACCGACCGAGGATGCGTTCGAGACCTTAGGTGTGATTCGTGTGATCTTCGACGCCGATCTGCTGTCGGCCGAATTCGCTATGGTGGTACGGGACGATTTGCAACGCACCGGAGTCGGCCGACTGCTCTTACAAGCCGCGGTTGATTTGGCGCGAGACCGAGGAGCGCGACTGATCTACGGGGAAACCATGATTCAAAACAAAGGGATGCAGGGCTTAGCTCGCGCACTCGGGTTCAAAGTCAGCACCGATTTCGATGCGGAGTGCGTTTGGATGCGGATGCAACTGGCACCCCCACAAGACGACTGGGAAGCCAGCCGTCTTGCATTGATTGGTGCCTAATTAGAAGCGTTGCTCGATTTCAGACAGCACGGTCGGGTCTTCAATCGTCGAAGGCATTGAGTACGACTCGCCATCGGCAATCTTTCGAAGCGTGGCCCGCAAGATCTTGCCCGAACGGGTTTTTGGCAACCGCTCAACGATCAGCGCCTTGTTAAAGCAAGCCACCGCACCGATGTGCTGACGCACCGCCGCTATCAGCTCTTTCTCCACCTCATCCGCGCCTTGGGTCACCCCATCTTTTAAGACCACGAGCCCCAGAGGCAATTGCCCCTTGAGCTCATCAGCCACACCGATCACCGCACATTCGGCCACGGCTGGATGCGCCGCCACGATTTCTTCCATCTCACCGGTCGATAGGCGATGACCTGCCACGTTAATCACATCATCGGTCCGGCCCATGATGAAGATATATCCTTCGTGATCGATAAAGCCGCCGTCACCGGTTAAGTAGTAGCCCGGGTATGGGTTCAAATAGGACTCTTCAAAGCGCGTGTGGTTGCCCCAGACCGTCGGCAGACACGAAGGCGGCAACGGCCGCTTAATCACCACGCTGCCCTGCTCTCCAGCCGGCACCGCCTCACCTGACGGATCCAGGATCTCGACCTTAAAGCCCGGTGTGGCTTTGGTCGCCGAGCCCGCTTTGGGCACAAAGGATTCCAAACCGCGTGGGTTCGATGCAATTGCCCAACCGGTCTCGGTTTGCCACCAGTGATCGACCACCGGCAGACTGGTGAGCTCTTCCAACCAATGATAGGTTGGTGGATCAAGCCGCTCACCGGCCAAATACAGGGCAGTCAGTGAGCTCGTATCGTAGGCTTTGAAGTGCTCTCCGTGCGGGTCTTCTTTCCGCACCGCCCGAAATGCCGTAGGCGCCGAGAACAAAATTTTCACCTTGTACTCTTCCACAACCCGCCAGAACGCGCCCGCATCGGGGGTCCGTACCGGTTTTCCTTCGTACAAGATGGTGGAGCAACCAAACAATAACGGGGCATACACGATGTAGGAGTGCCCAACGACCCAGCCGACATCACTGGCCGCCCAGAATACTTCGCCGGGTTTCATGTCATAGACCGCACCCATCGAATAGG
>CBFHVZ010000016.1:0-2172 GCA_965659195.1 Litorivicinaceae bacterium
CCATGGATTTGCAATTGGAACTCTCTGAGTCTGCCGCTGAGCGCCTGTGTGATGCTGGTTATGACCCCGTATATGGTGCGCGTCCGTTAAAGCGGGCGATACAACAGTTGGTCGAAAATCCGTTAGCACAGGCCTTGTTGGAAGGTGTATTTCCGCCTGGCTCATCTGTCCATATTGACGTGGATTCAGGTGGCCAGATGGTTTTCCGCCCTTAAGGATCTACCGCCTGTCAGTTGACAGGCGGGCAGGTGCTGTCACAATTCCCGGTTTACCTAACTGAGAAAGAGGGTCGGAAGTGGAATTGCTTTCTGGCGGCGAGATGATTATGCGTGCCCTGAAGGAAGAGGGAGTCAAAATGATTTTTGGCTACCCGGGGGGCGCAGTACTTCACATTTATGATGCGTTGTATCGGCAAGAGGCCGTAGAGCACATTCTGGTGCGCCATGAACAGGCCGCGGTGCACGCAGCCGATGGTTTCGCCCGCTCGACCGGTGAAGTGGGCGTCGTCTTGGTGACCTCAGGTCCTGGTGCCACCAATGCAGTCACAGGCATCGCTACGGCCTATATGGATTCCATTCCTCTGGTGGTGATTTCCGGTAACGTACCAAGTCACCTAATCGGCTCAGATGCATTCCAGGAAACGGACATGATTGGCTGTTCACGGCCGATCGTGAAGCACTCCTTCTTGGTTCGCTCGATTGAAGAAATTCCAGAAGTCATGAAAAAGGCGTTCCACATTGCACGCACCGGTCGTCCCGGTCCGGTGGTAGTGGATGTACCCAAAGACATGACGGCACCGACTGAAAAGCGGCCATTTGCCTACCCTGACACAGTCAAGCTGCGTTCCTATTCGCCCGCTCAAAAAGGGCATGCTGGGCAAATTCGCAAGGCATTGGATCTGTTATTAGAAGCCAAGCGTCCAGTGATTTATGCCGGTGGCGGCGTCATCTTAGGCGACGCGGCTGAGGAACTGACGGCGATCGCAAAACAGTTGGGATATCCGGTCACCAATACCCTGATGGGCTTAGGTGCGTATCCAGGATCGGATCCACAGTTTGTCGGCATGTTGGGGATGCACGGGTTTTACGAAGCCAACCAAGCCATGCATCAAGCGGACGTCATTTTCGCAGTGGGTGCTCGGTTTGATGACCGGGTCACCAATAACCCGAAAAAGTTCTGCCCCAATGCGCGCATCATCCACATCGACATTGACCCTGCCTCGATTCAAAAGACAGTGCGTCACATCGAAGTGCCTTTGGTCGGACCGGTGAAGTCGGTTTTAGCCGACATGCGCGAAATGTTGTCGCAATTGGACGCCACCCCGGATCAAGATGCGTTGAAGCAGTGGTGGGATACCATTCAGGGATGGCGTGATGCGCACGGTCTCTGGACCGGCGATCGCTATGTTCGGGGCGAAAAGATCATGCCTCAGGACGTGATCAAGACACTTTACGAAGTGACCGGTGGCGAGGCCTTTGTCTGCTCTGACGTGGGTCAGCACCAGATGTTCGCGGCCCAGTACTACAAGTACGACCAGCCCCGCCGTTGGATTAACTCAGGGGGTCTTGGGACCATGGGCTTTGGCTTGCCGGCCGCGATGGGTGTGCAGTTAGCGCATCCAGACAGTATGGTAGCCGTGGTTACTGGCGAAGGCTCGATTCAGATGTGCATCGAAGAGTTGTCGACCTGCACGCAGTACAACATGCCCGTGAAGATCATTAATTTGAACAATGCCGCACTGGGCATGGTGAAGCAGTGGCAGGACATGCAGTATGGCGGTCGGTATGCCGCGTCAACCTATCAGGATTCACTGCCTGATTTCGTGAAGCTCGCTGAGGCCTATGGTCATGTGGGCATGAAAGTGACCAAGCCGTCTGAATTGAAAGCCAAGATGGAAGAGTGCTTCGCGATGAAAGATCGTGTGGTGTTCATGGACATTGAAGTGGATCCCGATGAGCACGTGTACCCGATGCAGATTGCGACGGGTTCAATGAAGGACATGTTGTTGAGTAAGACGGAGCGCACCTAAGTGAGACACATCATTTCAGTTTTGATGGAAAACGAACCGGGTGCCTTGTCTCGTGTGGTGGGCCTGTTTTCGCAGCGCGGTTACAACATCGAATCTTTGACCGTGGCACCGACCGAAGACCCGACGTTGTCGCGATTGACCGT
>CBFHVZ010000016.1:2268-16065 GCA_965659195.1 Litorivicinaceae bacterium
AAGCGGAGTCAGTGGTATCTCGCGCGGTGAGCGCGTGTTGTCTGTTTAAGACGCCATCTACACAGAGGAAATAGTTCATGCAGGTGTATTACGACAAAGATTGCGACCTATCGATTATCCAGTCGATGAAGGTCTCTGTGATCGGATATGGATCACAAGGACACGCTCAGGCGTGTAACCTGAAGGATTCTGGCGTCGACGTGACCGTTGGTTTGCGTCCAGGTTCTGCGTCAGTGGCCAAGGCCGAAGGTGCGGGTCTGAAGGTCATGGACGTGGCTTCAGCAGTTGCACAAGCCGATTTGGTCATGATTTTGACACCTGACGAGTTCCACGGTCAGCTATACCGTGACGAAGTCGAGCCCAATATCAAGCAGGGTGCCACCTTGGCGTTCTCGCACGGCTTCTCAATTCATTACAACCAAGTGGTGCCACGCGGTGATCTAGACGTGATCATGATCGCGCCAAAAGCACCGGGCCATACTGTACGCAGCGAATACGTTCGTGGCGGTGGCGTGCCTGATTTGATTGCGATTCACCAGGATGCCTCAGGTCGCGCGAAGAGTGTGGCGATGTCCTATGCCTCTGGTGTGGGCGGCGGTCGTACCGGCATCATTGAAACCACATTCAAAGATGAGACTGAGACCGATTTGTTCGGTGAGCAGGCGGTTCTTTGCGGTGGCTGTGTCGAATTGGTGAAAGCTGGATTTGAAACGCTGGTGGAAGCCGGCTATGCGCCAGAAATGGCCTATTTTGAGTGCTTGCATGAGCTCAAGTTGATCGTGGATTTGATGTATGAAGGCGGTATCGCCAACATGAACTACTCGATTTCGAACAATGCGGAGTTCGGTGAGTATGTGACCGGTCCTGAGGTGATCAACGAAGAGTCTCGTTACGCGATGCGTGAAGCGCTTCGTCGAATCCAAGACGGTGAGTACGCGAAGATGTTCATCATGGAAGGCCAGTCGAACTACCCATCCATGACCGCACGTCGTCGTAACAACGCAGCTCATCCGATCGAGCAGGTCGGTGGCAAGTTGCGTGGGATGATGCCTTGGATTGCGGCCAATAAATTGGTCGATCAGACCAAAAACTAAAGTGAGATGCGGGCCTTAGGGCCCGCGTTTTATGGCGCAGTCGAAAAGCATCTATCTCCTTCCGAACCTTCTGACCACAGCTGCATTGTTGGCTGGGTTCTTCTCTATCATCACAGCCACGCGAGCGGTCTATCAGGGCCTTGAGTTGTTCGAAACCGCAGCCATTGCCATCTTGGTGGCAGGTTTATTCGATGGCCTCGATGGGCGTGTGGCCCGGCTGACCAATACACAAAGTGAGTTTGGCGCGCAGTACGATTCCTTGAGCGATGTGGTCGCATTTGGCGTGGCGCCGGCGGTGTTGGTGTTCAGTTGGTCTTTGTCTGCGCTCGGTAAATTAGGGTGGGTTGCTGCCTTTATCTATGTGGCCGGAACCGCGCTTCGGTTGGCTCGGTTCAACGTGCAGCGGGAAGTGACGGATGGCAGTTATTTCGTGGGTCTTGCGTGTCCTGCCGCGGCATTTTTTCTGGCTTCGGCGGTTTGGATGTTAGTGGACAGTGACATTCAAGGGGAGACGGTGGCTTTGACTATGGTGGTCCTAACGGCGATTTGCGGGATCATGATGGTGTCGTCGATTGCCTATCCCTCCTTTAAAAACTCTGATCTAAAAGCACGTGTGTCTCTTTTGGCTATCATGGCGGCGGCCCTTTTCTTTGCGTTTATCTCGCTCGATCCACCGAGGGTGTTATTCGGATTGACTGCGCTTTATTTGCTCAGCGGTCCGGTGCTTTGGGTACGGCGTCGATTCCAAAACCGAGTGGCGTGATCGATGAAACGAGGGACCAAGCGAAATTACTTCAAAGCGGACTTGCCTGAGGTCTCAGAAGAGCACGCAAAGCGCGAAGTCATTTTAGGTGGCTTGGGCTTCCTGATTGGATTGGGCGCCTTCTTAGCGCTTCGCCCGCACAGCGGTCATTGGATTGAATTGATGGTTGGGGTCGCCGTTTGCGCCACCCTGACGTTGGGGGGCATGAAGCTTGCCGCTTGGATTGAGCACTACACAGAGAATAAAGGTGAATAAATGAGCAAGGGATATTGGGTCAGCTGTTACAAAGCGATTTTTGATTCGGAAAAATTGGCTGCCTATGCGGCCTTGGCGAAACCTGCCATTGAGTCGGCGGGTGGGCAGTTTCTGGTTCGAGGCGCTGCCGTGTATGCGTCGGGATCTGGCTTGTTAGAGCGGACTGTGATTGTGGAATGGCCGAGTGTTGAGGCAGCAAAGGCGGCCTATGAGTCTGCCGCCTATCAAGAGGCCTTGGCGGCCTTAGCGGATGGCGTGGATCGTGATTTTAGAATCATCGAGGGCGTTTGAGTTCGTTAATAGCGTTGCTCAATGACGTGCATCGAAAAAACTCACTTGCGTCGGTGTGCGGTTCTTGGCATTCTCAAGCGATGAACCAGTTACACACAACTTCTGTTCAACGTCTCTGCCTGCGACTGCCCTGACGGGCGGTCATCTCCTGTCTATCAGTTCGTTCGTATTATTTTAATTGCAGCAGGCAATACGATTGCTTGGGAGAATTACAATGGCAAAAGATCAACTTATTATTTTTGATACCACATTGCGAGACGGTGAGCAGAGTCCGGGCGCGTCAATGACCCGGGATGAAAAAGTCCGTATTGCTAAAGCACTTGAGCGTCTGCGCGTGGATGTGATTGAAGCCGGATTTGCGGTGGCCAGTCCCGGTGACTTCGAAGCCGTTAAGGCAGTTGCTCAATCGATCACCGAGTCGACCGTCTGCAGTCTTGCACGAGCGCTCGAGCGTGATATTGAGGTGGCTGCAGAGGCCATCGCGCCCGCTCCGCGTCGTCGCATCCATACGTTCATCGCCACCAGTCCGATTCATATGAAGCATAAGCTGAAGATGGAACCGGAGGCGGTCATTGAGCAAGCCGTATGGGCCGTTAAGAAAGCGCGTCAGTACACCGATGATGTCGAGTTCTCAGCCGAAGATGCGGGACGGTCAGACATCGATTTCTTGGCACGCGTTTACGAGGCGGTGATTAAAGCAGGCGCCACCACATGCAACTTCCCAGATACCGTGGGTTACAACTTACCGTTTCAGATCCAAGAGACCATCACTGAGCTCTTAACGAAGATTCCGAATTCGGACCAAGCCATTTTCTCTGTGCATTGCCACAACGATTTGGGTTTGGCCGTGGCCAATTCATTGGCGGCGGTTCGAGCTGGCTGCCGTCAGATCGAGTGCACCATCAACGGATTGGGTGAGCGTGCCGGGAATACCTCGCTTGAAGAGGTGGTGATGGCGGTCCGTACACGGGCCGATATTGTCGATGTTGAAACCCACATCGATACCCGCCACATCGTCCCAACTTCTCGGTTGGTGTCTTCGGTGACTGGGTTCCCTGTCCAGCCGAATAAGGCGATTGTCGGTGCCAATGCGTTTGCCCATGAATCGGGTATTCACCAAGATGGTGTTTTAAAGCATCGCGAAACCTACGAGATCATGCGTGCGGAAGATGTGGGCTGGAATACCAATAAGATGGTTTTAGGTAAGCACTCAGGTCGAGCTGCATTTAAAGCGCGCTTGGACGAGCTTGGGATCGTGTTAGCCGATGATGTGGTGCTGAACGATGCCTTTGCACGCTTTAAAGAATTGGCTGATCGAAAGCATGAAATCTTTGATGAAGATTTGCATGCCCTTTTAAATGCGCAGCAAGTCGAAGCTGCAGACGCACGCTATGACTTGAAGGATTTGCAAGTCACCTCGAAGCTTGGCGTTTCACCCACAGCACAGATCACCTTGCAGGTGGATGGCGCGGTCGTGGAGGCCACGGGCGAGGGCGACGGGCCGGTGGATGCGGTATACAAAGCGATTGAGTCGGTCGCGCACAGTGGGGCGGATTTGTTGCTGTACTCTGTGAATGCGATCACCACAGGGACCGATTCACAAGGCGAAGTGACGGTGCGGCTGGAGAAAGCAGGACGTATCGTGAATGGCTTAGGCGCGGACACAGACATCGTCGTTGCGTCAGCGAAAGCCTATCTTCACGCCTTGAATCTGATCGAGAAGCCGCTCGAGAAGCAGCATCCGCAAAAATCAGAGGGCATCTGATGAACCCCCTGGCGCCTGAGGAGTCCCGAAAACTTCTGGACGCCATGGGCGTACCGTTAGTGATGTTGAGGGATCGTCCGGTGGCGGCCCCCGTGTCGCCCCGAACGCCTGTGACACAGCCCGAGATCGAGCCCGCACCCGAGCCTGTTTCGTCGGTCGAGACGACTCCGTCTCGTCGGTTGAGCGAGCTCGCCACACCGGTTTCGGTCACATCGGAATCCTCGTCTGTGAAGGCCATGCCCGTACCTTCGGATGCGTCGGCTCCCGAGATGCCACGCACAGCGCCTTCGGTTGAGGCGCTTCGGTTTACTTTGGTGTCAGTCATCACCGCAGACGCTATGTTGTTTGTTGAGCTGCCAGAGTGGGCCAGTGGCTTGTTGGATGGTCGACTGACGGCGGTCTGCAGCGATATCTTGCGCTTGGCGACGCCCCGAATGGAGACGGCTGACTGGCAGTATTTTCATTGGCCAATTGAGGGCATTGCAGACCACTCTTTAGAGGCTGCAACCGAGGCTGTGGATGCGTGGTTGCATCGTCGGTGGGCCGAGATGGAGGCGGTTGAACCTCGTATTCTGACTTCGATCCAATCTTTGGATGCCTCGACGCTGACGGCCGATGCCTGCTTCTTGCCACCCTTGGTGGACTTGGTTTCCAACCCAGATGCAAAGCGTGCCGCATGGCAGACGCTTAAAACGTGGCTGCATGCCGACTCCTCTTCCACTTGAGTTTCGGTTAATGACGGCTGACGACCTGGATGCGGTCTGTGAGCTTGAAGCGCGGGCTTATGAATTTCCTTGGTCGCGAGCGATTATTGGTGGTTGTACGACCGTTTCCTATCGGATTTGGCTCGGTACCGTGCCAGGTGAAACACTGCATGTGTGTCAGGGCTTTTTATCGGTTGCTGCTGGTGAGGCGCACATCTTAAATGTGGGTGTCGAACCGGATCGACAGGGACAGGGGTTCGGTACTGCGCTTTTAAATCATTTAATTTTCGACGCCACAGAGCTCGGCGCTGGACAGATGTTTTTAGAAGTCAGAGCGAGCAATGCGTCCGCGATTCAGATGTATTTGAATCGTGGCTTCAACGAAATCGGTCGGCGCCCCGGCTACTATCCTGCTGCAACCGGTCGAGAGGACGCGTTGGTCTTCGCGCTCGAACTCGGCTTAGAGTAGATCCTCATATTTTTTCTTGGCGAGATTTAACGCCAAGGGCTCACCAAAGCCAGGGACTTTGAGGGTCTCTGCGTCGATCATCAGATCTTCACCTTCCACAATCTGTTCGCCGTAGTGGTATAGGATTTCGATAGTGCCGCGGTCGACTTCATGGCGGTATCTCGCCTGCTTGGCCTGAACCTCATCTGAGCCTGCAATATTGACTTGACCCCAGCGTGATTTCAGAAGATCACCGGTGGCTGCTGGCGAGAGTACAGCGGCGGTTGCATTGTTGCCGCCAAAGCCCTTGGCATTGATGAGAGCCGCTTTGAGAGGCCGCGCCTCGGATTTCAGTGCGAAATGAAGTCCGTCGGTGAGTACGTCGGGTGCAAGCGCCTCGGTGGTTTGAATTCCAGGAACCATTTGGTGCGCAAACGCCCCTAAACTCATCGCCAGTTGATCACCCCCTGCGGTCCCTTGCGAGTGACCCAGCTGGCTTTTAACTGCGGTGACAGGCCAGGCTTCAATGCCCATGGCCTTGGCGACTTTGGATAGCACGTCCGATTCGGTCACCCGATTTTGCGGGGTGCTGGTACCGTGTGCTTGAACCAAGGTTTCTTCCGCTAACGCCTGAGGGCCCAGCAGATCCCGAATTGAGGCAGCTGCCTGCGCCAACGTGAGGTAATTGCCTGCGCCGGGGGCCGAGATACTGCGTTTTCCACCGTCGGCATGGCTGGCCACCAAAGGTACAGAGCCAAAAATGGTGGCGCCTAGTTCGAGCGCCAGGGCATCGTCCATGAGGAGTACATATTGACTGGACTCTCCCATGGTGAATCCACAGTTAAGCCCGAAGGGACGGCTGGTCCGTCGGTAATCTGGGGTCTCTGATTCGCTGAGGCCGTCTAACTGACGTAGGCCAGATTCCTCCGCGAGTGCGCCCATGGCCCTGAATCCTTCGATCACCTCTGGCGTGATAGGGCAGTCTGCACCGCCGACCAATGCCACTCTGAAGCGTCCTTCTTGAATCCCATCCACGGCATTGTGCAAGTTGTATAGGAAGCTGGCGCACGCGCCCATGCTGGCGCCGGATCGACCAAGACTGCCTAGCACGTACGCGTTGGTGAAATCGGCCGGCATTTGCGGATACCCCAAGGGGAGTTGTTTGGACGTGGTGCGTTTGCCCAAAAGTGCACTCTTTAGCATGCCCCCAAAGCCATAATCGTCCATCTGCCCAATCGAGGAGCCGGCAAATACGGCCACCTGATCGGGGCGTAAGTGCTGCCGAATATGTCGCCAATCGAGTCCGGAGCTTAACCAACAGTCAGACAATGCGAAGAGTGCAAGCTGCAGTGTTCTCGGATGATGGCGAGACGGGTAATACAAATCCGGCTTGAAGCCAGTCGGAGCCATGCCGGCTGCCTGGACGGACAATCGCCGCGTGTCGGGGGCCAGCAAATCGCCGGCTTCGATCACATATTCCTGAAGACGGCCTTCTTTGCGTCCAAGGGCCCACCCGGTAGGCAAGGGGTCCGGTGTTTGCAACGGACCGAGCCAGACAGACGTCGACTCTTTGGTGTGTCCAAGACGATGCAGAGGCACACGGTCTGGATCAAACCAATCGGGATGGATACGTCGGATCAGTGTGTGATCCAGCACGTGTTGTGCTGTGGCTGAGGAGGCTGCACTGTCTGCCCCATACCCCATGAGCGCACCCAATTGATTTAGTGTGCGATCTTTTTCCGTCTGCGCCAGTGCATTAAAGACGAGTCGTCTAAACGCCTGATGGTCAGAGCTCCGGCCGGCAGCATTTATGCCACCGAAACCGACGATAAGAGGTAGAGCAGTCACTGTAGTTTCCGGCAATAAAAAGTCGTAATGTACCAAGATGAGACCGACTTTTACCATGGATACCCATCGTATTTCTCAAGCGATTTGGGTTCCCAGCCCGCATTTCGATGCCAGACCCCTCGATGAGATCTCTTTAATCGTGGTGCATGGGATCAGTTTGCCGCCGGGTATCTGGAATCCGCTGTCGGTGTTGAGCTTTTTCCAAGGTCGTCTGAACTGTGACATGGATCCCTATTTTGCGAACCTGAGAGACGTGCGTGTTTCGTCTCATTTGGTGATCGGTCGCGAGGGTGAGCTCTACCAGCCGGTGGCGTTCGATCAACGCGCATGGCATGCGGGTGTGTCGGTCTATAAGGGCCGGGAAGTCTGCAACGATTTCAGTATTGGAATCGAATTGGTGGGTCCTGAGGAAGGTCCGTTCACCGAAGCGCAGTTGGACAGCTTGACTGACGTCTGTGAAACCCTCTGCCAAGCCTACTCGATTGCGCCTGATGCCATTGTGGGGCATCGAGATATCGCACCGGGCAGAAAGGTGGATCCGGGTGCCGACTTTCCGTTTGATCGGATTCGACCCGCTCTTTAAAAGGGCGGTGCCAGCGCCAGGGCTAAGGGCATCCAAGCAATCGCACCAATATTCCCCACCAAGACAATCGAGGCCACTCTCGACGGCTCCTGATTATAGCGCTCGGCCACCATGTAGTTGAGTACAGCCGGCGGCAGTGCGGCGAATACCAAGAAGACGCTCCATTGCAGTGGATCAAGGCTCAGTAGGGGCTCTAGAGCAAAGGCCATAGCCAGCCCGGTGATTGGGCACAGAACCGCTGCGGCGAACCCGACACTTAAGTCATTGCTGGTCACGTCTTGCATGCGGATGCCCAAGGCGAACAGCATCATCGGAATGGTGATTTGTGCCAGCATTTCCATTGGGATCATCACCAGGCTGGGTACCTGAGTGTGGGTGAAGCCCACAACCAAGCCGGCGATTGTGGCCAAAATGGTCGGTACGGAGATGCGATTGAGTACCTTGGCATGGCGATCGAGTATGTAAAAGCCGAGGGTAAAGTGCAGAAACTGCGACACGATAAAGACCACGATAGTGGCAGGCATGGCGGCCTCGCCAAAGGCCAGCAAAATGAGTGGTAGCGCAAGATTCCCGGTATTGGTGAACATCATGGGTGGCAGAAAGGTCTTGGGGTCGATGCCGGTCAGTTTGCAAAACGGCCACGCCAATAACCCGGATCCCAGTACCACGGCGATTACGCCACCCACCAGTGGAAGGTATTCCGTCAGATCCACCGACTTTGATGCCAGCACGGTAAAGATCAAAAGCGGAACGAAAAGCTCCATATTGATTTGGTTGATGGTGCTCATGTTGGGCTTGCGCCACCGGCCATAGGCATAGCCGATCAATACAATGATCAATACCGGGATCACACTGCCGAGAATGCGATCCAAAATCAGTTCATTCGACACAGTCAGGCCGTCCTTCTATCGAGGCATTTTTAATCGGCGGGTCGGTTCGGCGGCGGATTACCGCCGATGGAAACCGTCTGGGATCATTAGAATATCTTGATTCACATCGCTAAGGCGAGTTTTCCCACAGAGGCCCATGGTGGTGTCGAGCTCTTTATGGATGACCTCTAGTGCTTTGGTGACGCCCGCTTCGCCGGCAGCGCCCAAGCCATAGGTGTAGGCGCGGCCGATCATGGTGCCTTTGGCGCCCAGCGCGATGGCTTTTAAGACGTCTTGGCCTGACCGAATGCCGCTGTCGAACATCACTTCAGTCTTGTGACCCACCTTGTCGACTATATGGGACAACATGCGAATCGAGCTAGAGGCACCGTCGAGTTGGCGCCCACCATGGTTCGATACCACGATTGCATCGGCTCCGAGGTCTGCCGCCATTTTCGCGTCTTTCGCATCCAAAATACCCTTTAGGATGACTTTGCCGCCCCACATCTCCATCAGCTGACCGATCCGTTTCCAGTCCAGCGACTGGTCAAAGGCTTCCGCAGTCCAGCTGCTCAATGAGGAGGCGTCACTGACGCCTTTGGCATGACCGACGATGTTGCCGAAGAAGCGTCGCTTGGTACCGAGCATGCCCATCCCCCAAGAAACCTTGGTCATCATGTCTGCGATGGATTTGGCCGTCAGTTTCGGTGGTGCAGACAAGCCATTTTTCAGGTCCTTATGACGTTGTCCTAACATTTGCAGGTCGACGGTGATGACCAAGGCGGAGCAGTTGGCAGCCTTTGCGCGCTCCATGAGTCGACGCATGAAGTCATCGTCTTTGAGCGTGTATACCTGGAACCAGAAAGGATGATTGGTGGCTTCGGCCACGTCTTCGATTGAACAAATCGACATCGTGGAAAGGGTGAAGGGTACCCCGAACTTCTGTGCCGCCCGTGCCGCTTTGATCTCGCCATCGGCGCATTGCATTCCGGTCAGTCCCACAGGCGCTAGTGCGACCGGCATGGTCACGGGTTCACCAACCATAGTGGATTCCACCGAGCGGCCTTCCATATTGACGGCAATGCGTTGTCTGAAACGGAGGTCTTTAAAATCTTCCGTGTTCTCGATAAACGTTTGCTCTGTCCAACTGCCCGTTTCTGCATAGTCATAGAACATTTTTGGGACGCGACGCTTGTACACTTTTTTTAGATCGTCAATGCAGGTAATGACCGACATTCAGCAGGCTCCTTTGAATCACATGGTGCTTTACCCCGCTATTGTGGCGCGTTCGGTTGAATCTGTAGGCGCCACTGGTCAGACCAATCTACGATCTGTCATGGAAGACCTTGTGTAGAGCGATTTCGCGCCATGTAACGCTGGTCAGACCAAATAGTGCGAATTGAATCTCCGCACCGAGTGTACAAAATCTGCATTATTCGGTTGTTTTCAGCCTTGTCTCATCGTAGTCTCACGGTTCCAAGCTGAAATTCGTAATTAAAACTCAAATACGAATTTGAATTTCAGGGAAGAGGTATCTCACCGTAACCGGTGTCAATGGATGACAGGGAGATCAGCCTGGGCTAGAGCCACTCGAGCCAGCAGGCCGTTTGGCAGATATAAAACCACTAAAAGTTTGTACAAACGAAAAATACTGAGAGGTGGATAACAATGACTAAAGCCACAACCGAATCGAAGGCCCTGAGCCGTCGTTCGTTTTTGAAAGGTGGGGCCGCAGCAGGTGCACTGGCTGCCGGTTCAATCGCAGCGCCAGCAGTTATCGCAGGCGGTCACAGCAAAGCAATCACCATCAAGATGCAGTCTTCATGGCCAGCATCAGACATCTTCCAGGAAATGGCTAAGCAATACGCAGAGCGCGTAGAAGCCATGTCCGGTGGTCGTCTGAAGATCGAATTGTTGCCAGCAGGTGCCGTTGTCGGCGCGTTCCAGGTTCTGGATGCGGTAAACGACGGCGTTCTTGATGCAGGCCATGACGTACCTGTGTACTGGTACGGCAAGAACAAGGCAGCGTCTTTGTTCGGTACAGGTCCGGTATTCGGCGGAAACGCGAATACGATGATGGGCTGGTTCTACAAAGGGGGCGGCCAGGAGCTGTACCGCGAACTGACCCAGGACATCATGGGCTTGAACATCGTTGGTTTCATGGGCTTCCCAATGTTCCCGCAGCCATTTGGTTGGTTCAAAGAAGAAGTGAACACTCGCCAAGATCTGAACGGCTTCAAGTACCGTACCGTTGGTTTGGCGGCTGACTTGCTGCAAAACATGGGCATGGCGGTTGCACAGTTGCCAGGTGGCGAAATCGTGCCTGCTATGGAGCGTGGCGTGATCGACGCGTTCGAATTCAACAACCCAACGTCTGACCGTCGTTTCGGTGCAGCGGATGTGGCGAAGAACTACTACCTGTCTTCGTATCATCAGGCATCTGAGTCGTTCGAATTCTTGTTCAACAAAGACTTCTTTGACGATCTGGATCCTGATCTTCAGGCGATCCTGCAGCACGGTGTAGAAGCGACTTCTACGTCGAACACCATGTTGGCGTTGGATCAGTACTCACGTGACTTGGATGAGTTGCAAACAGATGAGGGCGTGACGGTTCACCGGACCAGCCCAGACATCTTGGCTGCTCAGATCGAAGCATGGGATGTGATCATCAAGGATCTTGAGAAAGATCCATTTATGAAGAAGACACTCGACAGCCAGCGTGCTTGGGTGGAGCGTGTCGGTTTCTTCGAGATCATGGCAGCGACCGATCTGGTCACAGCCTACAACCACTACTTCCCAGGCAAGCTGAAGCTTTAATCAGCTCTTGGGTCGTTGATCATGGCGGAGGGGAAACCCTCCGCCTTTTTATCATAGGAATTTTGGTATGCAGTCCTACATTCGGTTTGCAGACACGTTGTCAGCCTGGGTGGGTAAAGCCTTCGCTTGGTTGATTTTCGTGATGGTTTTTGGAGTCGCCTACGAAGTTTTCATGCGTTACGTGCTGAATAAGCCGACCGCGTGGGCGCTCGATGTGTCTTTTATTATGTACGGTTCGCTATTCATGATGGGCGGTGCGTATACCTTGGCTAAGAATGGCCATGTGCGCGGCGATTTCATCTATCGGAACTGGGCGCCACGGACGCAGGCAAAAGTCGAACTGGTACTGTATTTCTTGTTTTTCTTCCCAGGAATTACCGCCATGGTGTTGGCCGGCTTAAAGTATGCCGTCCGTTCCTGGGGCTTTGGTGAAGTGTCGGTAAACAGTCCGGCCGGAATCCCAATTTATCAATACAAATCAGTCATCGTGGCTGCGGGCCTGTTGCTGTTTTTGCAAGGCATCGCACAGGTGATGCGCTGTATTCACTGCATCAAGACCGGCCAATGGATGGTGGAGTCGGTTGACCCTGATGTGGAAGAAACTGAAGTGCTTTTGATGCGTCAGATGGAAGAAGCGAAAGCAAAAGAAATGGCTGAAGAATCTACGAAGGAGACCCGCGCATGACGGATCCACAAGTCGCCCTGCTGATGCTCGGCTTGTTCTTATTCATGGTAATGCTCGGCTTCCCGATCGCATTCACTCTTATGGCGATGGGTATTGGATTTGGCTATTACGCCTACTTCGATGCCGATCGTATGTGGCGGGCCTTCGACCGTGCTGTACGAAATGGCGAAGACCAAATGACACTGTGGCAGACCTGGATAGAGGGTCTGTTTAACAACCGAATTTTCGACTTGTTCGTCAACCAGACCTACTCGGTGATGTCGAACGAGGTTTTGACGGCGATTCCGTTGTTTCTCTTCATGGGCTACATCGTCGAACGAGCCAACATTGTCGATCGCCTGTTTTCAACGCTGAACATCGCCGCGAAGAATCTCCCCGGCTCGATGGGTGTGGCTGCTCTGATTACCTGTGCATTGTTTGCGACAGCAACTGGTATTGTGGGTGCGGTCGTGACATTGATGGGACTCTTGGCTTTGCCTGCCATGTTGAAAGCGCGTTACGACCGAAGCTTCGCATCTGGAATTATCTGCGCAGGCGGAACGCTCGGTATTTTGATTCCGCCATCGATCATGTTGATCGTTTATGCGGCTTCTTCCGGTGTATCGATTGTTCGATTATACGCGGGTGCTTTGTTGCCTGGTTTGGTATTGACAGGGTTGTACCTGATTTATGTGGTAACCCGTGCGAGCTTGCAGCCCAAGGTGGCACCTCGTCCTTCTCAAGACGAAATCCCAGACATGCCAAAGGCGAAAGTGATTTGGATGCTGATCACCTCGTTCTTGCCGTTGGCCGCGTTGATCCTGTCAGTGCTGGGTTCGATTCTTGGGGGCTTGGCGACACCCACTGAGGCAGCCTCCTTGGGTGCTTTGGGTGGCTTGGTCTTGGCCGTCATTTATCGGTCACTGTCTTGGCAACGAATTCGGGAATCGGTCTATCTGACCATGAGAACCACTGCGATGGTGTGTTGGTTGTTTGTGGGTTCATACACCTTCTCGAGTGTGTTCTCGTACCTCGGCGGTGAACACATCATCAGTGAATTTGTGCAGGCGCTCGACTTGTCGCCCATCATGTTCCTGTTGCTGGCGCAGCTAATCATCTTCTTGCTCGGATGGCCGCTTGAGTGGTCGGAGATCATTATTATTTTCGTACCGATCTTCTTGCCGTTATTGCCTATCTTTGGCATTGACCCACTGTTCTTCGGGATTTTGGTGGCGTTGAACTTACAGACGAGCTTCTTAACCCCGCCGATGGCGATGTCGGCCTACTACCTGAAAGGGATCGCTCCGCCGGAGGTGAAGCTCACGGAAATCTTTGCCGGCTGTATGCCATATCTCTTTATGGTGTTCTTATCGATGTTGTTGATGTACACCTTCCCAGAGATTGTGTTCTACCTGCCGGATGCGCTGTATGGACCACGATAAGTTGATGCAAGGGCCTTTGGCGGGAGTCTCGGCGACGGCCCTTCGCGATGCGATTGCCGATGGACACACCACTGTGCGTGCGTTCGCGGATCGGTTGATCGCACACATTGAGTCGGTGGACCCAGAGCTCGGTGCATTCGCTTGGTTCGATGCAGATTATATTCGCCAGCAAGCGGACGGTTTGGATGCGTACAAACTGAGCGGTGGCCCGCTCGGTCCGTTGCACGGTGTCCCGGTGGGTATCAAAGACATTA
>CBFHVZ010000016.1:16162-23851 GCA_965659195.1 Litorivicinaceae bacterium
CATAGATACCAAGAAAATTCCCACTGAAAACGGCACCGTGCTAGATCAAGGTCGTGTGCCTACTAAGGATGCGACGCTTGTGTCGCGTCTTCGGGCTGCGGGTGCTTTGATTGTCGGTAAGACCGTGACCACAGAACTTGCGTTTTTGACGCCCTCCAAAACCAAAAATCCGCATAACACCGACCACACGCCAGGTGGCTCGTCCTCTGGCTCGGCCGCTGCTGTGGCTGCGGGCATGGTGTCGATTGCGGTGGGCTCGCAAACCGGTGGGTCTGTCATTCGCCCCGCCGCGTTCTGCGGTGTGGTTGGCTTCAAGCCCAGCTTTGGTCTGATTCCACGAACCGGCATGTTGGCTCAGTCACCCTCGCTAGATACTGTGGGCGTGTTTGGGCAAACCGTTGAGGATGTGGCACTGGCAACCGATGTGCTGTCTGGTTTCGATGGACAAGACACTGCGTGCGAACCGGGTCCTAATCCAGATGCCTTGGGCGTTTGCCGAAGCAAAGTGCCGGTGACACCGATGTTTGCCGTGGTCGAGATGCCGTTTCACGATCGGGCAAGTGACGACATGCGCCAAGCGCTTGAAGAAGTCACTGAATTTCTAGGGGAGCAGGCGTTTGTCACTTCATTGCCTGCCGCATTTTCTGAGGCCGTAGTGGCGCGTGAGACCATCAACTTTGCTGAGATGGCCAAGTGTTATTATCGCTATGCGCGAGATCACAGAAACGAGTTACCTAAAGAAATCCAAGACGCGATGGCTAAAGGTGAGTCGACATTGGCGCGGGATTACCTAGCGGCCCTGGATTGGAAGCCCATTCTCAATTCAGCGTTAGAAGAAATCTTCGAACGTTGTGATGTCATTGTGTGTCCGGCTGCGCCTGGTGAGGCGCCCCTGGCGGATACGACAGGGGATGCCATTTTTAACGGGATTTGGACCTTGACTGGACACCCGGCATTGACTGTCCCCGTATTGACCGGGACCCACGGGTTGCCGATGGGATTGCAGCTAATCGGGCGTCATGGATTTGAAGGGCGTTTATTGCGAACAGCACGCTGGCTCGTTGAGCAAATGGCGGCTGTAACGGAGGAATAAAAATGAACCTAGTATTCTCAATCGTTGCATTTGCGTTGTTGACGGTGTTTCTCGGCATCTTATTTGTGTCGGTACCGAGCCCCGACCTGGTCATCGTATGCTTGGTTGCAATCGCCATGTGTGGCTACGACTTCTATAAGTCGATCCAGTCTAAAGAGCAGCATTGATGTTTGATCGGCCTAGGCTGTCGATCACCCGAGAATTGGTCGCTCCGGTCGTTGATCGAGCGGCTCAATCGTATGACCTTTGGTTAAATGACGACGATCACGTGCTTACAGGCGATGAACTGATCGCTCGTAGTCACGATTCTGACGCCTTGATGATCTGCCATTCTGAAATCCTTTCCAAAGAGGTGGTCGCTGAGTTTTCCGATCGACTGAAGATCGTCGCCAATTACTCGGTGGGTGTGGATCATTGCGATCTCGAGGCGCTAAAGGCGCGCGGAATTGTGGTGACTAATACACCGGACGTGCTCTCCGATGCGACGGCAGAGATTGCATTGCTTTTATTGCTCGGTGCTGCACGCCGGGCCTACGAAGGCGATCAAATGCTGAGACAAGGCACTTGGACGCATTGGGCACCGTCCCAAATGAATGGTATTCAAGTCACAGGAAAGAGACTCGGGATTGTAGGGATGGGTCGTGTCGGCCAAGTGGTTGCCAAGCGCGCTCGCGGTTTTGACATGGAAATCCATTACTGCAATCGGCGACCTTTGCCAACTGAGGTGGCCGAAGGTGCTGTCTATCATGAGTCCATCGAAAGTTTGTTCCAGGCAGTCGATATGATTTCGTTAAACTGTCCTGCGACTTCCGAGAATGAGCGGATGATCAATGCACAGTCGATCGAATGGATGCGAGACGGTGCTATTTTTGTGAACACCGCCCGTGGTCGATTGGTGGATGAGGCCGCCTTAATCACCGCTTTGCAATCGGGTAAGCTTGCGGCCGCTGGTTTGGATGTGTTCCAGACAGAGCCCGGCGGCAACCCTGCCTTTGCCAACTTAAGTAACGTCTTCATGCTGCCGCATCTTGGCTCGTCGACGCGTGAAACACGGAAAGCGATGGGCGACCGAGCACTCGATAATTTGGATGCGTTCTTTGCCGGCCAAGAGCCTCTTGATCGACTGGTTTAACCGCTTGCCTGAGCTGGTCTGACCAATTAGTATATTGGTCAGACCACTGTCCCTCAGGAGAGAAGATGGCCGGCTACTTAACAACGCCACGCGTAACGCGTGCTGCTGATGTGATCATGGATCAAATCGAACGGTTGATCCTTGAGGGTAAAGTGCGCCCCAGTCAAAAACTCCCCTCTGAACGCAGCCTTGCCGAAGAGTTCGATGTGTCTCGTCCTACCGTCCGTGAAGCGATTCAGAAACTTGAAGCACGCGGGTTGGTGCAACGACGCCACGGAGGCGGCACCTTTGTCGCAGAGCACGTGGGGTCCACTTTCATTGACCCGATGATGGCCATGATTCAACGATCTCCGGACGGTACCTTTGACATTTTGGAATTGCGATTTGCGCTGGAGAGCGTGGCCGCTTGGTTGGCGGCGGATCGGGCTACGGAGCGCGCTCGTGGGAATGTCCAGCGTCGCTATCATGAGCTACAGGCTGCCGTGCGATCTCACGATCTCCATAAAGAGGCTAAAGCGGACGCTGAGTTTCATTTGGCCATCGCCGAAGCATCTCAGAACGGCATTATTTTGCACATCATGCGATCGATCTTCGTGTTGCTTGAAGAGTCGATCGTCAAGAATTTGGCTGAATTAAATCTGGATCGCCCTAAAAAACAGGACTTGGCGCTTCAGCATGAGGCCATGTATCGAGCGATCGTGATTGATCGTGATCCGGCGGCTGCACGGAGAGCAGTGCGTCAACATATGTTAACGGTAAGTGAGTCACTGGATCGTGATCGCTTATCTGACACCAAACCGCGTCGGTTGAAGGAGTTGACACAATCGACAGATGTCGACCGACGTATGTCACCAACCAATCCAACGAGGTGAATAATATGGCGAATACGCCAATAACAGTGGATCAAGATCCCACCGAAACCCAAGAATGGCTCGAAGCCTACGAGTCCGTGCTGCAACACGAGGGCGCCGATCGGGCTGCCTATTTGCTTAATAAGTTGGTTGCACGCGCCAGCCAGGAAGGGGCACGCCTTCCGGTTGCCATGACCACACCGTACCGGAATACCATCCCTTTGCAGTCAGAAGCACGGATGCCGGGCGATTTGTTCATGGAGCGTCGTATCCGCAGTTTGATTCGTTGGAACGCACTGGCGATGGTCATGCGTGCCAATAAAACAGGGGATGATCTGGGCGGACACATTGCCACCTATCAATCGGCGGCCACTCTCTATGAGGTAGGCTTTAACTACTTCTGGAAGGGTCCAGACCATCCAGAAGGTCAAGATCTTCTGTACATCCAAGGTCATGCCAGTCCCGGTATCTACGCCCGTTCATTCTTGGAAGGGCGGTTTACTGAGAAGCAGTTGGATAATTTCCGACGCGAGGTCGATGGTGAGGGCTTGTCCTCATATCCCCACCCTTGGCTGATGCCTGACTATTGGCAGTTCCCCACGGTATCGATGGGATTGGGTCCTATCCAGTCGATCTACCAAGCGCACGTGATGAAATACCTCTTAAACCGTGGGCTATCAGATCAACCCAATCGCAAAGTCTGGGCGTTCTTGGGCGATGGGGAAATGGACGAGCCTGAATCTCTGGGTGCGATCAGCTTGGCCGGACGGGAGCGTCTGGACAATCTCATTTTTGTGATCAACTGTAACCTTCAGCGACTCGACGGTCCGGTGCGCGGCAACGGAAAAATCGTACAAGAGCTCGAAGGTGTCTTCCGTGGTGCCGGTTGGAACGTCATCAAGGTGCTGTGGGGTCGTCACTGGGATCCATTGTTTGCGCGTGACCGTCAGGGTTTGATGCAGAAGGTGATGGACGAAGTGGTCGATGGTGAACTGCAAAACTGCAAGGCCAAAGGCGGCGCCTATACCCGCGAACAATTCTTTGGACAGTACCCAGAGCTTAAGCAAATGGTCGCCGACATGAGCGACGATGACATCGCGAAATTAAATCGCGGCGGTCATGACCCACTGAAAGTGTATGCCGCCTACCATGCGGCTATAAATCACACCGGTCAGCCCACTGTGATTTTGGCGCAGACTGTGAAGGGGTATGGCATGGGCTCTTCAGGCGAGTCGGCGAACCCATCGCATCAGGTGAAGAAGCTCGATGTGGAGAATTTGAAGAAATTCCGTGATCGGTTTGCGATTCCGGTTGCCGATGAGGACATTGAAGAGCTCCCATACTACCACCCAGGTCCAGACAGCCCTGAGATTAAGTACATGCGGGAGCGACGCGAAGCCTTAGGCGGCTTCTTACCTTCGCGCCGCGCGTGGTCTGATGCACTCGGCTGTCCATCATTGGATGCATTTAAACAGCAGACCAAGGGGACGGGCGAGCGTCAGATCTCGACCACCATGGCCTTCGTGCGCATGTTGTCGACACTCGTCAAAGACAAACAAATTGGCCACCGTGTGGTGCCAATCGTGCCGGATGAGGCGCGAACCTTCGGCATGGAAGGGATGTTCAAGCAATTGGGCATCTACACCACTGAGGGACAAAAATACATTCCTCACGATGTCGATCAGGTGTTGTCGTATCACGAAGACAAGGCCGGGCAGATCTTGGAAGAGGGTATCAATGAATCCGGCGCATTCTCTGCCTGGATGGCCTGTGCCACCTCCTATGCCAACCATAATCAGCCACTGATTCCGTTTTACATCTACTACTCGATGTTCGGTCATCAGCGAGTGGGTGATCTAACCTGGGCTGCTGGCGACATCCAGGCCAAAGGGTTCTTGTTAGGTGCGACCTCTGGACGGACTACGCTGAACGGTGAGGGGTTGCAGCATCAGGACGGCCACAGTCATCTGATCGCCGGTACTGTGCCGAATCAGCGCTCCTATGATCCGACCTATAGCTATGAAGTGGCTGTGATTGTTCAGCACGGTCTGAAGCAAATGTACGACGAGAATCAGAGTGTGTTCTATTACATCACGCTGATGAACGAGAACTACCCGCACCCTGATATGCCGGAGGGTGTGGAAGAGCACATCATCAAAGGGATGTATTGCTTGAAGCCCGCGTCGGGCAAGGGCAAACACCGGGTTCGTTTGCTCGGTTCTGGCACCATTTTGCGTGAGGTTGAGGCAGCCGTTGACCTATTGGCTGAGTACGGAGTCGACGCCGAAGTCTACAGCGCCACCAGCTTCAATGAGTTGCGGCGTGACGGTCAGTCTTGCGCTCGTTACAACATGCTTCACCCCGGTGCCAAGACGCCACGTGTTAGTCATGTAGAGGCCTTATTGGGTGGCTCGGACGATCCGGTGGTCGCGGCAACCGATCATATGCAGTTGTTTGCAGAACAGATCAGGCCGTTTCTCGGGAAGACCACTTACGTGACTTTGGGGACGGATGGATTCGGTCGATCGGATTCAAGGAAGAAACTCCGAGAGCATTTCGAGGTGGATCGTCGATTTGTCACGGTGGCGGCGCTGAGTGCACTCCATCGCGATGGCAAAGTCACAGCCAAAGTTGTGACCGATGCGATTAAGGCTTTGGGTATCAACCCAGACCGCCTAGATCCTGTGTTGCTGTAAAGGAGGCATGAGATGAGCACTATACGTGTACCAGACATTGGTGATGCTTCTAACGTGACCGTGATCGAAGTCGCGGTAAAGGCAGGCGATACCGTCGCTGTGGGCGATACCCTAATCGTGCTTGAATCCGATAAAGCCTCGATGGAAATTCCAGCGGAAGAAGCTGGACTGGTGGGTCAGATTCACGTTACCGAGGGTTCCGAGGTGAATGAGGGCGATCCTATCTGCGAACTTGAGAGTGGGGCAGCTGGGGCCTCGGAGTCGACCTCTGAGCCAGCGGTCGCGGCACCGGTTGCCGAGGCGGTGTCGGCAGCACCTCTGGCCGCTGCTGAGCCTTCCTCATCAGGGGCCTCTGAACGAGTGTCCGTGCCCGACACGGGCAGTGCCGATGGCGTGACCGTCATCGAAATTGCTGTGGCCGAGGGGGATAGTGTCTCCGAAGGTGACACGTTGATCGTTCTCGAGTCCGATAAAGCCTCGATGGAAATCCCAGCACCGGCCTCCGGTGTGGTGACCAGCCTTTTGGTGAAAGAGGGTCAGTCGGTCGTGCAAGGCGATGCCATATGCGACCTGAGTGTGGCAGACGGCGTTTCCCCTAAGGCCCCTGTCATGGAATCGACGCCTGTGAAGGCAGCGCCAGAAAACGCTGCCGCGTCGGTAGCTCCCGCCACTGGGGGTTCTGAGACCGTTGTGGTGCCTGACACGGGCAATGCCGACGGGGTGACCGTCATCGAAGTCTCTGTGTCAGTCGGTGCCACAGTCTCTGAGGGAGAGACCTTGATTGTCTTGGAGTCCGATAAGGCGTCGATGGAAATCCCATCGCCGGTCTCGGGCGTGATCGAGTCATTGGCTGTTAAAGAGGGTGATTCGGTTGGGCAAGGCGATGTGATTGGGGTGGTGAAATCCACCGGGGCCTCTGCGGCTTCGGCACCCAATACGTCGGCGGCCCCTGCAGCTGAGGCGCCTGCCCCAGTTGCTCAGGCACCTGCTCCAGCGGCTGCCCCAGTGTCTTCGCCTGCCGTGTCAGCGCCGGCTGCGACCTCGGGCAGTGTACATGCGGGTCCCGCGGTCCGTGCGCTTGCGCGTGAACTTGGAGTGGACTTGGCGCAGGTCACAGGCACTGGCCCTCGCAATCGCGTTACAAAAGATGATTTGCATGGCTTTATCAAGGCGAAACTGCAAAGCGTGGGAACTGGATCCGTAGGCACGGCTGTGGGTGCGGGTATCCCGGGTATCCCGCCGGTCGACTTTGCTGCGTTCGGTCCAATCGAACGGTTGCCGATGAGCAAGATACACAGGTTGACCGCGGATAATATGACGCGATGCCTCTTGAATGTGCCTGCAGTGACTCAGTTTGATGAAGCTGACATCACTGAGCTGGAAGCCTTCCGTAAATCCATGAAGGGCGAAGCCGATGCGAAGGGCGTTAAATTGACCCCCTTACCTTTCTTAATTAAGGCATCGGCATACGCCTTGAAGGCGTTGGCGCAGGTCAATGCCTCCATTGATACAGAAGCGTCGGAAATCATCCGTAAAGGCTATGTGCACATCGGGATCGCGGTGGATACACCCGATGGGTTGATGGTGCCTGTGATTCGTGATGCGGATCAGAAAGGCTTGTGGGAGTTGGCGGCTGAGGCGGCTGAATTGGCAGATAAAGCCAAGAACAAGAAGCTAAAGCCGGCCGAGATGCAGGGGGCTACCTTTACCATCTCATCACTGGGGTCGATCGGTGGAACGGCCTTTACACCCATTGTACCGGCTCCCCAAGCCGCGATATTGGGTGTGTCCAAGGCCTCCATCAAGCCGGTTTGGGATGGCGCTGCATTCCAGCCTCGGTTGATGTTGCCCCTGTGTTTGTCCTACGACCATCGCGTCATCAATGGTGGCGATGGGGCTCGATTCACGACTCTCCTG
>CBFHVZ010000016.1:23950-27236 GCA_965659195.1 Litorivicinaceae bacterium
GGCAGTGTGTTGGGCGATCTTCGGCGATTGCTGTTCTAGGACGCGCTTTGGGTGCGGGGAGATTTCCAGTAAATCTCCTCGCCTCCATTGCGTCGCGCCAAGGTACGGGCCATCACAAATAGCACATCGGACAACCGGTTGATGTACTGGCGAAGATCCGCGCCGATCGTCTCTTCAGATGCTAAAGCCACGATGACCCGTTCGGCGCGGCGGGCGACGGCTCGGGCCATGTGGCAATATCCGGCAGCGGTTGATCCGCCTGGCAGAATGAATTCTTTTAAGGGCGGCACTTCAGCGTTTAATTGATCACAGAGGGTCTCTAGGTGTTCCACCATCTCCGGGTGAATCAATTGGAAGCCTGGAACCGCCAGTTCGCCCCCTAAATCGAATAGGCGGTGCTGAATCTCGGTCAGCGACTCGAACAGAGGCTCATCGCTTGGCAGTTCAGCAATAAGAAGTCCGATCCATGAGTTCAGCTCATCGACGGTGCCCACCGCCTCGATGCGCAGGCTGTCTTTGCGCGTGCGGCTGCCATCGCCGAGCCCGGTGGTGCCATCGTCGCCTGTTTTCGTATATAGCTTGGTCAGTCGATTACCCATGAGATTCCTCATTTTTTAACGCATCCACGCGATGCCTAATTTTTAACAAGAGCCAGAGACCCGGAAGGACCAGTAGGGTCGTGACGATAAAAAACAGGACCCAACTGCCAGTGACATCCACAAACCACCCGCTGCCGCCGGCCAAGGTGGTGCGTCCAAAATTACCAATGGACGCCAGTAATGCATACTGGGTTGCTGAAAAAGCGCGTCCTGTCAGTGCGGTAAGGAAGCTAACAAAGGCCACGCTTGAAAAAGCCGTGGTGAAATTATCCACAACAATGGTGGTGGCAAACAGCCATTCCTTGGGGCCTGCCAAGGCAATCCAGGCAAACATCAGATTACTCAATGCCATGGCCGAGCCGCCGATTAACAGCCCTTTAACCACGCCGAGTCGCACATTGATAAACGAGCCAAGCAAAGTAAATGCAATGGTGGCAACCCAGCCAAGCATCTTGGTGTAGTCGGCGATTTGCTCATTGGAAAAGCCGACATCTTTGTAAAAGACGATCGACATGCGACCCAAAAAGGCCTCACCGATTTTAAATAAAAAGACGAACAGAAGAATGAGGACGGCGGTTTGCAGCCCGTTTCGACGAATAAATTCGGCCAAGGGCTCCCAAACAGTGACTATTAGCCACCGTAGAAGCCGTTGTCCGGGCGTCGAGGCCAGCTGGGTATATTGGGCGGTTAATTCAGCCTGTAAGCGCTCACGGTCGGATTTTGGCTCGCGGACCCAAAGGGTTGCTAGCATCAGGGCGACCAGGCAGGCCGCTAGAATCCAATACACCCCTGGCCAACCCAGGCTATCGGCATAGCGGAAGGCCAGGTAGCCGGGCAGAGAATAGCCGGTCCACCAACCGATGACGGCCATGGCCGATGCAGCCGGTAACGTATGCTTGGGGGCCTCACTGAAGTGGTCGATTCGAAAGGCATCAATGGCCACATCTTGGGTTGCTGACGCGATCGCGATGCCGAGCGCGAGCACCGCCATGGTCCACAACGAGGTGGTCGGGTTCAGGCTCGACAGGAGCAGAGTCAAACCAAGCATCACGGCCTGAGCAACGAGAATCCAGCTGCGCCGCTGTCCAAGAGAGTGAACCGCAGGCAGTTTGACTCGATCGAGGAGTGGAGCCCACAGGAAGTTGATGGCGTAGACCGCGAAGACGGTCCCGAAAAGCCCAATCGCGGTTCGAGTGAGGCCTGCATCTTTGAGCCATCCGGACATGGCTGAGCCGATCAGTACCCAAGGAAATCCGCTGGCACAGCCCATCAAGAAAACCCAGAGCATTCTCCGGTCAAGATAGACGTGTAAGGAGTCTTTTAGTGTCATGTAAAGCCCAGATCAAACCTCCATTGTCAGGAGGTTGATCTGAAAGGCAAGAGGTTGTTTAGATGCGCAGTCCGCCGTCGACTTCGATCACCCGGCCATTGATGTAGTCATTTTCCAGAATGAATTCGACCGCATGGGCGATTTCATCCGGTGCACCGAGACGCTTTGCAGGGATGCCAGAGGCAATCTTGTCGAGCGCTTCAGGCTTCATAGACATCACCATTTCAGTGCCGATGTAGCCGGGCGCAATGGCTGCGCACCGAATTTTCTGAGAGGCCAATTCTTTTGCCCAGGTGACTGACATGGCAGCTACACCGGCTTTGGTTGCGGTGTAGTTGGTTTGTCCCATGTTGCCGTGGCGTGAAATTGACGAAATGTTGATGATGCAGCCACCCTGACCGGCTTTGACCATTTCCGTAGCCGCGGCACGGGCACACAGGAAAACACCAGTCAGGTTGACGTCAATGACTTGCTGCCAATGTTCTAAGCTCATGCGCTTTTCAACTTGGCCTTCTTTGACTTTCAAAAACAGCGCATCGCGCGTAATGCCAGCATTATTTACCACGGCATCGAGTCGACCCTGGCTTTCTGAGATGGCAGCGAAGGTGGTATCGACGTCGGATTCATTGGCGACGTTGCATACATGAGTGGATACGGTGGCGCCGAGTGCTTCGCACTGCACCTTGGCTTCGTCGAGCTTTTCCGCGTTCATGTCGATCAACGCCAAGTGAGGCGCTTTAGGTGCCAAACGGAGTGCCATTGCACGGCCGAGTCCTTGGCCGCCGCCTGTGATAACAATCACTTTACCTTTCAAATCCATGTCAATTCCTCGTGTCAGGATGCGCGCGCAAAATATGTTGCATTGCAATAATTCCAGAGAAGTTTAGTTGCACTGCAAAAAAATGCCACCCCTCTTTGGTGATGAGCGGGCAAATCGGTATGCTGTGTGAAAGGGGGTTGGTATGCCGTTGTTTCTATTTGTCTTGGTGCCCATCGTCGAAATGTGGATTTTGATTGAGGTGGGATCCCAGATCGGTGCATTGCCGACTATTGTCTTGGTCGTGCTCACGGCCACAGTGGGTCTCTCTTTATTGAAGCGTCAAGGCCTCGCGACGCTCATGAGTGCACGCCGTAAAATGGATCACGGAGCGATCCCTGCGTCTGAACTGGTCAATGGCGTGATGATCGCAGTCGGTGGCGCGCTTCTTCTCACCCCGGGCTTTGTGACAGACACGCTTGGATTTCTTCTGTTGATCCCTCAAACCCGCCAATGGTTGCTGTTCCGATTGATCGATCGATACCGCGACAAAATCATCATCGAGGGCGACTATCGTCGAGTCGATGAGGAAAAATTTTA
>CBFHVZ010000017.1:0-25407 GCA_965659195.1 Litorivicinaceae bacterium
GTGAGGCCGGCGGCCACTGTCAAAGTCAGAAAACTGCGACGTGAAATCATGCCGGCGCCACCACAAAGTTCACCAGCTTCCCAGGCACGACGATCGCTTTTTTCTCGGTCATTCCGTCTAAAAACTTGGCCACCTGAGGGTCCTGTCTGGCGAGATCCAAAATAGCATCCTGCGTGGCATCGGCGGCAACGTCAATGCGTGACCGTAATTTGCCATTGACCTGGACTACCAAGGTCAGCGTGTCTCTCACCAAAGCGGCTTCATTAACGGTTGGCCAAGGTGTATCACGGAGTGCTTGGGTTTGCCCCAATTCTGCCCACAAATACTCACAGATATGCGGTGTGATCGGTGACAAGAGCACCACCAACGTACGGACCGCTTCCGAAGCGACTGCGTGATCTGCCTCTGTGTCCGCCTCAAATTTTTGAACCTGATTGGTCAGTTCCATGATGGCGGCAATGGCCGTGTTGAAGTGGTAGCGACGGCCGATATCGTCGGTGACTTTCGCGATGGTTTCATGAATCTTTCGGTACAGATCGCGGCCAATGTCACTCAATGCATCCGCTTGCACCGCTGCATCGTTTGTTGATACGCCTGCATCGACGTGCTCACTGACCACTCCATAGATCCGTTTCAGGAAGCGGTGTGCGCCTGCGACCCCATCATCTGACCATTCCAAGGACAGTTCAGGCGGTGCGGCGAACATCATAAACAAGCGGACCGTATCTGCTCCGTATTGATCAATCAGGGCTTGGGGGTCGACCGTGTTGCCCTTGGACTTTGACATCTTAGAGCCGTCTTTCAACACCATCCCTTGAGTCAATAGCTTCTTGAAGGGTTCGTCAGAATCAACCAGGCCTAAATCACGCAATACCTTGTGGAAGAAGCGGGCGTAGAGCAGGTGCAAGATGGCATGCTCAATACCGCCAATATATAGATCGACCGGGAGCCAGTGATTTGCGTGTTGATCGAGCATGGCCTCGTTTGAGAAGGCACTGGCGAAACGGGCGTAATACCAACTCGACTCCATAAAGGTGTCGAAGGTGTCGGTTTCACGACGGGCAGGCCGACCTGTGTCGGGATCGACCGTTTCGACGAAGTCAGTGCGCTTGCCAAGCGGGCTGCCTGATCCATCGACGACCACGTCCTCAGGCAAGATGACGGGCAAGTCTTCGTCGCGAACGGTTTTCAGGCCTTCATCTGTGTGAATGACTGGGATAGGGCAGCCCCAATACCGCTGTCGACCCACACCCCAATCGCGCAGCCGATAATTGGTGGTGACCCGGCCAATGCCCTTGGCTTCAAGCGCCTTGGCGACGCGTTCAAACGCCGCCTCGAAATCCAGTCCGTCAAACTCGCCTGAGTTGATCGTGACGCCGGTTTTTTCACACCAGGCGGCCTCAGCTAGATTGTAAGACGGGTCCTCGCCTTGGGGTGCGAGAATGGGTTTAATCGGTAAGTCATAGGCGGTCGCGAATTCCCAGTCTCTCTGGTCGTGTGCTGGTACTGCCATCACCGCGCCCGAGCCATAATCCATTAAGACAAAGTTCGCGATCCAAATCGGCAACCGCTCACCCGTAAACGGATGGATCACGTAGTCACCGGTCGCCATGCCCCGCTTGGGTGCCTGGGCCAAATCCGCCTCCGCCACGGACATTTTTCCGCATTCTTCGATGAAGGCAGCTACCTCAGGCGAGCGTTCTGCTGCCTGCTTGGCAATCGGATGTTGGGCGGCCACTGCAACATAGGTAATGCCCATAATAGTGTCGGGCCGCGTGGTGTAGACCTCGAGTCGTTCTGAACTGTCGACCCGCTCAAAGCTAAACTCGACCCCCTGGCTTTTACCGATCCAGTTCTTTTGCATGGTTTTGACCTGTTCAGGCCAGTCCACGGATTCCAGATCCGCCAGCAGATCTTCAGCGTAGTCTGTGATTCGAATAAACCATTGCTCGATTTCGCGCTGTTCCACCAAGGCGCCCGAGCGCCAACCGCGGCCGTCGATCACCTGCTCGTTGGCGAGCACAGTCTGGTCGACTGGATCCCAGTTCACGCGTGCTTTTTTACGATACGCCAGGCCTTTGTCCACCATGCGCGTAAATAGCCACTGTTCCCAGCGATAATACTCAGGCGTACAGGTCGCCAGCTCGCGTGACCAATCGTAGGCAAAACCCAATCGCTTGAGCTGGCCTCTCATATGGTCGATGTTGTCGTAGGTCCAGGCCGCGGGGGGCAGTTGATTTTTGATGGCCGCATTTTCAGCCGGCATGCCAAAGGCATCCCAGCCCATCGGCTGCAGGACGTTGTAGCCTTGCATGGTCATGAAACGGCTGATGACATCGCCAATGGTGTAGTTGCGCACATGACCCATGTGCAGCTTTCCAGACGGATACGGAAACATGCACAGGCAATAGAATTTCGGTTTGGTTGGGTCTTCAACGGTCTTGAAGGCTTCTTGCTCAGCCCATTGGCTTTGCACGGAAGGCTCAATGACCAACGGTTGGTAATCGCGCTCCATAGAGAGTTCGGAATCCTTGGCGTAAAGATCTGAAGGATACCGGGTCAGGCCAGTCTCGGTAAGGGTTGCTCGTAAAAAACTCAGGCTACATCGGATGCTTGATTCTTTCGGGTTAGAGTCAAGAGGATCACCAACCACAGAATCAAGGGCACTTCGCCCGCGTGCGCGTAAGGTGTGGTGATTGACACGGGCGCGACAGTTCCTTGCAACAAGCCTGGGGTAAACCGAGGCAGTTGTTGAGTGACTGTCCCTCTGGCATCGATCAAGGCAGTCCAGCCGTCATTGGTGGCGCGAATCACGGGTTTGGCCAACTCGCGCGCTCGGATGCGAGCAATTTCCAAGTGTTGATCGGGCCCAATGCTGTCTCCAAACCAAGTGTCATTAGAGACGGTGAGGATGGCGTTGGCGCCCTTGGATAAAGAGCGAGCAAGTCCGGTGTAGGCGATCTCATAACAAATCAAAGGCGCCATCACTAAGGACTCGTGGACGAGGTGATCCTGTCGCTTACCCGGCACGATGGAGGACATCGGTAAATCGAAGAAGGCGATGAGCCCTCTGAGCCATTGTTCTAGGGGAACGTACTCACCAAAGGGCACCAGCCGTGTTTTGTCATACAGCCCCTGGCCCACGCCCAGGGTGAGTAAGCGATTGGTGTAGCGTCCATCGTCCTGACCCAATACGCCGGTAATCAGGGTTTGCCCATCCCGTTTCAGTAAAGCATCCAAATCAGGCAGCATGCGCAGTGCCGCCTGATCGGTCATGGGCAGCGCCGTTTCTGGCCACACAATGAGGGAAACAGACAGCGGCAGTCCTTCCCGAACATGGTTGGCAACGATGGCGTCGCGTGCTTCAGGGCGCCATTTTTCGGATTGTCGGATGACAGGTTGCCAGAGCGCCACGGAGACTTCGGTCTCATGGATGGGTATCTGATGCGCGCGATCAAGCAGAGGGCCGCCCACTAGAATGGGGATGGCGAGCCATAGAGGCTTTAATGATCGAGCCAGTAGGGCTGCCAGGCAGGTGCCTGCCACGGTCGCCATCAGAGCCGAGACCCCGAAACTGCCGACCCAGGACAAATAGCCCTCAAAGGGGGAGTCCAGTGCGGCATAGCCAAAGATTAGCCATGGGAATCCAGTCAATGCCCAACTGCGCAGCGCCTCCAGGGTGATCCAGCATGCCATGAGTAACATGACCTGACGGAAGGGTGTGGGCCAACGACGGTTCCAGGCACCATAGGCCATCGAAGCCAGCCCCGGGAATACCGCGAGGCCCGCCGCGAATGCGCCGGTCATGAGCCAGGCCAGACCCAGAGACGCGCCGCCGTGATCGATCATACTGACCGAGACCCAAGACACGCCGCTGGCGAATAAACCAAATCCGTACCAAAAGCCGGTCCAGAAACTGGGCCAATGCCGCGTGAGCGCCATCCATAGGGCCAGGCTGACGATACCCAGCCACCACAATGAGAAGGGTGCGAACGCCAGAGTCCCAAGCCCCCCTGAGGCGAGGGCGAGGAGGGTTCTATTGATCCGAGGACCCATGCCGACGGACTTCGAGTAATCGGATGCGACGGTTGTCTGCGTTTAGCACAACGAAGTCGAGGCCGCCGAGGGTTGTTTTCTCGCCGCGTGAGGGCAGGTGTCCAAATGCATGAGTCACCAGTCCACCGATGGTGTCGAACTCGGTATCTGAAAACTGGGTATTGAACTCGGCGTTGAAATCTTCGATTTCAGTGATGGCTTTGACCAAGCTTGACCCGTTGGACTGATGGCGGATGCTCAAGTCCTCGTCATGGTCGTGCTCGTCTTCAATTTCGCCGACAATTTGTTCCAAGACATCTTCGATGGTCACGAGCCCAGCCACTTCGCCGTACTCGTCAATGACGACCGCCATGTGAGCTCGATTATCCCGAAACTCTTTTAGCAGTTGATCGAGGCGTTTGCTCTCAGGAACACGTCGTACTGGACGGGCGACTTCTTTGATTTCAAATCGTTCAAGATCTTGGCTGATCAAGAAGGGCAGTAAGTCTTTGGCGAGCAAGATGCCGAGCACTTCATTGGGTTGGTCGCCCAAGACAGGGAATCGTGAGTGTGCCGACTCAATGACCCGTGGCAGGAATTCATCAGGCCGTTCACCGGCGCGAATGGCCACCATTTGCTGTCGGGGGATCATCACTTCGCGCACCTGCATGTCAGAAACCGACAGTGCGCCTTCTAAAATGGCAAGGGTTTCTTGATTGAATAGACCGCGGTGCTTGGCATCCCGCAACTCGTCTATCAACTCACTTTTGTTGCCAGCCTCACCTGAGATGACACCGGCTAAACGATCGAACCAGGATCGTGAATCCTGGTTCTCGGGACTTCGTCCGTCGTTCATGAACTGTTTTCGTCCTGGCTAAGGTAGGGATTAGGATAGCCCAGTTTGGAAAGAATGCCGATCTCTTCTTGTTCCATGGTTTCGGCTTCCGCATCGTCTAAATGATCGTAGCCCAACAGATGAAGCACTCCGTGCACCACAAGGTGCGCTGTGTGTTGCTCTGCGGTTTTATGTTGCGCTTCGGCTTCTAGCACGATCACCGGCCAGCAGAGCGCCAAGTCACCGAGGATCCTAGGGCCTTCAGGCCAATCGATGTCCGCCGGAAACGACAGTACATTGGTGGCGTAGTCTTTCCCGCGATAGGTGTGATTGAGGAGGCGCCCTTCGGAGTCATCGACGATTCGGATGGCCAGTTCGACAGGCTCTGTGACGTCTTGGCTTAAGAGGGCTGCTCGAGCCCATTGAATGAATGCGTCTTCGGTGAGCGAGCAAAGCCCCGTCGCATCCTCGACCTCAATCGCCATCTTGTGCCTTTTCGTAGGCATCCACGATGCGGCCTACAAGCGGGTGACGCACCACGTCTTTGTAATCAAACCGTGTCATTGAGATGCCTTTGACCGATTTCAAAACCGTCACCGCGTGGGTCAATCCCGAATCACTCTTTCGAGGCAAATCGATTTGGCTTGGGTCGCCTGTGATCACCGCGGTCGACCCAAAGCCTAAACGCGTCAAGAACATCTTCATCTGTTCGCGCGTGGTGTTTTGCGACTCATCAAGAATGATGAAACTGTGATTGAGCGTTCGCCCACGCATGTAGGCCAAGGGCGCGATTTCGATCACTTGCCGCTCCAAGAGCTTGCTGACCTTGTCGTACCCGAGCATTTCATAGAGGGCGTCGTACAAAGGCCTCAGGTAGGGGTCGATTTTTTGTGCCAAATCACCGGGCAAGAACCCGAGGCGCTCACCGGCCTCCACCGCCGGGCGCACCAATACAATGCGCTCCACCTTATCGCGACGCAGTGCGTCGACCGCGCAGGCCACGGCAAGCCATGTTTTTCCTGTGCCGGCCGGACCGATGCCGAAGTTCACATCGTGCGAGAGGATCGCGTCGATGTAGCCTTTCTGATTTTTGCCGCGCGGGCGGATCTTAATCTTGGGTGTATCGATTAAGACATCCCGGTGATCGTCTTGCGCGTAAGCTTGTGCCTCTTGCAGATGCAAGTGCACCAAGTCATCGGATAATTCGGTGTCACGGGTTTCCCGATACAGTTGATCGAGCAAGCGGGCGCATGCGCGTGCGGCATCATCTTGCCCCTCAATCTCGAACTGATTGCCGCGATTGCGAATAATCACCGGCATCCGCGACTCAATCATTTTTAGGTGCGCGTTTTCACGTCCACAGAGGGAAGCTAGGCGACGCGCATCGTTGGGTTCCAAAATGCACTGCCGGACCTCCACTACCAGGCTTCCCGATCCGTGAGGCTGCCACGCAGGGAATTGGGGTAGGCTTCAACAATGTCGCATTCGACAAAGCGTCCGACTAGGTCCGTCCGGTCTGATTTAAAGTTGACCACCCGATTGTTTTCGGTGCGCCCGGAGAGCTCACCGGGGTCTTTCTTCGATGGACCGGTGACCAGCACAGTTTGACGTGTGCCGACCATGCCTTGGCTGATCGACTGAGCGTGTTGACCAATTCGCGCCTGCAGTGAGGCCAAGCGTGCTTTCTTGGTCTCCATCGGCACCTCGTCTGGCAAATCAGAGGCTGGTGTACCGGGTCGGGCGGAGTAAATAAAGCTGAAACTCACGTCAAAGCCAACGGTCTCAATGAGGTCCATGGTCTTTTGGAAGTCGGCATCAGTCTCGCCAGGGAAGCCAATGATGAAGTCCGACGACAAACTGATGCCCGGTCTGGCTTCTTTGATTTTTCGAATCTTGGCCTTGTATTCAAGGGCGGTGTGGCCTCGCTTCATTGCCGCCAGAATACGGTCTGAGCCAGATTGCACCGGCAAGTGAAGATGGCTGACTAATTTAGGCACATCCGCGAAACACTCAATGAGAGCATCTGAAAACTCAACCGGATGGCTGGTGGTGAAGCGGATGCGCTCGACCTCCGGAATGTCAGCCACAATTCGGATAAGGTCGGCGAGATCTGCGTGATCGCCGTCGTCGGTCTCACCGCGGTATGCGTTGACGTTCTGTCCTAGCAAATGAATTTCGCGTGCACCCTGTTCAATATTGGCCAGAACTTCGGCCAGTACCTGAGTCAGTGGGCGGCTGATCTCTTCGCCTCGGGTGTACGGGACCACGCAGAAAGTGCAGTACTTACTGCATCCCTCCATGATACTGACGTACGCACTCGGCCCTTCCAGTCGAGGTTCGGGCAAACGATCGAACTTTTCGATTTCTGGAAAACTGATGTCTACCTGTGGCTGCCCCAATTCACGACGAGCTTTAAGCATGTCGGGTAACCGGTGCAGGGTTTGTGGGCCGAACACCAAATCCACAAAAGGGGCTCGGGCACGAATCGCCTCACCTTCTTGCGACGCAACGCAACCGCCGACGCCGATAATCAGGTTGGGGTTCTGTTCTTTGAGCGCCCGATACCGGCCAAGCTCAGAAAAGACTTTCTCCTGGGCTTTTTCGCGGATGGAGCAGGTGTTGATCAAAATGACTTCAGCATCTTCCGGTTGATCGGTCACGGCCAGCGCATGGCTGTCCCGCAACAGGTCCGCCATGCGATCAGAATCGTATTCATTCATCTGACAACCATGGGTCTTGATGAAGAGCTTTGCAGTCATCCCAACTCCTTGTATTCAGGGCGCGCGAGTATACGTCGAAGTCCTTGAAATTGCACGAGTGTTCTTGACGCCTTGGGTAAAGATCGCCACACTTTCGCGCCTTCGATTAAGGGATCATTCATGGCCAAAGCACCCGACCCAACCTTCCGTGTTCAGTTTGTCAGTCAAGACAAGGTCTATGAGGTCTTTGCGCGCCAGATATACTCCAGCGACTTGTATGGCTTCATTGAAGTGGAAGAGTTTGTTTTTGGCGAACGAAGCGGGCTTCTGGTGGATCCTGCCGAAGAAAAATTGAAGGCTGAGTTTCAAGGGGTCAAGCGAAGCTACATCCCGATGCATGCGGTGATTCGAATCGATGAAGTGGAAAACACCGGACCGGCTCGCATTCGCGACAGCAAACCCGGTACCGTCACACCCCTGTCTATGGTGCCCCCGCCTAGAGTCCCGCGAGACGGCGACTGAGTCCGATATCGTCTAGCAGAATCCGCGCAGACTCCATCAATACAGCGTCTTCACTCGGCTCAGGATCTTCTGCGGATAAGGCTTCCAATTCACTAAATGACGCCAGAGGCTCCAACCCAAGCGCGGTACGACGCGCATTTTCGATCGCCAGCGCAGCCTCGTTATTGGCCTCTCGCTCGGCTTCGCGAGCCGCGAGTTGCAGTGACAGCCGATCCACCGATGAAAGAGTCAGCGCCCGTTCGGTCCGTTCAACAAGAGCTACGAAATCTGGGTCTCGGGCAATCCTCGCTTGATGACGCTCTGCCAACTCAGGGATGCGAAGCGATGGGACATCCAGCAAGTTGTAACGCAGTGAGCGGATTTGATCCCAGGGCAGGGCAGTGTCTAATGCACTTTCGCCAATTTCTGTGGGATCAAAGGCCGATGGAAAGGCAATGTCAGGCACTACGCCTTGATGCTGTGTTGAGAGGCCTGAAATTCGATAGAACTTAGCGATGGTCAATTTCAGTTGCCCATCTTCCATAGGAAGTAAGGCTTGCACCGTACCTTTCCCAAAGGTCTGCGAGCCGAGTACTAGACCCCGGCCATAATCCTGAACCGCACCGGCGAAAATTTCGCTGGCCGAGGCGCTGAGTCGATTGACTAGCACGGTCATCGGTCCATCCCATGCTATCTCGGGATCACGATCACCACGCACATCGGTCCGGCCGCCTGCACTTTGAATTTGAACTACCGGACCGCGACGGATAAATAGTCCAAAGAGCTCGTACGCCTCCTGCAACGAGCCGCCGCCGTTGTTGCGAAGATCGATTACCACCCCTTCGACACCGGCATCGGTTAATTCGGATAAGAGTCGTCTGACATCGCGGGTTGTGCTTCGGTAATTTGGATCCCCTGCTTGCTTCGCGGCAAAGTCGGAATAAAAGGTGGGGATGGTGATCACGCCTACCTTCCGATTTTCAGGGCCGACTTCGAGAATCGTTTGTTTGGCCGACTGCTCTTCGAGTTGAACGCGGTCTCGTATTAAGGTGATTTCACGATGGGGTGCATCATCACCTGATTGAACCTCCAGTCGGACTTGTGAGCCCTTGGGACCACGAATCAGTTGCACCACTTCGTCAAGGCGCCACCCCACCACATCTTGGATCGGGTCATTGTCCTGTCCAACCCCTAAAATCCGATCAGCTGGTTTCAGTCGGCCATCCATCTCGGCTGGGCCACCCGGAATCAGGCTCACAATCTTGGTAAATTCATCTTCGGTCTGTAAAACCGCTCCGATGCCCTGAAGCGACAGTGACATGTTGATGTTGAATGTCTCACTATCAGCGGGTGGCAGATAACTCGTGTGCGGATCGTACGCACGTGCATAGGCGTTAATCACGGCTTCAAACACGTCTTGTGGGCGCGTTTGTTCCAGTCGATTTTTCTGGCTTTCAAAGCGACGGACGAGGGCTTTCACCACATCGTCAGGCTCTCGATCGGCCAACAACAAATTGATCGCTTGGTTTTCGAGCTGTTGACGCCACAGCTCTGGCAATTCATCCGGTGTCGCCAGCCAAGGTGAGTCCGAATCTTTCAGTTCAAGAAACTCATTGTCGGTTAAATCCAGTGCATCAGGCCCTTTGCCTAAGGTCTCAAGCCATTGGTCCAACCGGGCTTCGGTTCGGTCGAGCATCAAACCGTAAAGCCGGTAGGCATCGGCTAGGTCGCCTTGCTCAATCGATTTCGGAAGATCACTGGCATTTAATTGTGCAAGGTCGACTTCGGTCAGAAAAGAGCGGCTTGGATCAATCGCATCTAAGATCATTGAGCCGACCAGAGGGCGACGTTGTGTGAACAGTTTGTCTGATGCCAAGTGGCGACGATCGAGCTCTTCAGTGATCAGTTGGGCTAAGCGTCGCTCATCGGCCGACGGGGTAACCGTGATGGCTGATGCGGCGCCTGCCCACACCATAGCCGCCATCGTCACGCTGACTGTTACAGAACACGCTTTTGAAAATATCAGTCGTGACAACTTGTGACCTGCCTCTGTCGAACCTAGTTATGCTGTTATGCTTGCTAGGATACGATAACGCAACCCCCGGAGAAATAAATTGAGACCCGAAGCGCCGTCTTTGCTGATTAGGCAGTTGATGCAGTTTTTAGATCGCTCCCCAACGCCTTGGCATGCTGTGGCGGCCGCGTCTGAACGGCTCCTAGAGGCGGGTTTTGTGCAGTTAGATGAGCGCGCGTCGTGGCACTTGGAGTCTGGCGTTGGGTATTTTGTCACGCGGGCGGATGGGGCGTTGATTGCCTGGCGTCAGCCACAGGACGTGGTCGGTTGGACTTTATTCGGAGCGCACACTGATAGCCCCAATTTACGGGTCCGGCCCGTTCCGTTGATCAAGCGCCACGGGTATTTTCAAGCGGCGCTCGAAGTCTACGGCGGCGCCTTGTACGGCCCATGGTTTGACCGTGACCTCTCTTTAGCGGGCCGTGTGGCTATCGCCAATGAGGGGGCGGTGATTTCTGAATTGTTCGATTACAAAGAGCCGGCGGGTATGATTCCGAGCCTAGCGATCCACCTGGATCGAGAGGCAAACAGTGGTCGAAAAGTAAATCCTCATGACGAGCTGGTGATGATTCTGGGTAGAGCAGATGCCGCCGATGTACTTGATTTGAAGTCGTGGTTGGCGGTGGAAATGGACCGCTCAGTTGATGAGATTTCAGCCTTTGAATTGTGTGCCTATCCAATTGAGCGCGCCGCGGTGTGTGGACTCAATGGAGACTTTGTTATGAGTGCACGACTGGATAATTTGCTGAGTTGCTTCATCGCGACTGAAGCCTTGGTTCGTCAAGAGCAGGCCGAAGGGGTGATGGTGGTCTTGAACGATCACGAAGAGGTGGGGAGTGTCTCCACCTCGGGTGCCGACGGCCCATTCCTTGAATCCGTGTTGCGTCGGGTGTCACTCGATACGGAATTTGAACGCGTACGCGCTAACAGCTTGATGATCTCGATTGATAACGCGCATGGGGTGCACCCCAATTACCCGCAACGTCACGATGAAGGGCATCGTCCGCTATTAAACGAAGGACCTGTGGTTAAAGTGAATGCGAACCACAGATATGCCACCACCGCGCTGACACAGGGTGTGATTGAGCAGGCGGCTGAGCGAGCGGATGTGCCCTTGCAATACTTCTCAGCTCGGAGTGATTTGGGCTGTGGAAGTACCATCGGCCCGATTACGGCGGGTCGTTTAGGGATCGACACAATCGATATTGGGTGTGCGCAGTGGGCAATGCACTCGGCGCGGGAAACCTGCGGTGCTCGAGATCCTGAACTATTGTTGAAACTATTAAGCCAATTAACTGAGAGAGAACCGAGCTGATGCAGCCATTGCCAAAGGATCACCCACCGGTCCCCCAGCCCAAAGTAGGCATTCTACTGATCAATCTGGGTACTCCAGACGCACTTGATTACTGGTCGATGCGCCGGTATTTGGGCGAGTTTCTCAGTGATCAGCGCGTGGTGGAGCTGCCCAAAATTTTGTGGCAACTGATTTTACAAGGGCCAATTTTGACTTTCCGGCCCACGAAGTCAGCCAAGGCTTATCGTGAGATTTGGAACAACGAACTCGACGAATCCCCGCTTCGGACCATTACCCGAGAGCAAACCGAAGCGCTGAGGGCGCGCCTTGCCGATGAGCCTGTGCATATTGAGTACGCGATGCGCTATGGCAACCCCTCGATTCCTTCCGTGCTCAATGAGATGTTTGCCCAAGGCTGCTGGAAGATCTTGTGTGTGCCTTTGTATCCGCAGTATGCCTCCAGTACCACCGGGTCTGTGGTGGATAAAATCGGTGACACGCTGAAAGCGATGCGATGGCAGCCGACGATTCGAGTGAGCCCGCCGTTTTATGACGACCCTCAGTACATTGCGCACTTGGCAGCTTCTGTGAAACGGCAGCTTGATGCCTTGCCTGAGCCTCCTGAAGTTCTGGTGGCAAGTTTCCATGGTGTCCCTAAAGAATATCTGTTGAAGGGGGACCCCTATCACTGCATGTGCCAAAAGTCGGCGCGATTGCTTCGAGAAGCCCTGGGTTGGCCAGAGGATCGCTTTAAGGTGGCCTTCCAATCACGGTTTGGTCCGAAAGAGTGGTTGCAACCCTATGCGGATGAGCTGATTGAGTCACTCGGTCATGAGGGCGTTAAGCGGGTCGCTGTGGTGAGCCCGGCGTTTTACTCAGACTGTGTGGAGACGCTTGAAGAAATCGCGATGGGGTTAAAAGAAACCTTCGAAGAGGCGGGCGGTGAGTCACTCGTCGCGCTGGACTGCCTCAATGCCTCGGATGAGGGCATGACCTTCCTGGAATACATGGTGCGTCGCGAGCTTGGGGGCTGGTTGGCAGAGCGTGACTGATCAGCATCCGGCCTCGGCGGCGTTTCGTGATTCAGCGCCGGTATTTTTTGGCTACTTGCCTTTGGGCATTGCCTTTGGCGTGCTTTTTACCACTCTGGGCTATGCCTGGTGGTTCGCGCCGATCGCTGGGGTGTTGGTCTATGCCGGTTCGGCTCAATTTTTGGCGGTCGCACTCATCGCTGCGGGCGCAGGTTTGGTGGAAACCTTTCTGGCCACTTTCCTCTTAAACGCGCGGCATATTTTTTACGGGATGTCGGTGCTCAACCGCTATCCCGCTCGCGGATGGCTTCGTTGGTATCTGATGTTTGGGCTCACTGACGAGACGTACGCATTGGTGACGTCTCGAACCGTCGGTGCGCCTGGGACTGGGGATGCATACTACGGGTATTTAACTGCGTTTAATCAAAGCTATTGGGTGCTGGGTTGTGCTTTGGGCGCGGCGTTGCAGTCGGCGTTGGCATTCGATGCCTCGGGGTTCGAATTTGCCCTAGTGGCCCTGTTTGCAGTGCTTTGGGTTGAGCAGCTACGGCGTGTGACGGAATGGAAGTTGCTGTTGGGCGGAGTCGGGGCTGCCTTGGGTTTGGCGGTCTGGTTGGGTTCTGATTTCCTGTTGCCGGCGTGTGTATTCTGTTTACTAGCCACGCTTCTCTGGCAGCGGAGGGCACATGTCATCCAGTGAACTGTGGGTTTTTTTCATTGTCATGGCGGCCGCGACCTTTCTAACGCGTGCACTTCCATTCGTGGCCATGCAAGGCTTGGCTGATCGGCCCTGGGTGCATTATTTGGGCCAGCATTTACCGCCTTTATTGATGGCGGTGCTGGTGATCTATGGACTGATGACCTTGCCGTTTGAAGGCGTTGGGGACGGTCTACTGACCGCGATGTCCTTGGCCGTGACGCTCTGCCTCCATTGGCTGTGGAGGCAACCTCTTCTCAGTATCGTGGGCGGCACCGGCCTCTATGTAGTAGGTACTCAATGGCGTGATTGGGACTCAATCGAGCGGCTTGTGGTCCCGGTTCAGGTCATGTTCTTGCAGGTCTTCCAGTAAGAGCAGATCCGACAAGAGCTGTTCTTTTGTGACGTCATGTTCCACGCAAGCCTCTAAGATGACTTTGCGAATCGCCTCGACTCGCTCATGGTAGATGTGAGTTTTGTTTTCGCTCATACAGATTGTTCCTTAAAGTCTGCGATAAGATCATCGTTAAATACCACAAAATGATAAAAACAGATCGTGCCTCGTTGAGCGTACTCTGAGGCAAAGGCAGATAAGTTACAACGGATGAAACAGACCCTTGATGAGTTACTCGTAGGTTTCGACGTGCCGGCGCGGATCGGCATGGCGGAGGCTGAGATACAGACACCCTGCTTGATGATTGACCTAGACGCGCTCGAGCGCAACTTGAAGACCCTAGCCGTCTTTGTCCAGGCTCGGGGTATTCGGTTTCGAGCGCATGGAAAGATGCACAAGTCGGTCGATATTGCGCGTCTCCAGTTAGACATTGGAGGGGCATGTGGCATCTGCTGTCAGAAAGTCAGTGAGGCCGAAGTGTTCATCCGTGGCGGGATCACTGACGTGCTGATCACCAATCAGGTGCGAGACCCTCTGAAGATTCATCGGCTCGCTGAATTACCGAAGCTCGGCGCGCGCGTTATTGTTTGTGTCGATGACTTCGCGAATGTCGCTGAGCTGTCGATGGCGTCGGTGGCGGCTGGAACCGTGCTTGAGTGTTTGGTCGAGATCGATTGCGGTGCGAAACGGTGTGGTGTGACCGGCGTTGACGAAGCGGTGCATATCGCGCGCGCGATCGATCAAGCCGAGGGGCTTCGCTTCTCCGGTGTGCAGGCATATCACGGGGGAGCTCAGCACATCCGATCCTATGATGCACGCCAACGCGAGATGGAGGCGGTGATCAATAAAACGAAGTCGGTTGTTTTGGCGCTCGAGTCCGAGGGGCTTTCTTGCGATATCGTAGGCGGTGGTGGGACCGGCTCGTTCCCATTCGAAGCCGAGTCTGGTGTTTATAACGAACTTCAATGCGGGTCCTATGCCTTTATGGACGCTGACTACGGCGAAGTTCGAGAGGCCTCGGGCGAACGGCTCGATCGCGGATCTTTTGAAAACGCCTTGTTTTTAGTGACCTCGATTATGAGTCAGGCGCAGCCTGCTCAGGCAATCTGCGATGCAGGCCTCAAAGTGCAATCGGTGGACAGTGGGTTACCACAGATCTTTGACTGCGATGATTTGGAGTTCATTAAGTGCAATGACGAGCACGGGATCATTCGGGATCCGCATTCGCGTCTGAACATCAATGACAAGCTACGTCTGATCCCTGGCCATTGCGATCCCACCTGCAATTTGCACGACTGGTACGTCGGTGTGCGGGGTGGAATCGTTGAAACCGTCTGGCCGGTGTCTGCGCGAGGCAAGGTGTTTTAACCGAGGGCCCGGCACTAGCTGCCGAGCCACCACTGCGCCATCAGGGTGTACAACGGAATTCCGATTACAATATTCAGCGGGAATGTCAGACCGATCGATAAGCCAAAATAGATCGACGGATTGGCTTCCGGTATGGCTTCTCTCAAGACGGCAGGCACGACGATATAGGAGGCGCTGGCGGCCAACACCATCAGCATCACCGTATCTGACAGTGATACGTTCAGCAGCCCGCACAATAAGAGTGCGATCGTGGCATGCACAACGGGGCTGACACTCGCGTACACAATCAGGGGCGCAGAGTTTTGCCGAGCGGCTCTAAAGTTTTTGGCCACCAAAAGCCCCATGTCGAGTAAGAAGAATGCAAGCATCCCTTTGAACAGGTCGCCCGAGAACGGTTGCATCACGGCCTCACCCTGGTCTCCGGTCACAAACCCTATCACCATGGCCGCGATGAGCAGAAGGTGCGCACCGTCTGTAAAGGACTCATGCAGAACGCTTTTGATCGAGGGTCCCTGGGTTGACTGTCCCGTACTCTGGCGGAGTAGGTTGGCGAGCAAGACCGCCATGATGATGGCTGGTGATTCCATGATCACAAGTGCGATCGCCATATAGCCGTTGGCGCCAATCCCCTGTTGATCGAGGTATTGCATGGCGGTGACGAAGGTCACAGCGCTCACCGATCCGAACGAGGCCGCGACCGCGGCTGCATCAAACGGAGAGCAGCGCGAGCGCAACCAGCGGTAGCCAAGTGCCGGCACAATGAAGGACATGGCAACTGCGATGGCTAGGCTGATGGCAATCTCAATATTGAGTCCGCTATTGGCCAGTGCAAAACCACCCTTTAAGCCAAGTGCCATTAATAAATACAACGATAAAAACTTAGCGATCGAGCGGGGGATTTCGAGATTGGATCGAATTGCGCCGGCAAAGACACCAAATACAAAAAATAACAAAGCGGGGTCGACAAAGATTTGCATCGCAACAGTTCCTGACAACGAGTTGTGTGGATGCTAGGTTCGTTAATAAATCGTGTAAAATCGATTTATTAGTATTTTTATATTGGTTAAAACCTATGAACTTAACCTTTAAGCAACTGCGGTTGGTTCGGGCGCTGGCCGAAACAGGGAGTGTCAGTCGGGCTGCGGATCGGATGCATATCACTCAGCCGACCGCCTCGGATCAGTTAAAAGACGTCGCGTCCGCGGTTGGGTTTCCGATTTATCACTTGGTCTCTCGTCGTGTGCAGATGACGGAATTGGGGCTTGAGCTTGCAGCCGCGGCAGGGGATATCATCGATCGGCTTGAGGAGTTCGAGCAGGTTCGAGACCAGGTCGCCGGCCTCAGTCGGGGCCGATTAAAGATCGCGGCGGTCAGTACCGCGAAATATTTTATTCCGCGCTGGGTTGGTGCGTTTTGTGAAGAATTTCCTGGCATCGAAGTGTCGTTGCAGATTTTGAATCGGGATGGCGTGTTGGCTCGGCTGAAGCAGCACGCCGATGATCTGTATGTCATGTCCATGCCGCCGTCAGGAATGGCGCTCTCAGATCACGTCTTTATGAAAAATGACTTGGTGTTGATCGCGCCTAATACCGGTTCGACGAAGGATCTGCCGGCGTCTTTGAGTGAGCTCGCCAAGCAACGTTTCATTTTGCGAGAAATGGGCTCGGGTACCCGCATGGCGGTCGAACAGGCCTTCGCGGCACTAAATATCCGGCCGGACATCCGTATGGAGCTTGGCAGTAATGAAGCAGTCAAAGAAGCCGTCGCGGCCGGTTTAGGGCTGGGGGTGGTGTCACAACACGCGTTGCCGCCCAATCCAGCCGATGGCGGCCTGGTGCAGCTCGAAATATCGGGGTTTCCGATTCAGTCGGCCTGGCACGTGGTGTACCCAAAATCACGGCGTCTATCGCCTGTCGCCAAGCGATTCCATCAGCAATTGCTAGCGCGCGCGGTCGGTGTCTAACCCCTTGATTGACCTCGAGACTTCAATAAGCCAGGTAATCATCGTACATTGAGGCAAAGAGACAGCGGATAACAATAATGAGCGCAACCATCACTGTGTTGGCGCCAACCGCAATCTTGGGCTACGGTTTTCCGGAAGCTTCATTTGAAGCCGGCTTGGCTCGCATGCCCGATGTGATTGCAGTTGATGCCGGATCCACCGATCCAGGTCCTTATTATTTGGGTTCTGGCAAATCCTTTACTGATCCCGATGCCGTGAAACGGGATTTGCGTTATTTAATCGCAGCCGCACTCGACCGGGGGATTCCATTGCTGATTGGTTCGGCCGGAGGGGCGGGGGCCAAGCCGCATCTTATTGGCTGCGTGTCTTTAGTGGAGGCGGTCCTGTCTGAGCTCGGCCTCAAAGCACGGGTTGCGATGATTGAAGCAGACCAAGATCGAACTGAGGTGTCAGCGGCATTAGATCACGGGCGGATTCAGCCGTTGGGCCCGGTATTTGAATTAACCGAGGCACTGATTTCTGATTCCACCCACTTGGTCGCGCAGATGGGTGTTGAGCCGGTCATCGAGGCCCTGGAGCAGGGAGCTGAAATCGTCGTGGCAGGCCGTTGCTATGACCCTGTGGTGTTTGCGGCCGTGCCCATTCGTGCCGGATTTCCCGAAGCTTTGGCTTTGCATATGGGAAAAATCTTGGAGTGTGCGGCCATTGCTGCCTCCCCAGGTAGCGGCTCGGACTGCATGCTCGGCGTGCTCGACCACACGGGCTTTGTATTAGAACCCTTAAACCCTGCTCGGCAATGCACTGTCACCTCGGTGGCTGCGCATACGCTGTATGAGAAAAGTGACCCTCGATCTTTGCCGGGACCGGGAGGCACATTGGACCTCAGTGATTGTCAGTTCGAGCCGGCAGGTGACGGGCGAGTGCGTGTCTCTGGTACTCGGTTGCATCGGGAGTACTCTTACACAGTTAAGTTAGAGGGCGCCCACTTGGTGGGGTACCGAACTTTGTCTATTGCGGGCGTGCGTTCACCTGATTTCATCGCCTCATTGGATCAAATTCTGGCAGACGCTCGCGACAAAACCTTTGAAAACTTTGCTCACATTGACCCAGCCGATGTCGCGATCCTGTTCCGGTGTTATGGCCGTGACGGTGTTATGGGTGCCCTAGAGCCAGAGCGTCACCGGGTACCTCATGAAGTTGGACTCATCATCGAGGTGACAGCAAAGTCCCAGTCACTGGCCGATACGATATGCGCATTCGTGCGATCGACCCTGTTGCATATTGGATACCCTGGCCGGCTATCAACGGCAGGTAATTTAGCGTTTCCGTATTCACCGTCGGATGTGCCTCAAGGTGCGGTGTATGAGTTTAGTGCCTATCACCTCATGGCGATTGATGATCCACTTGCTCCTTTTCCGATACGGCTCATGACACTGGGAGCGGGCGCATGAAACTGAAAGACATTGCTTCGGTGATACGGTCGAAAAATGCCGGACCTTTCGAGCTGACATTTGATGTGTTGTTTGCCTCCGATGCCGACTATCAGCGTGTGGTTGAGTCCGGTGCATTGTCGCCAGAGGCGTTTGCCTCTGTGTATGGAATCGATGTGGGGCAGGTGATATCCGTCGTTAATTTCCAGCCGGCCTTGGCGATTAAGATCACTATAAAGCGCCCTCGAAGCTCCGGTGCTTTGGGTGAAACCGATGTGTATGGAGCGCAACAACATGCTCCGCTATTGGACCTTGACCTAGGCGTCATATAAATAAACGGTCTAAGCATATGCGAATGTCTTGACCTGCCTCAATTTCTTGGGTCTACTTTGGTCTCAAACAGCATTCATGGATCGAAGCTGCTTCTAAAAAACAGATTTTGGAGGTACGTACCATGTCGACGGAAATGATTCCCGAGCCAAAGAACACTCTTGATAATCCCGCGCGTCGGGTCATGTTGAAAGGCGGTGCCGGTGCGGCGGCTGCCCTAGGTCTTTTGCAGATGTCACCGGCTGCCTTTGCATCCACGCAGCGTGAAGTGCCTGCGTTTGCTAGCTGGAAGCGTGTTGAAGATCTCATCATTCACAGTGCGAACACCATGGAAACGGTCCGTGGTGCAATCCGAAGCGGTGTGGTAACGCCAGCTCGGACCTTGTTCGTTCGTAACAATTTGCCAGCTCCTGATGCGTCCATCACAGCCAACCCTGATGTTTGGGAAGTGTCGTTTGAAGGCGTAAAGAATCCTCGTACATTGACTGTGGCTGATCTGAAAGCGATGGGTTCAACCACAGTGGCCTCTGTCCTGCAGTGTTCAGGCAACGGCCGTGCCTTCTTCCCGCACAAAGCGGCAGGTACGCAGTGGTCAGTCGGCGCAGCCGGCTGTGTATTGTGGACCGGTGTTCCTTTGAAGACAGTGATCGAGAGCCTCGGCGGATCGGTCAGCGGTATGCGCTACATCACCGGTACCGGTGGTGAAGAAATCCCTGCGGGCATCGATCCGAAGACAGTGATGGTTGAGCGTTCTGTGCCTTTGAAGGCAATGGAAAGCGCGATCCTCGCGTGGGAAATGAACGACCAGCCTTTGGATGTCACTCACGGCGGCCCATTGCGTCTCGTTGTTCCTGGCTACTACGGCGTAAACAACGTGAAGTACGTGAAGCGCGTTGCCATGACTGAGAATCAAACAGAAGCGAAAATCCAGGCGTCTGGGTACCGCGTGCGTGAGGTGGGTATGAAGGGTTCTCCAGACCAGCCTTCAATGTGGGAAATGAACGTCAAATCGTGGATCACCATGCCGTTGGAGCAGGCACGCGCTGGCGACAACCTGATTTACGGTGTGGCCTTCGGCGGTGTCACCTCAATCGATAAGGTTGAAGTGTCGATGGACGATGGTAAGACGTGGGAAATGGCGCAGCTGGTAGGTCCAGACTTGGGACCATACGCATGGCGTCCATTTGTCTTTAAGGCAAACCTGAAGTCTGGCGAGAACCGCATTGTGTCTCGTGCGACTGACGTCAACGGCAACACTCAGCCGCGTGAGCGCGTTGAGAACGAGCGTGGATATGCCCACAACGGGTGGGAAGATCACGGCGTGTCCGTTCGGGTTTAATGACTAACCCACTGAGGGTGTGGCTTTGTGGCCGCACCCTTTTTATTTAAGGATGGAAACAATGAAAAAGGTCATTTTGTCGGCAGTGGCCGGCGCATTTTGTATGAGTGCAGCCGTCTCTCAGGCAGCCGATGCTGAGCGCGGGAAAGCACTGTTTACTCAGCAGGCTGCGCCACCATGCGCGGTATGTCATACCTATTCCAAAGCGGGCAGTAACGGCATGGTGGGTCCGAATCTGGATGATTTGAAACCGACTGCCGAAGCGGTTCGATTGGCAGTGACCAACGGCGTGGGCGTCATGCCAGCGTATGGTCAAATGCTGTCAGCAGAAGATATCGAGTCATTGGTACTGTTTGTATCGCAGCAGTGATTCCCGATGACTCTGTGAAGAAAGCCGGGGGTTCCCCGGCTTTTTTTTGCCTTGATCTCGGAGTCGATCATTGATGAAAAATGACCGTAGTGCCCCCACGCAATTAGAGAGAGTGAGAGGAGACCTATGAAATCCGGCCCAATCCAAACCATTCACTTCTGTATTTTTGCTGCGGCCATGGTCTTTGGTGGAGGCAGTCATGCGTCCAGTGATTCTGGGGAGCCAGGAATCCTCGTCGGTCAGGGCACGCTTTCGATTTTGTTTTGGGATATCTACGACGCCCGGTTGTATTCGGATTCTGGGTTGTATCGTCCTGATCAAGGGTTTCGTTTAATGATCAATTACCGAAGGGCAGTGTCAGCAGATGACATCGTGTCTCACTCCATCAATGAAATCGAACGCGTCACCATGCTGTCCAAGGAAAAGGCTGAAGATTGGCACTCAGCTTTGGCTGGCATTTTTAAGGATGTGCAGCCGAGTGATCAATTGGTCGGTGTGTTTGACCCCGAAACCGGGGCGTCGTTTTACTTAAATGATGCTTGGATTGGCTCACTGTCGGACCTTGGATTGGCCCGCGCCTTTTTTGATATTTGGTTGTCAGAGACCACCTCGCGCCCGGAGCTTCGGGCGAAGTTATTAGGATTGTCACAATGAAACATGGGTTTAGGGGTTGGGTGTTGCTCTGTGCGATCGCTCTGACGGGTTGCGCAACGCATCTTGAAGGCGGGCGCTATCAGCGTGTTGAACCGAAATTCGATTTGTTTGCGTTTTTTGATGGGCCGGTCAGGGCGTGGGGATTGGTGCAAGGCCGCGACGGCGAGTTGGTCCAACGATTTATAGTCGATATTGACGGTCGGATGGAAGGGAATCAGCTGATTTTAGACGAAACCTTTGAATACGCGATTGGAGAGGGGCCTAAAACTCGAACTTGGGTGATTGAAAAACGAGATGATGGCGGTTATTCCGGGTCTGCGGGCGACATTTCCGGATTGGCTAACGGCCAGTCCTTCGGCAACGCCTTTCATTGGCAATATGAAATGGATATTCCGGTGGGTGAGCGGATGATCAGGGTCCAATTTTCCGATTGGTTTTGGGCCTTAGATGAGAGCCGACTGTTTAACCGCTCCTATCTTCAAAAATTCGGTTTCGATGTGGCCGAGGTCACAATTTTTATGGAACGTCTCTAACCGGCTTATCCAATCGTCTTTTAGACTCGGTCGATCAAGCGTTGAGCATGCTTGATCGACCGGTTCTTTAGGGATTGGCCAAAATACGCTCTCGGGCCGCTCTGGCCTCGGCGACTAATTTGTCTATATCGACGCCAAGTAGTTGCCCATTTTCTTTGACCTTCTCGCCAGCGACAAATACGGTCTCTACGTTACTCGTGTCCATGGCCTGCACGACCTGTCCGATCGGATCATTCATGGGAGCGACGTTGATGGAGTCGTTCTTTAACATCACGATGTCGGCTTGTTTGCCTACGGTCAGCGTGCCGGTGCTGTCGAGTAAGCCATTGGCCCGAGCGCCTTCCACAGTCGCCGATGCCAACGTTTCTCGTGCCGTAATCATGCCATCTCGACACGCATCCGGATCTTGGAAAAATGTGAATTGGCAGAGCTCCGGATCCGCGGCAGTTCTCAGCGCCCGCTGCAACTGAAAAAGAGCGCGCATTTTCGAAAACATGTCGCCACTCTGATTGGTTTGAACATCAATGCTCAGACTGTATCGGTAATCAGGATCGATTTTCCGAATCCGCTCAACGGGCGGAAGTCCCATACCCATTTGCATGGCAATTGGAATGGCTAAGGACATGGAGCCGCCCGATTCGATAATCATCCGCAGCTCTTCATCACTTAAGCGCACGCAATGGATGTAGGTGGTGTCCTCGCCTAACCCTTGATGTCCGGCGACCTTGAGTGCTTCCGCAAGTCGCTTTACGGGTTCTCTCGATCCACCCGCACCAACTCCGGTGTGGACCGAAATTCGAGCTTGGACATCGGGATGACGTGCGATACTCCATTCGCCCACAGCGTTTTGGATCGCTTCTTCCTGCGTCCGTCCAGCGAACTCAGGCCCCATAGCACCGAGAGCCAGCGTAATTCGATCGTTGGAGGTGCTGAAATGCTCCTTACGAATTCGAAATATATCCATCGGATACGGGTTCTCGCCCGGCCCTTGAAAGTTCATGCTTGTGCTAAATGCGAAGACTGCTCTGGTCTTACTGGCGCGAAGTCCTGCAATCGCAGCGTCCGCATGGGCAGGTGAATTCGTGATATGAGACCAATCCAGTGTTTGCGTGATGCCGGCATTAAGGGCTGCCAGAGCCGACAAACGATTGCCAAGATACACGTCGTCGTCGGTAATTTTGGGCGAGGTTGGCACCAAGAACCGCGTGAAGTAGTCATTCAACATCTCGTCAGGCGCCTGGTTTCGAAAAATTCCTTGCCACATGTGGTGATGGGTATCGACGAAGCCGGGTATCACAGTTTTATGAGAACAGTCGATGATCTCGGCACCTGGAGGTGCTGAGATTCCCTTTCCAATATCAGCGATCCGATCCCCCTGAATTAATAAATCGCCGATAAATGGATCTACGTTCGGCTCCATCGTAATCAGGGTGGCATTTTTTAGGAGTACAGGGCCTTTCGGGGTGATTGCGTCACCGCGCGATGCCGTGGCTCCGAAAGCAGCGGTCGATGCCAAAGCGCCGGTGAGCTTTAAGAACGTACGTCGTGATACTGAGGCGTGATTCATTTGTGTCTTCCTCCTCAATGCGTCGTCTGTTTTAGTGGCTCAATTTCATGCGCCGGCATTACAGTCTCTAACATCGTGAGAATGGCGTCGTAGGACTCTGCCGGCGCATTGGCCCGTACATTGCCCAGCATCAGCTGTCGCTCAAACGGATTGAGTGCGGGAATGATGTATTTGAACCAAAGCATCTTCTGCTCGGGAGAGAGCTTGGCCATGATAGCTTCTTGCCATCCCATGAGCTCATCATCGCTGAAGTTGGCCCAGATCACATCGTTCATCTCAGTCTCTTCTTCCGCCATGTGCAGCAAGTAATGCGCGATGAACAAATCGATGGATGCGGCGAGGCTAGTGGTTTGCGCTGGGGAACCGCCAGCCGATAGTGTCTGCGCGGATACCTGGATGTCCTCTAACATTTTATGGAGACGGTCATGTTCGCGGCTGTTGTGCTCGGTTGCGGCGGGCACTCGAGCCTCAATTTCAGGCAGAACGACTTCGTCTTCCGCTTGCTGGTGCAAATTTAAAAGCAGGCAAACGGCTTCTGATAAGGCCTGAAACGAGCGCACTTCGGACTCATGCGTGATATCGAGCTTGGAAGCTTGAAACTGCCATTGCCCAAGCGCGTTTCTCAAGCCTTTGTGTGGGAATCCATAAATATTCATACGTGGGTGGGACATGTGGGGTGCCTCTCGGTTGAGTGAATTATCAGTTGATCTATGTCTGAGAGTTTCTCGATTTTGGTTCAATTGTTTAAATAGATAGACCTGATACTTATTATTCGTTTTATGAATTTTAAAAACTTTGATTTAAACCTTCTGAAAGTTCTGCAGGCACTGTTGATTGAGCGGTCTACGGTATCGGCGGCGACTCGGCTACACATGTCACAGCCTGCGGTGTCGTCCGCTTTAGGCCGGCTCCGTCACAGCCTAGGCGACCCACTATTTGAGCGTGTGGGGCGAGGTCTCGAACCCACTGCTTTTGCGTTGACGCTCGAAGAAGACCTGAATGACGTTCTGGCCCGAATGGAAGCAGTCCTTGAGCCATCGGTCGAATTCGATCCGCTGACTACACAGCGGACGTTTCGCTTTTCAGCTTCTGATTATTTTGCGGATTTTTTGATGCCTAAGCTGGGGGAGCGCTTTCGACGTGATGCACCGCGCGCGCGGTTACAATTGATGCCCCTAGATGCCAAAGACCATTTGCAATCTCTGGAGCGATTTAAGACGGATCTCATTTTATTTTTATCGTTACCTGTTCCGAGCTGGATGCGTGCTAAAGAAGTATTCGTGAGTTCGTTTAAGGTACTGGCGACACGTCATCACCCCGTTTTGAGTCGTGCAGGGATTAAATCGGGGGATGTCATTCCCTTTGATCTCTATTGCGGTAGCCACCATGCCCTTTATTCACCCAGTGGGGAAACCTCAACTTGGGTGGACGAGGCCTTGGGTCAAAAAGGGCATAAACGATATATTGCGCAGACCACATCGACATTCCATGGTCTAGCACGCTTAGTGGCATCGTCAGATCTGTTGGCAACTGTGCCTGCGCTAACCGCGTTGGATTTTGCGCGACTGTATGACCTCGAGGTATACCGGCACCCCCTCGCTCAAGCCAAGTCTCACATTATGATGGCTTGGCACTATCGAAGTGATGTGAAGCCAGATCAACAATGGTTTAGATCGGTTATCGAATCTGAGCTGGCGCAGCTGTCGGCCTCAAATGAGACGTAACGCATATCTCAACGGCTCAGACAGTTGTTCAACGAATTCGCCATTGTGTGCATTAGTTCAAAATAGAGCCCGGGTCCCTCATTCAGCTCGGCACCTAGCGGATCCATTACGCCCGATTTTGCCGAAGTGCCTTCGGTAATGACCTGCACAATCTGAGGTTCAAATTGAGGCTCGGACATCACGCAAGTCGCTTTGGCATCCTTAACTTTTTGGCGAAGTTCAGAAATTCGTTTGGCACCCGGGATGACTTCGGGTGAAACCGTTATAGAGCCTGCCGCATTGATTCCAAATCGACGCTCAAAATACTGGTAGGCATCGTGAAAAACGATGAATCCGGTGTTGTCGATATCAGATACTTTTTGTTGGATCTGAACGACCATTTCGTCGATACGTTTGCGCGTATTATCCGCGTTAGCAAGGTAGCGAGGCCCATTTTTGGGGTCTAGCTCGGTTAGAACCGCCGTGATGTTCTCAACGATCAAAGATGCATTATTTGGGTCGAGCCAAATGTGTGCATCAAACTCCCCATGGTCATGTTCGTGTTTGTGTGAGTCATGGTCGTGTTCGTG
>CBFHVZ010000018.1:0-25152 GCA_965659195.1 Litorivicinaceae bacterium
CAATTATCCAATATCGGTCACAAAAGGGGTCTTTTTGATCAACTTCTCTGTCATGATGTCGGGCTTTGTGGTCTCTCTTGGGTTGATCGCAGCGATCGGGGCGCAAAATGCCCACGTGTTGCGTCAGGGCATCGCAGGACAACAGGTCACGGTCTCTGTGGCTTTTTGCATCGCCGTCGACAGTATTTTGATGACCGCCGGTGTGTTTGGCATGTCGGCGTTAATTCAATGGTGGCCGAGTGCCGAGTTTGTGGCCCGTCTGGGCGGCTCGCTTTTTCTGTTGGTGTACGGCGCACTCTGCTTTAAATCGGCCGCCACGGAAAAGGCTTTAGGTGCAGAAGGTAGGGCGGTCACGCGTTTTTGGCCTGCTTTGGCTGCGGTTGCGCTGGTCACCTTGCTAAACCCGCACATGTATTTGGACACTTTGGTGTTGGTCGGTGGGTTGGGTGCGCAATACGGCGAGGACCGGGGCGCCTTTGCAGTGGGCGCCGTGATGGCCAGTTGGGTTTGGTTTATCTCGCTCGGTTACGGTGCACGGTGGTTGAGACCGCTGTTTGCCAAGCCGCGGGCTTGGCAAATTCTAGACCTGGCCATCGGTGTCTTGATGTGGACTATTGCGGCGTCGCTGTGGCTCTAGCTTCTAAGGCTTTGTAACCATTTCTTGAAAAGAACATCGCGCTGGTGAAGACGATGGCCGCCAAGATGGATTCGACCAAACCGAATACCATCCGACCCTCGGTCATCGCATTTAACACCCCGATGGTGAAAAACAGGCACGAGACAAAGCTCAGCCACAGCGCGCTTTTTAAATCTTGCTTAAGGACGGGCCAGATGAAGGCCACAAGAATCAGCGTCAATCCCAGTGCACCTGAAAGCGCCGGCGCCGGTTCTAACAGCCAAATGCCTGACACACGAAGCGCGATCAACGCGATGAGCGAGGCGCGCAGCCATTGAAACCACTGCCGCTTGCGTGAAAGGAAGGTCTGTTCAGAATCAGTCATGCTTTTGTGCCCATCGTGCCAGTCGGGCGCCCAGTCGCACCGCCATGCCTTCTTCATGGGCACGGAGTGTGTCGGCATCAAGGTGTGTGGGTCCATATGGCGTGCCGCCGCCTTCGGTCGCGGCCAGCCCTGGGTCGGTATAGGGGCAGCCCATGACCAGCATGCCGTGATGCAATAAGGGGGTCATCATGGACTGCAATACGGCTTCGTGGCCGCCGTGCAGCGAAGACGCGCTGGCAAACACAGCCGCCGGCTTATCGATCATGGCGCCGGACAACCACAAATCCGAGGTGGTTTCTAAGAATCCCTTCAAGGGAGCTGCCATGGTCCCAAACCGTGATGGGGAGCCGAGCGCCAGTGCGTCTGCCTCTCTTAGATCGTCCTTACTGGCATAGAGGTAGCCCTCGGGGCTCTCGAGGTTCGATCCCTTCGCTTCATTGTACTCCGGGGTATACGGCGGGACCGTCCGAAGCACGGACGTGCCGCCTTCAGACTCAACGCCCTGCGCGATGGCCTCGGCTAAAGACGCCACATGACCGGTCCGGGAGTAGAAAAGAATCAGAACCGATGCCATCAGAGTGCACCCACGCGTGCGACCAGTTCAGCCAGAGCCACGCGCTCGGCCTCACTTTCGGTTCGGATTTTGAGTTCGGCTTCGTTGTCTTTAAGGGTTTTGTCACTGATCACAATGCGCACCGGAATCCCGATCAAATCCATGTCAGCAAACCGTACCCCAGGGCCTAAGTTTCGGTCATCGAGTAAGACCTCATGGCCTGCCGCTTCAAGCGCCTCTTTGATGGTCTCGGCCTGGCGGTCAACCTCTGGGTTTTTGTTGCCTCCGATGGGTACAATGCACACATCAAAGGGCGCTAAGGATTTCGGCCAGCAGATGCCTCGGTCGTCGTGGCGCTGTTCGATCGCCGCGGCCACGATTCGCGTGATACCGATGCCATAACAGCCCATATAGAGCGTGGCTTGCTTCCCGTTTTCATCCAATACCGTCGCGCCCATGGCCTCGGAGTACTTTTGCCCCAGCTGGAACACGTGACCCACTTCGATGCCCCGACGGATCTGGTAGGTGCCTGAACCATCAGGGGCTTGATCGCCTTCGACTGCATTTCGTAAATCGGCCCACTCAGGTTCTGGGCAATCTCGGCCCCAGTTGATGCCGAAGTAATGCCAGCCGTCTTCGTTGGCACCTGCACCAAAATCTGAACAGATGCTAACTTGGCGGTCACCGATTACCGGAATCGGACAGTCAATGGGGCCGAGCGAACCCGGGCCTGCGCCCATGACCGCCTTGACTTCGGCTTCGGTGGCAAAGGTCAGTGGGCTCGCAACGGAGGGATGATTTTCGGCCTTGATTTCATTGAGGGTGTGATCCCCCCGAATGATCAGCGCCACAAAGTCGGCATCGATCGCCTCGGAGGCTTTCACAATCAGTGTTTTCACTGTCTTCTCAATCGGCAAATCAAAATCAGCGACCAAGGCTTCGATGGTTTTCTGAGTGGGTGTCTCAACACGACGGAGGGTTTCGGTGGGCGCAGCCCGTTCGCCTTCGGCAATGCACTCGGCTTTTTCGATGTTGGCGGCGAGATCTGAGCCGGTGGAGAACACGATGTCATCTTCACCGGAATCGGCCAGGACATGGAATTCTTGCGAGCCAGATCCACCAATTGCGCCTGAGTCGGCCATGACCGCGCGATAGTTCAATCCAAATCGGTCGAAGGCACGACAGTAGGCGTCGTACATCGCCTGATAGCTGGCTTTCATGCCATCGACGGTTAGATCGAACGAGTAGGCATCTTTCATGATGAACTCACGTGAACGCATCACTCCGAAGCGAGGCCTGACTTCATCACGGAATTTGGTTTGAATCTGGTACAGATTCAGCGGCAATTGTTTGTAGGAATTCACTTCGCGCCGAACCACATCCGTGACCACTTCTTCGTGGGTTGGCCCTAGGCAGAAATCGCGCTCGTGGCGATCTTTTAAACGCAACAGTTCCGGACCGAACTGGCTCCAGCGACCCGATTCTTGCCATAATTCGGCCGGCTGTACGCCCGACATCAAGATTTCCTGAGCGCCGGCTTTGTTCATCTCTTCACGGACGATGCGCTCCACCTTGCGAAGGACGCGTAACCCCAAGGGCAACCAGGTGTAGAGACCGGATGCGAGTTGGCGAATCATCCCCGCTCTGAGCATCAGTTTATGGCTGATGACGACCGTATCGACGGGGTCTTCTTTTAATGTGGGAAGCAGGAGTTGCGTGGTGCGCATTGCGGATCCATGTACAGTGTTTGAAAAATGCGAGTATAACGAGCTTCATCCGATAAAGGAGCGCCATGAGTCCCCTCGTTTGTCTAGATGCCGGTTTTTCCCGCGGCTTTGATTGCCCATTTGGTTGGGTCGAGCCGGGTGTGCACCTTCGTGTTGAGTCACCGGAGGCGGTTATTGAGACGCTGAGCGAGCTCGAATCCCGTTGCGCTCAAGGTGCCTATGCAGTGGTGGCGCTGAATTTCGAGGCAGCGCACTGCCTGATGACTCGACCTAAGCATTTTCAAGCGCGCCATCACAGTGTGCCCTTATTAGAAGCCTGGTTATTTCAGACCCCGCCGCAGGCGTTAACGGTGGGGGAGGCGCCGGCTAATACCCCCTGGCCCCTGTGGGAGTCGCCCGATCGCGGTGCGTACGCGCAAGCATTTACAGCCATTCAAGAGGCCATTGCCGAAGGAGTGTGTTATCAGGTCAATCACACCTTTCGGATGCGAGGTCGCATGCAGGCGTCCCCTTGGGCGCTGTACCAACAGACAGGCCAAACCCAGCCCGCTCACTACGGTGGATTTGTCGACTTTGGCGCTCGACAGATTGTGTCGCGGTCGCCCGAACTATTTCTGGCCAAACGAGGGCAACGGCTCCGGGCGGAACCGATGAAGGGAACGGCTGCACGGCATGCGGACCCAAACCAAGATAGGGTGGTGTTGCAGACGCTTCTCGACGATCCAAAGATGCAGGCAGAAAATTTGATGATCGTCGATTTGATTCGAAACGATCTGAGTCAGGTGGCGGTGTCGGGTTCGGTCTCAGTGCCGGCATTATTTAGCGCGCAGTCGCTGAAATCAGTGCATCAGGTCAGTTCAACGGTGGAGGCGGAATTGGCTGAGAATCAGGGCTTGGTATCAATGCTCTCCGCGTTGTTTCCTTGTGGCTCTGTCATCGGAGCCCCCAAAGCGCAGGCACTGCAGTTAATCCAAGATCTCGAAGCCGATGCCCGCGGTCTCTACACGGGCAGTCTAGGACTTCTGGAGCCGTCAGGGGATTTCACCTGGTCGGTGGCGATTCGTACGCTCGAGGTGGACGGCGAGTCGGTCACGCTTGGACTCGGCAGCGGCTTGGTGGCCGATTCTGACTTTGAGTCTGAATGGCAGGAGTGCCTCTTAAAGGGCCGATTTGCTGGGGTTGGCAGCTAAGGCGAGTTCACTTTCCAGGGCCTTAAAGGGCGTGGCTTCGTCACAGGCGGCCAAATACTCGGCAATATGTCTTTGTTCTCGGCGTAGAAAGTCGCCGATGGCGGCAGCGAATTCCGGGTGATACACCTGATGCAAACTCTGGGTAAGGACGGGCTGAAATCCCCGCGCAATCTTGTGTTCGCCCTGGGCGCCTGGGTCAAAGCGGGACAGCCCTTTTTCAATCGCATACTCAATCCATTGATGAAAACAGGTCTCAAAATGCAGGCAATCTACGTCAACGAGGGCGCCCCAGTAGCGTCCGTAGAGCGTGGTGTCGTCCTCAAAACAAAATGACATGGCGATTCGCTGAGTGCCATAGCGGGCAAAGGCCACTCGGATGCTGTCGGGAATGCGCTCTTGGGCCAGTTGGAAAAACTCAGGGGTTAAATAGCCAGATCGCCCTCGAACAGCATAGGTTCGCTGATAACAGTGATACAGCGTCTCCAGGGCCGGCTTATCGAGCTCACGACCGGTGAGTCGTTCGAATGTGATTCCTTGGTCGGCCACGCGCCGGCGTTCGCGTCGCGCCTCTTTGCGGCGTTTGGAGGTAAATCGAGCCAAATGGTCGTCAAAACTCGAGAAGTCCTCGTTAAACCAGTGAAACTGAACCCCGTGTCGTGTCATCCAGTGGCCTGAGCCTTGCAAAGCGTCGATCGATGCGTCGTCTGGAAACAACACATGCCAACTCGAGACGTCCGGACCTTGGGCTTGGATGGCCTGACAAAGTTGCGTGGTAATTTCCGAGGCTTGGTTGGGGTCGAGCACCAATACTCGCGGTCCCGTGGACGGGGTGAAGGGAACCGCCGTGACGCGTTTCGGGTAGTAGGGCAGACCGTGTCGATGGTAGGCATCGGCCCACGCCCAATCAAATACGTACTCGCCGTAGGACTCGTCCTTAAGATAGGTCACCATGCCACCCAACAGCGTGCCCGATTCGTCTTCACAGGTGGCATAGAGCGGAAGCCACCCGGTGCCTTCGCCGACACTCCCTGAATCTTCTAAAGACGATAAAAATCCGTGCAACAGTCCGGGAAATCGACTTGGGTTGAGTCGATCCCAGGCGGCTGCATCGATGTCATGGATCGATCGGTAGGTACCTGATCGCATGTGTCCCTCGAATCAGGGCGTCCCTTCCACGTAAGACTTGAGCGTCAATGCCAAGCGTTTTCGACCGTCGCGCTTATCCAGCTTGACGAGCTGATAATTCAGTTCCGGCGCGAGCCAAAATTCAAATGAGCGGTCAGGATCCGACTCCACCAACGTGAATTTTTCTGCCGTGATTGAGCCGTAAGGAATCGTGATCTGTTCAGTGCCGGCGGATGCGATCTGTCGGGTTTTTACCCCGTCGCCATCGATCAGTGTAATTTCAGTTGGGACGCGTCCGTCGGTTTTCAGCTGATGGGCCAGTTGCAATCGAAATCCCAGTGGATCCAGGGTGTCGTCGCTTAGGGTCAGATCAGGATTCTCTGGCTGGTGCAGTCGGCTCAGCGACGATTTGTTCCAGTTGAAGCGGAAGTGGCGTCCACTGGTACGTCCTAATACGGTCTGAGTATAGCTGTAGTCGAGCGGTGTCCAGCCGGTGTTGGCATCGAATAACAGATTGGTGGTTTCTGTGGCAGAACCGATGCTCGCACGGGCATCGAGTTCCATGGTCCAGGTGTCGCCCGTCTGGGTCAACGTCTCGGTGGCTTCGGTATTCAAACGAATGCCAACGCTCCAAATCATGTCGTAGGTGGCGGTGTATTCCATGGCCGATGCCATCGAAGACAGCGAGAGACACACCCAAGCTAGACAAGATCTCACGGTCGAATAACTCCCAAAGACAAATCACGAACCACCGAAGGATACAGTGTATGTTCTGCCGTCAGAACACGCGCTTTCAAGTCCTCTTCGGTGTCCTCTTCAAGGATCGGGACCTCAACCTGTCGGATAATGGCGCCTGAGTCGAGTGCCTCAGTCACCCAGTGCACGGTCGCGCCGGCGACGGTATCGCCCGCCTCCAGTGCCCGTTTATGGGTATCCAGCCCTTTGTACTTGGGAAGCAAGGAGGGATGGACGTTGATTAATCGGTCTTGGTAGTGACGAACAAAACCGGCCGATAGAATCCGCATAAAGCCAGCGAGCACGACCAAATCCGGTTGGAATCGATCGATGGTTTCGATCAGTGCTTGGTCAAAACTGTCGCGGTCGGCGAAGTTCCGGTGCGACAGGACTTGAGTGGGAATGCCGGATTCTTGGGCGCGGACGAGTCCGAAGGCATCGGCCTGGTTGGAGACCACGCCCACCAGCGTGGCAGTCCCCAAGAGGCCTTGGCGCTCCCAGTCGATGAGCGATTGCAAGTTGGTGCCGCCGCCTGAAATCAGGCAGACCACTCGCATCAGGCAAAGGCCCCTGAGAAGGTGACGGCGTCACCGGTCCGTGGTCGGATCTCACCGATGATCTTGGGCGTTTCTCCGGCTTGGGTCAGCGCACTCATCACGTCCGCCTCGCGTCCTGGTGACACAAACAAAGCAAATCCGATGCCGCAGTTAAACGTCCGAAGCATTTCATCGGCTCCGACATCGCCGGCTTGATCCAGCCAGGTGAAAATCTCAGGCCGCTGCCAATTGTCGAGGTCGATGTGCGCGCTCAGTGAGTCGCCAAACGAGCGGGGCAGATTCTCTTGGAAGCCACCGCCGGTGATGTGCACCGCACCGGTCACGCCACCGGTTGCCATTGCTTCGCGGACTGACTTCACGTAAATCCGTGTTGGTTTCATGGCTGCGTCGAGAAGGCTTTCACCACTTGGTAAAAGATGACGGTCTGGTTCGACTCCGGCGTGTTCAATAATGCGTCGGATCAGCGAGTACCCATTGCTGTGTGGGCCTGATGAGGGAAGGCCGATGATCAGATCGCCCTCATTGACTTGGGATCCGTCTATCAGCGCCTCTTCTTCGGCGACACCGACGCAGAATCCAGCCAGATCGTAATCACCTGCCTGATACATGCCGGGCATCTCTGCGGTCTCGCCGCCGGCAAGCGCGCAATTGGCCAGCACGCAGCCATCGGCAATCGAGGCCACCACGGTAGCAGCCACGTCAACATCGAGCTGTCCGGTCGCGTAGTAATCCAAAAAGAACAGCGGTTCGGCATTGGCCACTACCAGATCGTTCACACACATAGCCACCAGGTCTTGGCCGATGGTGTCGTGCCGTTTGAAATCGATGGCTAGTTTAAGTTTGGTACCCACGCCGTCTGTGCCCGACACCAAGACCGGATTTTTGTAGCCGGCTGGAATCTTAAACAACGCGCCGAAACCGCCCAATCCTCCGAGGGATTCCGGCCTCGCAGTGCGTTTAGCATGCGGTTTGATGCGATCAACGAGGGCGTTGCCTGCGTCAATATCGACACCGGCGTCGCGATAAGAAAGACCGTTGGAATGGGGTTCTGACATGGGCGTAATCGCTTCCTGCGTAATTGAAGCGGTAAGTGTATCATCAGGCGACTGAAGTCATTCAACCGAGGATTCACATGCTGAAGCATTTGCTGGCTCTTTTATTGGCGTGCACCGTGATGCCGGTAGTCGCTATTGAGATACGTGTGCCAGTGGAATCTCCGCAGACGATCGTTCTTGATGAGATGCTGACCTCGGTCGCTGAAGGCGTGGCTGAGCGGCTGACCGGTGAATCGGCTGAGGCTTTGACTGAGCGGGCTCCCGATTTATTCAACGGCATCGAGTCGCTCGTGAGCTCGTATGGTTACAGCGACGGATTCTTTATCGTGAATTTGGACGTCGACACCTTAAAAGCTCGATTGGCGTCGTCGGAAATCTCTTTATGGCAAGGCGCACGGCCTGAGTTTTTGTTGTGGGCCACCGAAGAGCAAGGCCTTGAACGAAATATGATCGGACTCGAGCCGCACCCGGTGATGGCCGCCATTGAGGCTGATGCGGCACGCTTTGGTGTCTCGATCAGGCGACCCTTGATGGATCTGGAAGACACGCTCGCCCTGTCACCGCCCGAGGTATGGGGCGGGTTCACGGCTGTGGTTGAGCGGGCATCCGATCGATACGGGGCGGAGCACGTGGTGGTGGTCGGTGATCGCCCGGATCGGAATCGGTTGCGCTATTGGCTTTATCAGCCGGGCCAACCCGTCCAAACAGCTGAAGTTGAGGGTGAATCCCCCGAGGCTCGGGCACGCACCTTTATCGAACGTCTGGTCGCACATGCCAAAACCTTGACTACGGTATCCGATCGGCCGGTGATGGCGGATCGTATTGAATCCTCGGAGTGGGTCGGTTCGGCAGACGGTCGGGTGATTCAGATTCGCTACAGTGATCCGATTCGTTTGATGGCTCTAATGGACCATCTCGAGGGCGCCCCAGAGGGACTGTCTGTGCTTCGGTTGTCAGTCAGTGACGGAGTGGCCGAAGTGCAAGTGAAAACTCAGCTGTCGTTAGAGGCGACGGATCGGTTGATCTCAGAGTTCGGTCCGGTCCAGTTCGTTGCACCCATGCAGTACTCCTTAAATTAATGGCCGATCCGGTCCAGCACATACTGCAACTCGGTGCGCGCGACAGCGAAGCGACCCGCTGTTGGCAAAGCACGGCCGATCGCGAGTTGGTCGAAACGCGCTGCCAAGCCGATTTACTGTCCGGGCACGACGTGGTTTGGATTCACGGCCCGGCGGGTGTCGGGAAAACCCAGTTGGCGCTTCGAATTGGGGCTCGATTAGGCTTGGATTACATCAACCTTGAAGAAATCTCGACCGAGCATGCCGAGGCGCTGTTTGACAGTCTGGCCTTGGATCGCCCCCTGATTCTTGACGGTCTGGATACGTGGCTTGGTGATTCACAGTGTGAGGCGGTCCTGTTTTCCTGGTGGAAGCGTAAGCAAGCCGGTGCACTTTGTGTGTCGCAGGTCTCTCCACACGGTGCTTCGGTTTTTTCGTTGCCTGACTTGTGCAGTCGGGCACGGGCCGCTCAAGTCTTGCCGGTGCGTCCATTGGACGATGACGCGATCGACGCGTTGTGGCGTTGCCAGTTGAAAGAGCGGGGCCTAGAGCTTGATCCGGATGTGCTTCGCTTTTTAGCCCCTCGTTGGCCAAGGAACCTGGCGCGCTTGATGCAATTGATTGAGACCATCGACCAAGAAAGCTTGAGAGATCAGCGAAAAATCACCATTCCTTGGGTGAAAGGGCTGCTCGTTTCCTAACGTAAAAATACTGACAATATTTTCAGTGTTTTCTGCTGACAGGGTGGTCGAACCTCGGTAGTCTATGGGCATGGTTTAACTTTATTTCGAAGGGTATTTAGATGGACGACAACCGCCGCAAAGCGCTTGATGCAGCCTTAGGTCAGATTGAAAAGCAGTTTGGTAAAGGCGCCGTGATGCGCATGGGTGATGCGCCTCGTGAGGCCATCCCAGCGATCTCTACTGGCTCATTGGGGTTGGATATCGCCTTAGGCATCGGCGGTTTGCCCAAAGGCCGGATTGTCGAAATCTATGGCCCGGAATCGTCCGGTAAAACCACCTTGACCTTGCAGACCATTGCCGAGTGTCAGAAAGCGGGCGGCACGGCCGCGTTTATCGATGCCGAGCACGCACTCGACCCAGTCTATGCCGCAAAGCTCGGTGTCAATGTGGACGATCTGTTGGTCTCACAGCCAGACACCGGTGAGCAGGCATTGGAAATCGCGGATATGTTGGTGCGCTCCGGCAGCGTTGATATCTTGGTGGTTGACTCGGTCGCTGCATTGACGCCGCGTGCAGAAATTGAAGGCGATATGGGTGACACCCACGTCGGCCTTCAGGCGCGATTGATGAGTCAGGCACTTCGGAAAATTACCGGAAACATTAAACGCTCTAACTGCCTGGTGATCTTCATTAACCAGATCCGTATGAAGATTGGCGTGATGTTTGGTAACCCCGAGACCACCACCGGCGGTAATGCACTGAAGTTCTACGCGTCAGTCCGTTTGGATATCCGCCGGATCGGTTCGGTTAAGCAGGGCGACGAAGTGGTCGGTAACGAAACCCGCGTGAAGGTGGTGAAAAACAAAGTGTCACCGCCGTTCAGACAAGCCGAATTCCAGGTGATGTATGGTTCAGGTATCTATCACATGGGCGAGATTATTGATCTGGGCGTTCAAGAGGGTCTGGTCGAAAAGTCAGGCGCTTGGTACGCCTATGAAGGCCAGCGTATCGGTCAGGGTAAAGCCAATGCGGCTCAATTCTTAACCGACAATCCAGAGATGGCCACAGCGATTGAGACCATCCTCCGCGAGCGTCTGTTGTCGGTGCCAAAAGAAATCCCCGATGAAGCCGACGTGGAGTTACCGCCAGAAGCCTGAGGGCCTGGCACTGAACACATCTCGGTCACGAGTTTAAATGAGCGTCATCAGCACAGACCCTTTGTTTTGGTGCATGGCGGCGCTCGGGCTCGGGTTGGTGGGCATTTCCAAAGGGGGCTTTGGGGGCGGACTGGCCATCATTGGCGTGCCACTGATTTCTGTTGCCGTACCCGTTCAGTTGGCTGCCGCAGTGATGTTGCCCTGCTTGATTCTGATGGACATGACGGGCCTACACGGTTGGTGGGGTCGCTGGAGTGCGGTTCAGCTTCGCCGTTTAATTCCGGCGGCTTTGCTTGGCATTCTGTTAGCCACGCTCAGCTTCCATGTGATGACCGACGATGCGCTTCGAATTTTGATTGGCGTCATAGGCGTCAGTTTTGGTCTTCTCTGGTGGTCTAAGCATCTAGGGCTTCGCCGGGCGCCTGAGGGTCCGATTCCTGGTCCTTGGCGAACCGGTTTCTGGAGCATGGTTTCAGGGTTCACCAGTTTCAGTGTCCACGCCGGCGGCCCGCCTTTGCAGGTGGCTTTGCTCCCCCAACGGTTGGCCCCGGAGGTGTATGCGGCGACCACTGTGGTCTTTTTCGCGGTGGTGAATATTGCCAAGGTGGTACCGTACTACTGGTTAGACCAGTTCAGCGAAGAGGTGTTGTGGACCGCGCTCGTATTGGCGCCAGTGGGCCCTTTGGGTGTTCGCTTAGGGATTTGGCTAAACCAGAGAATCTCGCCACTTTGGTTTTATCGACTGTGCTATTTCGGGTTGGTTTTGACCAGCAGTCGTGTCCTGTATATTGGTCTGACCAATCAGTTCTGACCGGTCAAACAAGCTGTGCTAGCATTTTCGATCAATCATTAAAAGAACATAGGTGAGTGCATGCAAACCGAGCAACTCGTCGCCGCATTGGCGGCCGGCATGGCGTCCGAGCGTATTCTGTCTAGCGAACATGAAACCGCGCCCTATGAGTGCGATGGGCTGACCATGTTCAAAGCCCGCCCCAAAGTGGTGGTGCTCCCCGAGACCCGCGACGAGGTCTGCCATGTACTGAAAACCTGTCATGAGTTGGGCGTGCCTGTGGTGCCGCGCGGCGCTGGGACCGGTCTGTCCGGGGGCGCGTTACCGCATGTCGACGGCGTTTTATTGGTGCTGGCCAAGTTCAATCGGATTCTAGAAATTGATTCGGATGCACGGATCGCTCGGGTCGAACCCGGTGTTCGCAACCTGGCCATTTCCGAGGCCGTATCGGGTTTAAATCTCTATTACGCTCCCGATCCGTCCTCCCAAATTGCCTGTTCTATTGGCGGTAACATCGCCGAGAACTCAGGTGGTGTTCACTGTTTGAAGTACGGTCTGACCGTCCACAACGTGCTGTCGGTGACTTTGGCATTGGATGACGGCTCTGTGGTGACGGTGGGGTCTGATGCCTTGGATTCGGCAGGCTACGACCTCTTGGCGCTGACCATTGGCAGTGAAGGGTTGTTGGGCGTGGTGCTTGAAGTGACTGTGAGGCTGCTGCCAAAGCCTGAGGAAATGCGCGTGGTCATGGCGGCTTTCGATGACGTCACCAAAGCAGGGGATTCGGTGGGTGCGATTATCGCCGCCGGTATCATTCCAGCCGGTTTGGAGATGATGGACGGACCTGCCGTGGCAGCGGTCGAAGACTTTGTGAAAGCGGGCTATCCGCTCGATGCCGAGGCGCTTTTGTTGTGTGAAGTCGATGGCACGGTGGACGAAGTGGCCGATGAGTTGGCTCGCGTAGAAACCATCCTGAAAGACGCCGGCGCTATCATGCTTCGGGTCGCCAAAGATGAAGCCGAGCGGCTCTTGTTCTGGAAAGGGCGTAAGAGTGCGTTCCCAGCGGTCGGTCGCATTTCACCGGATTACTACTGCATGGATGGCACTATCCCTCGGAAGCATCTGTCGTTGGTGTTGACCCGTATGCGGGAGATGTCAGAGCGGTACGGACTTCGCTGTGCCAACGTATTCCACGCCGGCGATGGCAATTTGCATCCTCTGATTTTGTTTGATGCGAACGACCCAGACGAAGTGAAACGTGCAGAAGCCTTTGGTGCTGAGATTCTCGAATTGTCGGTCGAGGTCGGCGGCACCATCACAGGCGAACACGGGGTCGGCGTCGAGAAGATCAATGAAATGTGCGTGCAGTTCAGCTCCGATGAATTGACGCAGTTCCATACCGTGAAAGCGGCTTTCGATCCGACCGGCATTCTAAACCCCGGTAAAGCCGTGCCGACGCTGCACCGGTGTGCAGAATTCGGAAAGATGCACATTCATAAAGGGCAATTGCCTCACCCGGAATTGGAACGCTTTTAATGCAATTGATTGAATCTTTGATGGACCGCTTGGCCCGTCGCGAGCCAGTGGCCGTGGTCGGCGGCAATACCAAAGGGTTTTTGGGTGGCGCATTAACCGACACGCCTGTGTCGATGAGTGACTATGCCGGTGTCTTGAATTATGAGCCCACTGAGCTCGTTTTGACCGCGAAAGCGGGCACTCGCTTGGCTGAGATCGAATCGGTCTTGGCCGATCAAGGCCAGATGCTGCCCTTTGAACCGCCGAGTTTTGGCGAAGCCTCCACCCTAGGGGGTGTGATGGCGACCGGATTGTCTGGGCCCCGTCGAGTGCATTTAGGCAGTGCGCGGGATGCCATTTTGGGCGTTCGTTTAATTAATGGCTTGGGGCAGCACCTTAAGTTTGGCGGCGAGGTCATGAAAAACGTCGCCGGCTATGACATCTCAAGGCTCTCTGTCGGGGCCTACGGTACATTGGGTATCCTGACGGAGATTTCCGTCAAAGTACTGCCAATGCCTGAAAAAGAGCGGACCCAGGTGCTTGAGGGCACGGCCGAAGAGGCATTGGCTACGCTCACTCGCATTGGACGCTTCCCCTATCCTATGTCAGCTGCCACCTGGGTCGAAGGACGCCTGTATGTGCGGTTGTCTGGTGCAGGTCGCGGAGTCGATGCCGCCGCCCAAGCGATTGGGGGCGAGACACTGGAGTCAGCCCACGCGTTTTGGCACTCGATTCGTCATCAGGCACACCCTGCGTTTCACTCAGACGGTCAGTGGCTATGGCGACTCTCTGTGCCACCAATGACACCGGCGGGTGCTTTGGGCGAAACCGTGATCGATTGGGCCGGTGGCCAGCGTTGGGTGCATTGTCCTTCGAATGAGACCCGCTTGTTTGCGACGGCAAAAGCCTACGGCGGGCATGCGACCTGCTTTGCGAGAGACCGAGCCGAAGGTACCGGCATGCAACCGCTCGAACCGGGTATTCAGCGGTTGAATGAGCGTGTGCGCGAAGCGATGGATCCTCATCGGTTAATTAATCGGGGTCGCCTGAATTCGGAGGGTTCCCATGCAAACTAATATTGTCGAGCGCTATGCCAATACGCCTGAAGGGCAAGAGGCGGAGGCCATTCTCAGAAAATGCGTGCACTGTGGATTTTGCACAGCCACCTGTCCCACCTATCAGTTACTCGGTGATGAACTCGATGGGCCGCGCGGTCGGATTTACCAAATCAAAGACATTCTGGAAGGGGGCGAAGCCACCCCTGAAGTTCAGACCCATCTTGATCGTTGCCTGACTTGTCGGTCGTGTGAGACCACCTGTCCGTCAGGTGTGGATTACGGCCGATTGGCCGATATCGGCCGAAAGCTGGTCGAAGAGGAAGTGGGTCGTTCGTGGTCGGAACGACTGATCCGCCAGGCATTGATCGCCGTGATTCCCAACCGTCGCTTGTTTGGCACGTTGTTAAAGCTCGGTCAGTGGACGCGCCCTATCTTGCCAAGTGGGATTAAGAAAAAAGTGCCTGCGCCCAGCCAGGGCGGGGTATGGCCGGCAGCGCGTCATGCACGTCGAATGTTGGTCTTAGAGGCCTGTGCGCAGCCCTCAGCCACGCCGAATGTGAATCGTGCCGCCGCTCGGGTACTCGATCGCTTAGGGATTTCTTTGGTGGCGGCACAAGAAGCCGGTTGCTGCGGCGCCGTGGCCCATCATTTGAGTGATCACACGAAGAGCCATTCGGCGGTCAAACGAAATATCGATGCGTGGTGGCCGATGATTGAGGCCGGTGCGGAAGCCATAGTCATCACCGCCTCGGGCTGTGGGGTGATGGTGAAAGAATACGGCCATTTGTTGGCCAATGACCCTGAGTACGCGGACAAAGCGAAACGCGTGTCTGAGCTTTGCAAAGACCTCTCGGAAGTGTTGTCCTCCGAAAAACTCACGGACCTGAAAGTTCGAAATCGAGGCACGGTGGCTTTTCATTCACCCTGCACATTGCAGCACGGCCAAAAGCTGTTGGGTGTGCCTGAAAAAGTACTGCGTGAGCTTGGGTTTGAGCTCAAGCCGGTGGCGGATTCGCATCTGTGTTGTGGCTCGGCCGGGACCTATTCGATTCTTCAGCCCGATCTCAGTCGACGGTTATTGAAGCAAAAGGTGAAGGCCCTCGAATCGACCGGTGCCCCCACCATCGCAACCGCCAATGTGGGCTGTCAGCTCCATCTGTCGACCGGCGCGAATACGCCGGTGCGACATTGGATTGAGCTGGTGGATGCAGCGATTAACGGGTCAAACTGACCTTGCCAACGGCCTTGCCCGACTCAAGTCGGGCGTGGGCCTCTGACACCGCCTCAAAGGCAAACCGCTCACTGTCTAGAATGGGCTTCAATTGGCCGGACTCGACCAGCCCGCGGAGCGCTTCCAAGCGCGGGCGGATGGTATGGCGATTCAGTGGGTTGGCCACCTGGCCGACCAAGAACACCACGTGCAGCGTTAGGCTCCGTGCATGCATGGGGCTTAAATCGTGCGTGGATCGTGCGGCAATATTGACCACCGTGCCGCCAAATCGGGCCGCTTCAAAACTGGCGTCCAGGTTTGCGCCACCGACCGTATCGAAGACCACATCATAGCCCTTGCCACCCGCGTGTTGTGCGACGTAATCGGCTACGCTCAGGTCGCGATACAAAATGGTTTCATCTGCACCCAGTGACCGCGCGATATCGGCTTTATCGGCCGAGCTGACGGTGGTGTGTACGGTGGCACCTAAATGCTTGGCAATTTGGATGGCAACATGGCCGACACCGCCGGCGCCGGCGTGCACCAACACCGATTGGCCGGCCTGGACTGCGGCACGGTCGGCCAGTGCGAACCAGGCCGTCAGAGACACCAAAGGCAAGGCCGCGGCCTCGGCAAAATCCAAGTTCTTGGGCTTTTGGGTCACCAACTGCGCATCGGTCAGCATGTATTCCGCCAAGGCACCTGACGGCAGGCCCTTAAAGCCACCGGCACAGCCCCAGACTTCGTCGCCAACACGCAAATGATCCACACCCTCACCGACTTCGGTGATGATGCCTGCGACATCGGCATGCAGCGTGGCGGGGAAGTCTGGTGTCGCAGGCGGCACCATGCCGGCACGGATCTTTAAATCGATGGGATTGACGCTTGAGGCACGGACCTCAATGACGACCTGGCCGGGGCCGGCCGTTGGACGTTCGGCGTCGTGGGATTCAAAAACTTCAGGACCGCCGAAACCGGCGATGGACATCACTTTCATGGGGTATTCATCCATTGTTGTTATGAGTAAGTGCTAGACTTTGTACTATGACGATCGACGCGATTGAGATCAATCTCACGACACAAAAATGTGCGGTGCAACGCGCCGGCGTGTGGCGCACCTATGAGTGCTCCACCGCCCTCAATGGCCCAGGTGAGCGAGACGGCAGTGGTTGTACGCCCCGGGGCGCGCATCGGGTCCGCGCCGTGATTGGTCGCGGCTTACCGCCTTTGACCGTGTTTGTGGGCCGGCGGCCAACGGGCGAGCAATACAGTGAAGCGCTCGCCCAGTCTTATCCCGATCGGGATTGGATTTTGGGTCGTATTCTCTGGCTCTGCGGCAATGAGCCTGGGAAAAATCGTGGGGGCTCGGTCGACAGTCAGCGCCGTTTTATCTACATCCATGGCACGCCCGATTCCGAGCCAATGGGCATTCCCCAATCCCACGGGTGCATTCGCATGCGCATTGAAGACGTGGTGGAATTGGCCGATCACATCCGGGTGGGCTGCCCGGTCACTCTAGTGGAGTAAACCTATGTTTGAACTGTTGATCCAGCGCGTACTCAGTTGGCTAGACGCCCCCTTAGCCGGGCTTGGATTGTCTCCCGAAGCGCTCCTTCGTGGCGTGGAGTTGTTGGTGATCGTCAGTCTGACGGTGTTTGGTGCATTTTTTGTGCGCCGCGCAGTCCAGACCTTGACGCGGCGTGCGCTGAAAACCAAATCGACGTGGGACGATACGTTTTTTGCGTCATTGCAAGGGCCCGCTCGCACCCTAGTCTGGGTGGTGGGTTTAACCTTTGCCTTTGAGCGGGCCTCGGTCGGGCTTGATCTGCAGGCGGTCTTTCCACCCTTGCGTGCCGCCCTGGTGGTGGCAGTACTCACCTGGGCGCTGATTCGCTTCATTGACCGTGTGCAGAAGAAGATGATGACCCAAGCCTCAAGCGATGACTTGGATCTGACCACGGTCGAAGCCATTGGTCGTCTGATTCGGATCACGGTGCTGATCACCAGTGGACTGATTATTCTGCAAACCCTCGGCTTTTCCGTGTCTGGCGTGCTGGCCTTTGGCGGTCTGGGCGGCATTGCAGTGGGTTTTGCCGCAAAAGATCTTCTATCGAACTTCTTTGGTGGTCTGATGATTTTCTTAGATCGGCCCTTTGGGGTGGGCGATTGGATCCGCTCGCCCGATCGCGATATCGAGGGGACGGTTGAGTCCTTAGGGTGGCGTCTGACGACCATCCGCACCTTTGATAAACGGCCACTGTATGTCCCGAATGCGACGTTTTTACAGATCGCGGTAGAGAACCCCTCGCGCATGAGTCATCGCCGAATTTATGAGACTGTGGGTGTTCGGTATCAGGATGCATCGGCAGTGGAGCGGATTCTGGCGCGCGTTGAAGCGCTTTTGAAAGACCATCCCGACATCGACGCGACTCAGACCTTGATGGTCAACTTCAACGAATTTGGCCCAAGTTCTCTCGATTTCTTTATCTATTGTTTTACCAAGACCACGGTGTGGACCGAGTTCCATCGCGTGAAGCAAGACGTGTTGCTGAAGATCTATCAGATCATTACCGAAGAAGGGGCCGACGTCGCCTTTCCGACGCAAACAGTTCAGATTCAGATGGAGCCCGATGTGGACCCGAAAGCACTGGCCTCAGGGCAGTGAGTCAGGCGGGGGCGTGGCGCCCGTCTGAGTCCCGGTCGGTGTGCCTGCATCGGCCTCGGTGTTAGCTGGCATGGCATCGAGTTCCGGATCGGTTTGCAGTAAGGGGAAGTCTTCTGGCAAGGGCTCGGCCGCAATAATGACCCCAAAGGCAGGATGATCGAGGTAGTGGATGTCCTTGGACGCCATCTTCCGGAATTCTTGCAGCACATACACGGCATCTAAGGGGGTACCATCGAGGTCGAATCGTTCATTGGGTCGAGTCACTCGGAGATCGGCATCCAATTCAATAAAGCGATCAATCGACCAACGAACTACCCCGTCGAGTCGAACGCCATCCCGTCCGAGACCGGACAACCGGAACCACGGGGTGGCGTCACTTAAGGGCAGCAGCGGATGAATCCATCGACGGTGGAATAGGATATCGGCGCCGAGTTGCCGTCTGAGTCGATCAGCGGAGTTGTTCAGCACATAGCTCTCAGGCGGCAAGGGCAGCAATCCCTCCAGCGCCACCTCAAGCGCAAAGTCGAAATCCAAACCCTCGGCGAGCATAGGGGGGGCGGTGCTTGGGAAGACCTCATCGATGCTTTGCGAGGGCGTGCTTCGAGCAAACACAATCACTTCCAACGCGTAGGGCCGTGCGGACTCGGCGACGGCCCCCGTTGCAATCAGAAGCCCGGCGAGCAGGGCGGTGAGCCGTCGACTCATGCCGCAGCCGCTCCAAGGCCCTTTAGGACCTCGTTGATAAACGCCAAACGCTCTTTCGCGCCCACGGTCTCCCGCATGACTTTCAAGGCGGTCGCCCCCTCTAATTTATATTCGTGTGGTTTCGACTGTACCAGAGAGATCAGAGTGATGGGCTCCACTTTGGTTTTTTCTCGGAACTCGATGCGACCGGATTGGGGCCCCAGTGTGATTTGCGCGATGCCCATCTGTTCTGCCATCAGGCGGACGCGGGCTTGATGGAACAAGTTTTTCACGGGCGTCGGCAATAAGCCAAATCGATCGATCATCTCGATTTCAATCTCACTTAAAGCCGATTCGTCGGCGGCTGTACTGATGCGCTGATAAAAGGCAAGCCGAAGCGGCACATCGTTTAAGAAGTCGTTCGGAATGAGCGCCGGGATTTTCAGATCCACCTCAGCGTGGTTGGAGGCTGTTTGGTCAAAGTCAGGGGTGCGCCCCTCACGAATCGCTGTGACCGCCTCGTCGAGCATTTCCATATACAGCGAAAACCCGATGGTCTGCATATTGCCGGATTGGTCTTCACCCAACAGCTCACCGGCGCCGCGGATTTCCAAATCGTGGGTTGCCAACTGAAAGCCGGCACCCAAATCGCTGGCCGCCTCAATGGCTTCCAATCGCTTCAGTGCATCTGGCGTCATCGATCGAGGATCGCCGGTTAATAGATAGGCGTAGGCCTGGTGGTGGGATCGGCCCACACGGCCTCGTAATTGATGCAATTGTGCGAGCCCAAAGCGATCGGCGCGTTCGATCAAAATGGTGTTGGCCGACGGAATATCGATCCCGGTCTCGATGATGGTGGAGCAGACCAGCACGTTATAGCGCTTGTGGTAGAAGTCGCTCATTACCTCCTCGAGCTCCCGCTCGCGCATTTGGCCGTGGGCCACGATTACGCGCGATTCAGGCACCAGGCTTCGGATGTCATCGGCCGCGCGCTCAATCGACTTTACTTCGTTGTGCAGGTAATACACCTGACCGCCGCGCAACAGCTCCCTCAGAATGGCCTCTTTAATCAGCGCATCGTCTTTTTGCTTGATAAAGGTTTTCACTGACAATCGACGCGCCGGGGGCGTGGCGATGACTGATAAATCTCGGATGCCGGCCATGGACAGGTTCAATGTCCGAGGGATTGGTGTCGCGGTCAGAGTCAGCACATCCACATTGGCCCGGTAGGCTTTGAGCGTCTCTTTTTGTTTGACCCCAAAACGGTGCTCCTCATCGATGATGAGAAGGCCCAGTTGGGGCAGCTTCAAATCTTTAGACAGTAGACGGTGTGTGCCTACCAAAATGTCGACCTGCCCGCGGTTGGCCTTTTCGATCAACAAATCCGTTTCTTTGGCCGACTTGAATCGGCTTAGGACATCAACGGTCACCGCCCAATCGGCGAAGCGGTCTCGGAAGCTCTCGAAATGTTGTTGCGCGAGCAGGGTGGTGGGAACGAGCACGCACACCTGTTTCCCGGCGCTGACAGAGGCAAAGGCCGCGCGCATGGCCACTTCGGTTTTCCCAAAGCCCACATCCCCGCATACCAATCGGTCCATCGGCTTGGGCGCGCGCATGTCGGCTAAGACCGCGTCAATGGAGGTCTCTTGATCTGGGGTTAATTCAAACGGGAAGCCGCTGGCAAAGCGTTGATAGTCTTCGTCGTTGATCTCGTGCGCATGGCCCTCCTTGGCTGCGCGCTTGGCATAAATGTTGAGTAGTTCAGCCGCCTTGTCCCGGATTTCTTCGGCCGCTTTTTGTTTGGCCTTACCCCAGCGGTCGGTGCCGAGTTTATGGGCGCTGACGTGATCCGGATCGCCACCGGCATAGCGACTTAAGACCCCTAAATTGGCGACCGGAATAAAGAGTTTGGCAGCGTCTTGGTACTCCACACAGACAAATTCATTGACCTCATCGCCGAGCGCGATGGTTTCCAGCCCACGATAAAACCCGACACCGTGGTCGATGTGCACGATGGGGTCGCCGACGGTGATCTCTGCCAAATCTCGCACAATGAGATCGGTGGCAATCTCGTGCTGACGGCGCCGGCGTCGTTGCGGCACCCGTCGACCAAACAGACTGCTTTCAGGGACGATGGCCAGATCGTCGATAACGATCCCATCTTCTAATAAACCGAGACAGAGACCGAGGGAGGCGCCTCCTTGTTGAAATGCCTCGATCGAATCGACGGTGACCGGTCGGATCCCTTGTTTGGCCAACAACTCCAATAAGGCCTCACGACGCCCAGCCGATTCCGCCACAAAAAGAATTCGGCTCGGTCCCTCAACAAAGGCTTTCAGTGCCTGAGCCGGTTCGCTCGATCGCGCATCAAAGGCGATCTCTGGCAGAGCCTGGATTCGGGGATTGGCCTTTTTGACTTGTTCGTAATCCACCGATGCCAGGGGTTTCAGTTTCGAGAACAGCTCCTCGGTTCTCAGAAATAAGCGCTCCGGGGACAGAATCGGTTTTCGTCGATCGTGTCGAAGGCTCTCGTAGCGGGTCTGAACATCGCTCCAAAACTGCATCAGTGCCTCGGGTAAGCCCGGAAGTCGGATGCTTAGGGTGTCAGCCGGCAAATAGTCAAAGAGGGTCGCCATTTCATTGAAAAACAGCGGGGCGTAATACTCGATACCCGGCGGTGCAAGGCCTGAGGACACATCTTGATAGATCGAACAATCCCTTGGGTTGCCCTCAAAGGTTTCGTGCCAATTCTGCCGAAACGTGGCGATTCCTGTGTCGGTCAACGGGATTTCTCGGGCCGGCAGCAGAGTGACCTGATCGACCTTGGTGATGGTGCGTTGGGTGTTTGGATCAAAGGCCCGCAAGCTCTCGATTTCATCGTCAAACAATTCAATGCGAAGCGGTTCGGTTGAGCCCATTGGGAACACATCAATAATCGCCCCCCGAACGGCAAACTCACCATGCTCGTGCACTGTTTCCACCGCGTGGTACCCGGCGCGCTCCAACCGTCTGCGCTCGTCGATGGGGTTAAACCGATCGCCTGTTTTCAACACGAACCGTTGCCCATCCAAATGACTTTTCGGCGGTAAGCGGTGCGCGAGTGTTTGCACCGGTAGGATCAGCACACCGCGGGTGACATCGGCTAACTGGCTTAAGGCGGCCAGTCGCTCGGAAATAATGTCCTCATGCGGTGAGAAGCTGTCGTAGGGCAGGGTTTCCCAATCCGGCAGATGGATGATGGGCAGCTCGGCTGCGCCTTCGGCATCCCCTTCGGCATTTAACTGATGGTTTTGCCCCAAGTAAAAATAGAGCGCGTTGGTCAGACGCTGTGCGTCTTGCGATTTTTCCACCACGACCAGTACCAAGGTGCTGGCGCGCAGAGCCAATTCAGCGACCACGGCCGCTTGGGCGGCCTCTGGGAACTGATCCAAGCGAAGGGCCGGCCCACCGGCGGTCGGCAGGCGATCGATTAAGGGGGGTGTCAATGTCAGCATGCGTCGTTCTGTGTGGTTTGAAGGCAGAGTATAGGCGACAATGCAGGGCAATGCTGTGAGGAATTGCCATGCCAATTGTGGTCGCCGATGTCGGTTTATTGGGTCTGTCGGCGCTCGCGCCAAGGGAGTGGACGCTTCGTTTTTACGACAGCCGTCATCTAACCCCTGACCAATTGGCCGATGCCCGGGCGCTCTTGGTTCGATCCACGGTCCAAGTCAATTCAGCCGATCTGCCTGACTCAGTCGAATTTATCGGAACCGCCACCATTGGGACCGATCATCTGCCGTTATCGGCGTTGTCGGCCCGACAGATTGAGGTGGTGTCCGCACCGGGTTGTAATGCCTTTGCGGTGACCGATTACGTGTTGGCGACGCTTCATGAGTGGGCTGAGAAGCGTGGGCGCGCTCTGCACAGTCTCACTGTGGGGGTGATCGGGGTGGGTCACGTCGGCGGCTTATTGATCGAGCGACTCACCGCGCTCGGAATCCAGGCCCTTGGGACCGATCGACCGCGCTTTGAGGCCGGCACCTACCCAGCGCATCAACCACTCGATGACGTGCTTGCCCAAGCCGATGTGCTGTCGATTCATGTGCCTTTACACCATCACCCCGACTACGGGACAGCGCCCCTCTGGGCGTCCGATTGTTGGGCGAAGGTGGCGCCCGATGCCCTCATCATCAATGCCGCACGGGGTGGGCTCTTTGGTGAATCCGATTGGCTCAATTTTCCAGGCGATGTGGCGCTGGATGTATTTCCCGAAGAGCCCGATATCAGCGAGGCCCTGGTGTCTCGGTGTTGGCGCATCAGTCCACACATTGCCGGTCATTCGGCAGAGGGAAAATGGCGAGGCACTCGACAGATCGTTTCGGCCTTGGCGCGTCGTTGGGGGCATGCCGTAAAGCCCGTGGATATGGCGGCCCTCTGTGAGGAGACAGCCGGTCCGTCTCCGAGTGAGTCAGACCCTTGGCTCCGTATTCTGGCCGCCTGTCCGCTGGCGGAGACCGATCAAAGCCTGCGCCAAGCGCTTTCTGGCGTGTCTGGTGACGCCCGTCGTGTGGTCTTTGATCGGGTCCGTCGCGCTTATCGACTGCGTCGTGAATCCGAGATCGTCAATTAATTGTTGCGTCGCACCATTTAGACCTTATACTTTCGGCTATTGATCTCGCGGAGAAGGATTTATGCGACTCAAGCTGACTGAATGGAATCAATCAGGGCGACACGATGGATCGGTTTGCACCCAGGGTATGGATACCCGCGAAGTGGAATCACTGATTCGGCATGGACGCTTTGACTGGGCACGGCCGGTATCGGCCGTACTCGAGCTGGTGCGGAACTTTGCGCTGTTTTGCCGTTGGCGGGGTGAGGTGTACATGACCGGTCATCGGATCGGCCCGGTGCATCACCGAATTTTCCAGAGACCACGTCCCTGATGGTTCTCTCACCCAAGGATGGGTGAGAGCCACCGTGCATTTTCTGCCTCGTCTTCACCGCGTAGCACGCTGTAGCTTGCCAGTTGGTCTTTGCCAATGGTGCCGAGCGTGAAATAACGGGCATCTGGGTGCGCAAAATAAAATCCGCTGACCGACGCGGTCGGCCACATGGCCAAACTTTCCGTCAGTGAGATCCCGGTTTCCTGTTCCACATTTAAAAGTGACCAAAGCGTCCGCTTTTCCCGGTGGTCAGGACACGCCGGATAACCAGGGGCGGGCCGGATGCCTCGATACCGCTCACGAATCAACTCCTCGTTACTTAAGGACTCATCGGCCGCGTAGCCCCAGAACTCCATCCGAACCCGACGGTGCAGATGCTCCGCAAAACTCTCTGCGAAGCGGTCGGCCAGCGCCTTCAGCATGATGGCCTTGTAGTCGTCGTGCTCGGCTTCGAAGCGTGCCACATGGGCATCGATGCCGTGTCCGGTGGTCACGGCAAAGGCGCCGATGTAATCCAAAACACCGGACTCTTTGGGTGCGATGAAATCAGACAAACACAACTGCGGTTTGCCATCTGGCATCGGCCGTTGCTGTCTCAGCCAATGCGTCCGCGCGATCTCTTTCGAGTGATCGTTGGGGTCGAGGATCACAATGCTGTTGCCCTCGGAGTAAGCTGGGAAGCACCCCACGACCGCATCGGCCCTGAGCCATTTTTCATCGACGATTTGCTCAAGCATGGCTTTGGCATCGTCAAATAACTTCCGCGCTTCCGGTCCTTTTCGAGGGTCATTCAGGATGTCGGGGAATTTCCCGCTGAACTCCCACGCATTGAAGAACGGCATCCAGTCGATGGTGTCGATCAACGCATCGAGCGGATAGTCATTCAATGTCTGTGCACCCAAGACATTGGGGACGGAGACGGTATCGGCCGTGAATGCCAGTCGATCGCCTCGGTCGTTGGCTTCGTCAATTTGGATCAGCTTCTTCGGTGCACGACCGGCATGGGCGGTCCGTTTGGTTTCGTGATCGGCGGCAATTTCTTGATGGTAGACGGCGCGGTCGTCACTTAGTAAACGGGCGGCTACCCCGACCGCGCGACTGGCGTCTTTCACGTACAAGACGGGCCCTGAGTAGGCGGGGTCAATCTTCACCGAGGTGTGCGCGGGGCTGGTGGTAGCGCCCCCAATCAACAGCGGACAAGTGAACCCTTGGCGTTCCATTTCGGCAGCCACCGTCACCATTTCATCCAAGGACGGCGTGATCAATCCCGAGAGCCCGATGATGTCTGCTTTGTGCTCACGGGCGGCATCCAAGATGGTTTGCGTCGGCACCATGACCCCGAGATCGATGACTTTGAAATTGTTGCACTGAAGCACCACGCCCACGATGTTTTTGCCGATGTCGTGCACGTCGCCTTTCACGGTCGCCATGATGATGACGCCGTGCTCTTGGCTGGTGTCGCCG
>CBFHVZ010000019.1:0-24161 GCA_965659195.1 Litorivicinaceae bacterium
CAACGCTTACGGGCCCCTCGACCTTGCTCGATACACAAATCGACTGCGATGTACTTGTGATAGAAGGTTAAATTGTCAGCCCCCGCTGCCTGACGGTCGAGTGCGTCTTGAATGGCCCATCCCGTCGCATCGGCGGCATGCAGAATGCGTCGGTGCGAATGGCCACCCTCTTGGGTGAGGTGAAATGCTTCGTCTGATCGGGTGAATGCGACGCCTTGATCGACCAGCCAGTCGATCGCCTCTCGAGCGTGGCTGACCACATGTTCTACCACGTCGCGATGACAGAGGCCGGCACCGGCAATCAGTGTGTCCTGCACATGGCTTTCAATGCTGTCCTGGTCGTCGATTACGGCTGCAACGCCGCCTTGTGCCCAGCGGGTAGAACCTCCGGAGGGATCTTTGGTCAAAACTGCCACGCGCAGATGTTTTGGAAGCGAAAGCGCTGCGGTCAAGCCGGCAGCGCCGGCGCCCAGGACGAGCACGTCAACCTGATGATGAAGAGGAGTGGTCATACGTGGATCTTGTCCTTTTTCAACGCCCGTGTCATCGTAGCCCTTGAATTTAGTGAGTTTTTATGGCGAATCCAGTCACACCGATGAAGACCAACGAAGCCGACAGCGATCACGCGTTGGTCGATCGCGCACGTCAGGGTGATCGGCATGCCTTTGACTTGCTGGTTTTGAAGTATCAATCACGGCTCGCTTTAGTCATATCTCGATTGATCCCAAATTCTGGGGATGTTCTCGATATTCTCCAAGATACGTTCGTCAAAGCGTATCGGTCATTGCATACCTTCAGAGGCGACAGTGCATTCTATACGTGGCTGTATCGAATTGCCGTAAATACCGCGAAAAACCACATGGCGGCTCGGCAAAAAGAAGCCAGAGACGTCTCAGTGGATGATGACGCATTGGATACCGATCGGGTCAGTGGATTTCACGATTTAGGTTCGCCCGACGGAGAGGCCAGTGCGGAAGAGCTGCAATCGGCAATCTTAGGCGCTATCGACGCGTTGCCCGAAGATTTGCGTCAGGCATTGACGCTTCGCGAACTTGAGGGCCTTAGCTATGAGGAAATCGCAGCGACGATGAAATGCCCAATTGGAACCGTACGTTCTCGGATATTCAGAGCACGGGATCAGGTGATCCAGGAAATTTCCTTACAATTTCCGGGAACCTTTTTGTCATGACTTTGTCTTAGAAATGTGTCAATAATTCAGCAGCAGCTGATCAAGGGAACTTTGAATGACCGAAACATTGCGTAATTCGTTATCAGCCATGCTGGACCAAGAAGCCAGCGAGTTTGAGACCCGTCGCATTATCGATTCTGTAAAAACCCAGCCCGAGCTTAAAAACTACTGGGCGTCCTGTCAGCTGATCAAGAGCGCTCTGCAAGGTGAGCCGTTGGTTCCAAGTGATCTGCTAGCGCGTGTAAACCTAGAATTAGATGGTGAGGCATCGGTGAATGGTGCTCCAGCTGAGGTTGAGTCGAAGCCTCAAGTGACTTTTTTGCCAGCCAGGGAGCCATTGCCCAGCCGTTTTGGTGCGGTCGCAGGTCAACTGGCGTTAGCGGCTTCAGTCGCGTTTGCCGTTGTAGTGGGCGTGAAGGTGGTAGCCCCGTTGGAGATGGCTACGCCGATTGCCGAGGTCAGCCCAGAGTCGCTGGAGGTGATTCAGTTCCAATTGCCGGTGCAGAAAGAGACGGTCTCGGTTCAAGGCGTTCAATCGCCTGAGTCGGTCGCAAACAATTCAACCCCTCAAACCTCAGCACGCATTTTGACCGAGCAAGACATGAAGCAGATGGTCAGTCAGCGGTTGGGTTCTTATTTACTTCGTCACGCAGAAAACACGGCCGTGGTCGGGAGTTCCTCGGTATTACCTTTGGCGCGTGTAATGGGGCGTGACGAGCCCATCGAATGAGACCCTTTTCGTGGGCATCCTTCGTCATCCTTCTGTGGTGCGTGCCGCTCTCTGTCCAGGCGATTGTTAACCCAGCACAAGAGCGGTTGCTCGCGATGACCACCGCGATCCAATCGTTGTCCTATTCGGGCAAATTGGCATATCAGCGGGCGGATGTCCTGGCTAATCTGGCTTTTCAACATGAGATCGTGGACGGGATTGAACGGGCACGATTGAGACGTTTATCCGGCACGCCGTTAGAGCGCTCTCAAGCGGGAGACAGTTTAATTCAGGCCACTCCTGGGCCGGATGTGCTTCGCCAAGGGTATCCGCTCCCGGGTCTGATCAATGCCGAGACCAAGTTGTTGTTTGATGCGCCCTACGAGTTTTTGTTGGGTGTTGAAGAGCGCGTGGCCGATCGGCCGGCCGAGACGGTATTGGTGCGTGCCTTGGATCCTCACCGGCACAGCTATAAATTCTGGATTGACCTAGAGACCTCACTGTTGTTGAAGTCACAAACTTTGAACGAAAAGGGTCAAGTGCTAGAGCAGTTTGAGTTCTCTCAGATTGCCGTAGAGGACCAAGAGATCCCGTTGGCCTCTGATAATGAGTCCTTACAGATTCGGGTACACCCAATTAAAACACCGGAGCAGGTGATGCAGTTTTCACCGGCTAGCTGGTTGCCTAAGGGGTATCAGCTGGTGGCCGCGTTGCCATCTCGTGCCTCAGGTCAACCGATTTACACCTTGGTGTATTCAGACGGTCTAGGAAGCTTTTCAATCTTTTTGGAGTTGTCCTCAAGTCGGCCTGAGCCTGATATGCAGGCACTGTTAGGGCCCACGGTGGCACTCGGAAAAGATTATCCGTTGGGGTCTGGCATACTTCGGGTGACATTGGTTGGTGAAGTGCCGCCTGCGACCGGCAAAACCATTATCGACGCCCTGGATGTCGAGGGTCTCAAGGGACTTCTCAGCCGCGGCTCATGAATTGTGAGCGTCGCGTAGTGGTCTCTGAGGTTTCTAGCACCTCTCTTTGGGTCATGCCGTCCGAGACCGGCTTGTGCGCCCAATGCCAAACCAGCGGTCGCTGTCGAGCCGATTGGCTTGGAAAATTTTCTGGCCCACGGCAGTTTGAGATTCCCCTTGACGCACCTATATCTGTGAAAGCAGGTGATGCGATCGATGTCGCACTCGATACTTCTGCCATCTTAAAGGATGTGGGGTGGCTCTATGGCGCGCCCCTTGGCGGTTTATTGCTCGGTGCAGTGGTGGCTGAGGCTGGATCAGTACAAGGTGCCTGGGCGTTGCTGCCTGTGGTCGGGTGTTTGGGTCTTGGATGGTGGGTGGCGCGAATGCGTCCGAAACAGAGATATGTGAAGGTGAAACGATGAAAGCGATTGTGCAGTGGCTGTCGATCAGTGGGTTGGTGTGGGCGTTGCAAGTGCAAGCGGCACTGCCTGATTTTACGGATCTCGTAAAAGAAGTAGCGCCCTCTGTGGTCAATATTTCTACACGTGCAACTCGCGTGGCAGAGCAAAGCCCGCAGATGCCGGATCTGGACCAATTGCCTCCCTTTTTCCGTGAATTCTTCGAGCGCGGTTTACCGATGCCGCCGGCTGAGCGGGATGGCCAGTCCTTGGGCTCTGGGTTCATTATTTCGAACGATGGGTATGTGTTGACCAATAATCACGTCATTGAAGGCGCAGATACCGTCATTGTGCGATTAAATGACCGCCGCGAATTTGAGGCGGCCGTGGTTGGAACCGATCCGCGCTCTGATGTCGCTTTGCTGAAAATTGACGCAGAGGATCTGCCGGTCGCTCGCTTGGCCGATAGCGACGAGGTTGAGCCCGGTCAGTGGGTGGTTGCGATCGGTTCACCCTTTGGGTTCGACTACAGTGTCACCGCCGGGATCGTCAGTGCTGTCGGTCGCTCTTTGCCGGATGAGAGTTATGTACCTTTTATTCAAACCGATGTGGCCATCAATCCAGGTAATTCAGGCGGACCCCTATTCAATTTAGAGGGGGAGGTTGTCGGCATTAATTCCCAAATTTTTACTCGCTCGGGTGGCTTCATGGGACTGTCCTTCGCGATTCCGACCAATTTGGTCATGAATGTGGCCGATCAGTTACGGACTGATGGGATCGTGCGCCGAGGTTGGCTTGGTGTGTTGATCCAAGAGGTCAATCGCGATTTGGCACTGTCGTTTGGGTTGGAGAAGCCGATGGGTGCATTGGTTGCTCAGGCCTCGGCTGAAGGGCCAGCAGGCAAGGCAGGGATCATGGCGGGCGACATCATCGTTAAATTTAATGGCCGTGAAGTTGAGCGGTCTTCTGCTTTGCCACCAATGGTCGGTTTAGTCCAGCCGGGTGAGACGGTTCCGGTGGAATTGGTGCGAGACGGCAAATCCATCACGATCCGTGTGACGATTGAAGAGCTTCCAGACAGCCCGCAGGTGGCGGCACAGCCGCAATCGCCTGCAATTGATGTGATCGGTATGCAGGTGGAGTCAGCACCCGAAGATCTGTTGTCCGAGCTTGGGCTAGAGTTCGGTGTGGTGGTTCGATCTGTCACAGGTGGGCCTGCCCGGGCGGCTGGCATACTGGCCGGTGATGTGCTGACCCAGGTCGGCGGCCTGGAGGTGCGCTCTGCGCAAGCGCTGAAAAACGCGCTGGACGGCCTGCCGACCGACCGTCCGATTCCTGTGCTGGTGGTGCGTGGAGGCAATTCAACGTTTCTCACTTTGCGTTTAGGCCGGTAGACTAGGGCAGTTTTTTCGCAAGGAGAGATGGCATTGAGGCCGTCGAACATACGTAACTTTTCAATTATTGCCCACATTGACCATGGGAAATCGACACTCGCCGACCGGTTTATTCAACGGTGCGGCGGGTTGTCGGAGCGGGAAATGGCCGCACAGGTGCTCGACTCAATGGACATTGAGCGAGAGCGTGGCATTACCATCAAAGCGCAAAGCGTGACCCTAAACTACACCGCTAAAGACGGTGAGGTTTATGAGCTCAATTTTATCGATACGCCGGGCCACGTGGATTTTAGCTACGAAGTGTCTCGCTCGTTGTATGCCTGTGAAGGCGCTCTGCTGGTAGTGGACGCAGCCCAAGGGGTAGAGGCTCAGTCAGTTGCAAACTGCTACACCGCAATCGAGCAGGGCCTGGAAGTGGTGCCTGTGTTGAACAAAATGGATCTTCCGCAAGCCGAGCCTGAACGGGTCAAAGCCGAGATTGAAAACATCATTGGCATTGATGCGAGCGAAGCGGTTGCCTGTTCTGCAAAGAGCGGCATGGGCATCGACGACCTTCTAGAGCAAATCATCGAGAAGATCCCGGCGCCTGTGGTCGACCGGGATCTGCCTACCCAAGCGTTGATCATTGATTCTTGGTTTGACAACTACTTAGGCGTTGTTTCTTTGATCCGTGTAACCCAAGGGTCGGTCCGAAAAGGACAAAAAATCCGTGTTAAAAGTACGGGTAGGGACTGGCAGATTGATGAGGTCGGTGTGTTCACACCGAAGCGTTCACCCTCGGCTGTCTTGGAGGCGGGCCAGGTGGGCTACTTAATTGCCGGTATCAAGGACATTCACGGAGCACCCGTGGGCGACACCTTGGTAGACAGCAAGCACGCCGACACGCCGGCGCTCCCCGGTTTTCAAAAAGTAAAGCCGCAGGTCTATGCGGGTTTGTTCCCGGTGTCGGCGGATGATTTTGAGGATTTTCGCGAGGCGTTGGAAAAGTTGACCCTGAATGACGCCAGTTTGGTCTACGAACCGGAAAGCTCCGATGCGCTTGGGTTCGGATTCCGCTGTGGGTTCTTGGGCATGTTGCACATGGAAATTATCCAAGAGCGCCTTGAGCGAGAATACGACTTGGATCTCATTACCTCAGCACCTACCGTGGTGTACGAAATCGTGACCAATGATGGAGAAGTGCACTACGTCGATAATCCATCGCGTATGCCGGACATCGGTTCGATCAGTGAAATGAGAGAGCCAATTTGCGCAGCCACCATTCTGGTTCCAAATGAATACGTGGGCTCAGTGATGACCCTCTGTGTCGAAAAGCGGGGCATGCAGAGAGATCTGAAGTACATGGGCAATCAAGTACAGATCGAGTTTGATTTACCGATGGCTGAAGTGGTGATGGATTTCTTCGATCGCCTGAAGTCAGCGACACGCGGATTTGGGTCCTTGGATTATGGGTTTGTCCGATTTGAGGCCTGTCCACTGGTCCGCTTGGACGTACTGATCAACGGCGAGCGCGTCGATGCCTTGGCTGCGATTGTGCATCGCGATCACGCTCAGTCGAGGGGGCGGGAGCTGGCTGAGAAACTTCGTGAACTGATTCCAAGACAGATGTTCGACGTCGCCATTCAGGCTGCGATTGGACGGCATGTGATCGCGCGGACGACCGTCAAAGCACTTCGGAAAAATGTGACCGCGAAATGTTATGGTGGGGACGCCAGTCGGAAGCGTAAGTTGCTTGAAAAGCAAAAGGCAGGGAAGAAGCGTATGAAACAAGTGGGACGTGTTGAAATTCCTCAAGATGCATTTTTAGCCGTCTTGAAGGTGGATTAACGGATGGACTTTACGCTCATCTTGGTGATCATTGTCCTTGTCTCTGGTGTCATTTACGGCCTTGATCTTCTGTTTTTCAAAAAAAAACGCGGTGACCAACCGCCAGGAATTATCATTGATTACAGTCGATCGTTTTTCCCGGTTTTGTTTTTGGTCTTGGTGCTGCGGTCCTTTTTGTTCGAACCGTTCCAAATTCCTTCTGGGTCCATGTTGCCGACGCTTAAAATCGGCGATTTTATTTTGGTCAATAAATTCGATTATGGCCTGAGATTACCGGTTGTGGGTACGACCGTTTTGGAAGTGGGTGAGCCAGAGCGCGGTGATGTCATGGTCTTTAAATACCCGGCCGATCCCAGAATCAATTTCATCAAGCGCGTGGTTGCGGTCCCTGGCGATGTGGTTGAATATCGTGACAAGACCCTGTTTGTGAATGGCACCATGCAGCCGTTAACTCCGGTCGAGCCAGACGGCTCGCTGGAATTGCCTGCACTCACAGAAGAATTGGTTGAAGAGCTCGGGACCAGTGCTCACCGTATTTGGCGACGCACGACAGCGGGGCGTTCATTAGGGCCGATCGAGGTACCTGACGGGCAATACTTCGTGTTGGGTGATAACCGCGACAACTCGAATGACAGTCGAGTCTGGGGCTTTGTTGATGACTCGCTGATCGTCGGGCGCGCGTTTGCCGTGTGGATGCATTGGGATGCGCTGTTCTCTCTCCCGTCGTTCTCGGATGTGCGGGTGATTCAGTGAGTGCGCCGCTGGATGACCTTCAGTCTCGTCTGGGATATCGATTTAAAGACGCGGGCCACCTAGAAGCCGCCTTGACACATCGGAGTGTGGGTCCTGTTCACAATGAGCGTTTGGAGTTTCTGGGCGACTCGATTGTGAATTTTGTGGTCGCTGAAATCCTCTTCAAAGCGTATCCCGATGCCCGTGAGGGCAAACTGACCCGGATGCGAGCGTCCTTGGTACGAGGGCAGTCTCTCGGTCAGTTGGCGCGCAGGCTTCAGTTGGGAGAGGCGATCCGTTTAGGAACCGGGGAGCGGAAAAGCGGAGGGCGGCGTCGTGAATCTATTTTGGCTGATGCCATGGAAGCGGTGATTGGGGCCATATATTTGGACGGTGGCATGGCGGCTTGCCAGCAGTGCATCGGTCAGTGGCTTGAAGCGGAATTTGCGGCGGTGGATCCAAACCAGGTGGACAAGGATCCGAAAACTGCATTGCAAGAATGGATGCAGCGCGAGCGCATGGATTTGCCGACCTATCGGGTGCTTGAGGTGTTGGGTCCGGCTCATCAACAGACATTTCGAGTGGCCTGTTGCCTTGGTGATCAGTTTCCGATGTTGGAGGGTACCGGCAGTTCACGGCGTGAGGCTGAGCAAGCGGCAGCCGGAGCTGCATTGGCGCATCTCGCTGGGAGTGACGCATGACGCGTTGCGGATTTGTGGCACTGGTTGGCCGGCCCAATGTCGGCAAGTCCACCCTGTTAAATCACATTTTGGGTTTCAAGCTGTCGATCACCTCGCGGAAACCGCAAACAACTCGGCATCGGGTACTTGGTATTCTCACCGAAGAAGACGTGCAAATTGCCTTTGTTGACACACCGGGCATGCACAAAGATCAACCGAAGGCGATGAATCGGGTGATGAATCAAACCGCTGAGCAGGCGCTTTCGTCTGTTGATGCGGTCGTGATGCTTACCGAGCACACACGCTGGACGGACGAAGACGAGCGTGTGTACCAAAAAGTCGCCCGAGTTCAATGCCCTAAGTTCTGGGTGCTGAACAAAGCCGATGTGTTGGCCGATAAAAATGTGTTGTTGCCCCACATCCAGAAGGTTGCCGAAACCCACGCGTTTGACGAAATCTTTCCAGTGTCTGCTTTGAAGAACTTGTATTTGGATGATTTGGTGATCCGACTCAAAGCGTCAATGCCGGAAGGACCTTTTTTATACGACGAGGACCAGATTACCGACCGCTCACAACGTTTTTTAGCGGCCGAAATTGTGCGCGAGCAAATCATGCGGCAATTGGGTGATGAGGTGCCATACGAAACCACCGTTGAGATTGAATCCTTTGATCATCAGGGCGATCGGGTGGGCATTCACGCATTGATTAGTGTTGAGCGGGACGGTCAAAAGGCAATCGTGGTGGGCGATGGTGGGCATCGATTGAAGCAAATTGGCATCGAGGCACGAAAGCGGCTTGAAGATCTGCTTGAAGCGCACGTGGCATTGAAGCTTTGGGTAAAAGTCCGCGCCAGTTGGTCCAATGACGAGCGTGCTTTGAAATCGCTTGGCTACGCAGAGTTTGACTGATGCAACGGGTCTGGGTGATCCGTAAAACTGCGTATCGAGAGAGCAGTCTTCTATTGACCCTCCTAGCGGATGATCATCAAATCGTTCGCGCAGTCGGTAGGGGGGCTGGCAAAGGGAGCTCCCGACTCGATTTATTTCAACCCTTTTTCGTCGAATTGAAGGGCGCCCCCGGTTCTCTCTGTCGAGTGCAAAAGCACGAGGCGGCCGGTGCACGGATCCCGCTCCAGGCGCAGTGGTTAATCGGTGGCCTGTACCTTAATGAAATCAGTCAGTGCTTGGTGCCTGAGGGGCTTCAGCTTGAAGGGCTATTTGATGCCTATACCGACGCACTGGTGGGATTGGCCAGTGGCAAAGCAGCCCCGATTCGCAGCTACGAGCGGCTTATTTTAGAGCACGCTGGGTATTATCCAATACTCGACAGAGACCACGAAGGACGGCCACTTCATGGGGCAGAAACTTATCGGTTACACAACGGGCAACAGCTGGTAGCTGTGGAGGCATCCGCACCCGATGGACTTCTAGGTTCAGACTGGATTGCCTTATCGGATTCTCGTTATGATGACGCGGTCACGCTGCGCCATGCGAAGTGGCTTCACCGCAGCCTGGTGGATCAAGCATCGGGTGGGCGACGGTTGTTTTCTCGAGAGTTATTGCAAACACAGGGGCTACAAGAATGAGGCAAGGGGTTCGTTTAGGGGTCAATATTGACCACGTGGCCACATTGAGAAACGCACGGGGCGGGAACGACCCTATCCTTTTACAGATGGCATTAGCGGTTGAAGAGGCCGGTGCGGACGGCATTACAGTGCATCTGCGGGAAGACCGTCGTCACATCCGTGATGAAGACGTGTTTACGCTGCGCTCACATTTGCGTACGCCGATGAATCTGGAGATGGCGGCGTCTCAGGAAATGGTCCGCATTGCGCTGAAGGCTCTCCCAAAGGCGGTGTGTCTGGTGCCTGAGCATCGACAAGAGGTGACCACCGAGGGCGGTTTAGATGTGGTTAATCAGCTCGATCCCCTGGGCCCCATCATTGCTACCTTGGCCGATGCCGGGATCGAGGTCAGTTTGTTCGTCGATCCGGATGAAGCTCAATTGGAAGCTGCCGTGTCAGTGGGGGCGCCTGTCGTTGAACTGCATACCGGTGAGTATGCCAATGCCCCGGATGGCGAAGCTCAAGATGAAGCCTTGCATCGCCTAATTGAGGCCAGTCGCATCGCGCAATCGATGGGGCTCATCGTGAACGCAGGCCATGGCCTGACAAAATTTAATGTGTCGCCGATTGCCGCGATTCACGGCATGCACGAACTGAACATTGGTCACAGTCTGGTGGCGCGCGCGCTTCTGGTGGGGTTGCCCGCTGCCGTGAGCGAGTTCAAGTTCTTAATCGATCGAGCGGCTAGGTGATTCGGGGACTCGGCATCGATTTGGTCGAGATTGAGCGGGTTCAGTCGGCTCTCGATCGTCATGGAGAGCGTTTTGCTCTCCGTATTTTAAGCGATTCTGAACTGCCTGATTACCGGCGTCTCGAACCTTCACATCAAGCGCGGTTTGTTGCCAAGCGATTCGCCGTAAAAGAAGCCTTCTCCAAGGCCCTAGGTCTCGGTATCGGTCGAGGCTTTGGATTCCACGATGTGTGGGTGGAGCATACGGATCTAGGGCAGCCCCAGGTTCGAGTCAACGCAAAGATTCCGCTGCTGGGCGCGCTCAATGTGTCTCGAATTCACCTAAGCATCACCGACGAGCGGAGCTCCTGTGCAGCCGTCTGTGTCATTGAGGACTAACCGGTCGCGCGGTGACGGATCGGCGATTTGACCCGTCGACAGGCAATGCTGGCTAATTCTTTCCGGCCTAAATCAGGTGCCAAATGAGGCCGTATCCAGACCTCAACGAGTACGCCAGGGCGGAGAATCAAGCGTAAAAAGTGTGTGAAAAATGGGGCATCTGTCCCCCAGGTATAGAAGTCTCGATCCTTCTGTGAGATTACGCCGCCATGGCGCTCTCGATACACGAGACCGATCGGTTGAATGAAGGCGTTGGCCGTTTTGGCCGCATCAAATAACGGGGATTTGAAGGGGAGTACGGACCGACCGTCGGTTGAGGTGCCTTCGGGAAATACCGTCACGTTATGGCCTGCATTCAGCGCATCAACAATCGGTTTTATTTCATCGGCCGGTGCCCTGGGATTTCGTGCGATGAAGATCGTTTGTTGCAGGGAGGCGACTGAGCCGATGACGGGCCAACGTCGGACTTCTTGTTTGGATACGAATACTGAGGGCAACACGCTGCCTAGAACAAAGATATCGAGATACGAGGCGTGGTTTGCCACCACAAACAACGGGCGTCGGACACTGAGTGTGCCGTAGACGCGGATCCGGATGCCCAAGATTCGTAGAGCGCCTCGATAGAATCGGCGGCGTAAATGGCGTCCATCCCCTGTACGCAAGGCAAAGCCGATCAATTGCTGCAGCAAGGATAAAACCAACCAGGCAGCCAACAGCAGGAGGCGACTGATGGCCCGCAGAAAGGCACCGGCCGCATCCAATGGTTTTAATCGACGGGATTGAACTGATAACAGGGCGTATATCCTCCGCGAAGTTTCATTCGGTTCTCGCTGACTAAACGTGTTAAGAGCGTGTCTAACGCATGGATTAGTTGCGCGTGCCCTGAGAGTTGAAACGGGCCGAAATATTCGATGGCCTGGCGCGTGGCCGGCTTCACGTTGCCTGCAACGATGCCCGAAAACAGCTTTCTCAGGGTCGCCGCAAGGTGTTCGGGCGACTGATCGAGTCGGAGGTCAAGCCGAGCCATATTCTCGTGGGTGGGCTCGAAACCTTGCTGAAGTGCGCTTGGTATCGTAAGGGTCCAGTTGAAATAGTAGGCATCGTCTTGCTGCAAACGGTGGGCCTTTAGGGCTTCTTTTTGCTGGGCAACGTAGCGAGCGACGCCATCGGCATCTCCAGTGATGACGCGGATGCGTTCAAGTGCTTTGTCACCCAGCGTTTGCCGAATAAAGTCTGTGTAGGCGTGCAAGATGGGCGCGGAATCGGCTGGGCCAGTTAACACCACCGGGATGGGATCGGATGCGTTGGCGGGATCGAGCAAGATTGCGATGAGATACAAGAGCTCCTCAAACGTGCCCGCGCCGCCTGGAAAAATAATGAGTGCGTGGGCGATGCGCACAAAGGCCTCCAGGCGCTTTTCGATATCGGGCATGATGATCAACTCAGAGACCGCCCCGTTAGGCGGTTCGGCCGCGATGATTTGCGGCTCTGTGATGCCCACAAACCGACCGGCGGTATAGCCTTGGCGGCGGTGACTGTACATCGCGCCCCGCATCGGTCCTTTCATGGCGCCGGGTCCACAGCCTGTGCACACATCAAAACGGCGTAATCCCAGAGCGCGTCCCACTTCTTTGCTGTATTCATATTCGACCTGATTGACAGAGTGTCCGCCCCAGCAAACGGCCATTGACAGGTCGTGCTCGCCAGTTAATGCATGGGCGTTTCTCAGGATTTGGAAGATCAAATTGGTGGCATCTTTGCCTTGTAGGCTCTGAGGCTCAGGGTGGAGGTTTCTTACATAAATAAGATCCCTCAAGACCGAAAACAGATGGCGGTGAATGCTCTCAATCAGATGGTCGTCCACAAAAGCGGATTTGGGCGCATTATGAAGGAGTAGCTGTAGCCCACGTGGATGTCGGTTGAACTCAATTTCAAAATCAGGATGCTTGGCAAACAACGCCAAGCTGTCATCGCTGTCGGTGCCGCTATTTAATACCGCCAGCGCACAGTTTCGAATCAAAGGGTACAATCCGCGGTCCGATTGATGAATAAGACGGTCAATTTCATCATGGCTGAGGAACGCGAGATGGGCCTTAGCATGAACCGCGGCCAGGGGCATTTTGTCTGAGAGCAAAGGTGTATTCATCGTCATCCAAACCAATTACATAGGGAGAGTTGCACACTTGTTCAGTTCTGAAAAGTCCGGGCACGATGGGGCGCTGAATGACTGAACGGCGACTTGACTGTCCCCATCCTCGCATACCCGAAGAGCGGTTATCGCTTAAGTTTCCCGATCTTCCGGTCACGGATGCTTTAGATGAGTTGTCTTCCGCCATAAACGATCATCAAGTGGTCGTGGTGGTCGGTGAGACGGGCTCTGGCAAAACCACGCAGTTACCGAAGGTCTGTTTGGCCTTGGGTCGTGGTCAAGAAAAATCCATTGCGCATACGCAGCCAAGACGTTTGGCCGCGCGCTCTGTGGCTGCGCGCATTTCTGAGGAGCTCGAATCGCCCTTAGGAGGCCTGTGTGGCTATCAGGTTCGATTCCAGCAGGCCGTCAGTGAGCACACAGCCGTTAAGCTGATGACCGATGGCCTCTTGTTGGCGGAGTTTCGTGGAGACCCCTTACTGTCGCGGTATGACACACTCATTATCGACGAGGCGCACGAACGTTCGTTAAACATCGATTTCCTATTAGGTATCGTCAAAACGCTGCTGCCCAAGCGGCCCGATCTGAAAGTCATCATTACCTCGGCGACCATCAACTACGAGCGATTCAGTGGGCATTTCAACCAAGCCCCTGTGATATTTGTGTCCGGAAGAACCTATCCGGTTGAACTCCGCTATGCCCCGATGAGTGAGATGGCCAGTGAGGCGATCGATGGCACCAAATGGGCTCAGGCGATCGTGCGCCAGATTCAAGGCTTGAGACAAAGAGATCGAGAGCTCGGGCAGGGGTTAGGCGACATTTTGGTGTTTCTGCCCGGTGAGCGGGAGATTCGCGAGGTGTCGCAATTTTTAAGGCGTGCCGCCATTGATCGGCTCGATGTCCTGCCCTTATACGCCCGACTCGGAAATAACGAACAGCAACGGATTTTCTCGCCATCCGCTTCGGGCTTGCAGCGAATTGTGTTGGCCACCAACGTGGCAGAAACGTCCTTAACGGTTCCGGGAATTCGCTATGTGATCGATTCGGGCGTTGCTCGAATCAGTCGTTATGCACCACGGAGTCGTTTGCAGCGCCTCCCGATCGAAGCCATCAGTCAAGCGAGCGCCAATCAGCGGGCCGGTCGTTGTGGTCGAACCGAGCCCGGTTTGTGTGTCCGATTGTATTCCGAAGACGACTTTCAATCCCGCTCGCCCTTCACAGACCCTGAAATCCAACGGACCAATTTGGCGGCTGTGGTATTGCAATGCCTGGATCTTGGCCTTGGCAATCCGGAGGCCTTTCCATTTGTCGACCCGCCCGAAGCGAGTATGGTGCGTGATGGGTACAACCAACTCAAAGAATTGGGCTTGATATCGGGCGAGCGTTTAACCGCTCTGGGTAAGCGTGTGGCCGGACTGCCCTTGGATCCAAGAATCGGACGAATGCTGTTGGCTGGTGTGGATCGAAAGGTCTTTTGGGAAGTCAGCGTCATTGCGGCTGCCTTGTCCATTCAGGATCCTAGAGAGGCTGGCTTTGAGATGCCAGGTGTATCGGATGAGCAATCTGAATTCGTGACCTGGCTGAACCTGTGGCGTCAGATCGAAGCGGCCCGGGAGGAATTATCTCATTCGAAGTTTAGAGCGTGGTGCCAAGAGCATCATTTGCATGCACAACGGGTTCGAGAGTGGCGGGAAACGCATCGTCAGATCGTCAACTGCTTTAAAGATCAAAGCCAGGGTGCCGCCGATGCGCCACTCGATCGGGTCGGCCTGCACATTGCACTGCTGACTGGGTTTGCGACTCAAATTGGACGGCGCGAGGAGGCGGACTACTTAGGGATCCGAAATCGTCGATTCCGGATCCCCAAGGGCGCTGTGGCTGGTAAGGCACCCTGGGTGATGGCGGCAGAGCTGGTTGAGACGCACCGCGTGGTAGCGCGTACGGTTGCGGTGATTGACCCGCAGTGGGTGATTCAAGCGGTCCCCTCCCTGCTGAAATACAGTCAGAGTGAGCCCCACTGGTCAAAACGACAGGGGCGTGCCTTGTGTTATCAGTCATCGCGGTTGTTTGGTCTGACGCTCATCGAGAAGCAGACGACAGGGTTGGCACAATACGATCGCCACGAGGCAAGGCGTTTGTTTCTTCGCGAAGGGGTGATTGCCGGGGCCTTTAATCGCACGCTGCCTTTTATGGAGCAGAACTGCGCGATTTTTGAGGAAGCGTCAGAGATTGAGGCGAAGCTGCGCCGATCTGACGCGTTGCTTGAGCCCGATGAATTGGTCGGGTGGTTTGATGAGCGGATCCCATCAAAGGTGCTTGATCAACGGGGATTATGGGATTGGTGGAAGCATGCCAGTGCGCGTGACAGGGATCGACTGAATCTGAGTTTGTCCGATGTCATTCGATCGCCGGACAGCTTGGCAGATCCGCGTTTATTTCCCGAGCGCATCGCGCTGGGGCACCTTGAATTGCCAACCGAGTATCGGTTCAAGCCCGGTGCTGATGACGATGGTGTGGCGGTTAAAGTGCCCTTGAGCGCGCTTATGCAGTTGCAACCGGCGCAATTGGAATGGACCGTTCCTGGTGCGCTGAATGAAAAAGCCGAGGCCTTGGTTCGGGGCCTTCCTAAACAGGTGCGTCGGCAATTGGTGCCGATTCCAGATTTTGTGGCGCAAGCGCTTCCGATGGTGGATGCGCAAAAAGAAAGCTTAACAGATGGGTTGGCGCGACTTATTCGCCACCGTACAGGTATCCAAATCGACCCTGACGCATGGCCGCGGGAATCGGTTGCGGATCGGTTGAAAATTCGTATCGAGGTGATTGCGCCCGATGGACGGGTATTGGATGCGGATCGGGATTTGCGGGCTTTACAGGACCGCTTGAAAAACCGTGTTCAGGTTGAAACGCCCGTTATCAGTGCGCCCTGGTCTGATTGGCCGAGTGCTAAAGCCTTCGCCGAATTTGAGGAGACTCAATCAACCGGTGTGAGCTTGAAAAGCTATCCCGGCCTCAAGATCGAGGAAGGACGGGTTGTTGAGTGCGTGCAGTTTGACCCAATCGCTGCGCGGGTGGACCACGGTCGCGCCGTGGCGCATCTATTGATGGAGCAAACGGCTGAGCAATTCCGTTGGCTCCATGCCAAAGAGCCGAACTATCAAAAAGCCTGTGTATTATGGGGTGCCGACCCTAAATCTGACCGAACCATGGATCCGCTGATGATCAGAGGGTTGCTGTCTGATACAGATCTCAGTGGGGTGCGAACAGAAACCGAGTTCAGTGCTCTGAAACTCCGTGCGCGAGAAGGGATTGTCGACTATGCATCAAAGACTGCAGTAGCCTTGATTGACGCGTCGAGCCGCTTGGTGAGCCTCAGAAAGCGTCTCACCGGAAAAATTCCACCTGCTTGGATTCCAGCGATCACCGCCATGAAACAGGACCTTGCCCGTCTAGACGACCCGTTAACACGAGTCTCGCCGGATCGCTGGAATGAGCTTCCTCGCTGGATCCAGGGCGTCGAAATGCGGTTGGAAAAGCTGTCGAGTCGTCTCCTACTGGATGCCCAGTGGCAAAAAGACGTGGACAGTCTGTGGTCTGAGTTAAAAAGGGATTGGCCGAACGTCCCCGAGCAATGGGAGCATCAGGATCCAAATTTATTGGCGATCCGATGGCAAATTGAAGAGTTTCGAGTACTCTGTTTTGCTCAGCCGTTGAAACGAGGGGATAAAGTCTCGATGAAACGGATATTGGACGCGTTTAAGGATTTTCGATCGGCATGATTCGCCCGCTACTGTTTGTCTGCACTTTGGTTTTGGGGTCGTCGGTCTGGGCGTCGACGACAGACGATCCGAACGATCCGTTTGAGGATTGGAACCGGGCCGTTTTCAATTTCAATGAAAAGGCAGACCGCTACGTGCTCAAACCGGTAGCTGAAGGTTATGACGCCATCACGCCGGCCCCAGTGCAGACTGGTATTCGTAATTTTTTCAATAACTTGGGCGAACCTATTACCATGGTGAATGCGTTACTCCAAGGTAAGCCTGGCAAAGCCGCTCGCTCGCTAACGCGGTTCGTTTTTAACTCGACCATCGGCTTGTATGGGGTGATCGATGTCGCCGGAGGGATGGGTCTTGAGCGCGAAAAAGAAGACTTTTCCCAGACACTGGCGGTTTGGGGTGTCGGTTCGGGTCCCTATTTGGTGCTACCCATCCTGGGTCCATCCGATGTGCGTGGTTTGACGGGTCGTGTCGCCGACCGTCCTTTAAACCCGGTGCAATGGCAGGATGAGGTGGGGGCCACGGAGTTATTCATCGTCGATGGGGTGCAAGCCCGTGCAGGTCTGTTGGGCATGGAGCCCATGGCGGCGGGTGATCCCTACGTGTTGATGCGGTCTGCTTATCAGCAGCGTCGTGATTACGAGATCAATGACGGCATTGCGGTGGATCTTTTCTTAGAGGATCCATTTTTAATGGATGACGAATCACTGCCCGCTAATTAGTGCTTCTAGGGCCTCTTGATCCGCAACAAATCGACTGATCCCATCCGCGAGCTTTTCAGTAGCCATTGGGTCTTGGGCCAATTGAAGCATGAATTCCGAGTGTGAGAGCGTTGGCAAAGGCTGAGGGGTGCCTTCCGGGATAGCCATGGATATGACGCGATCTGTTCGGCTATCGAGCTCATCGAGTAGCTTTGGGCTGATGGTGAGGCGATCGCAGCCTGCCAACGCCATAACCTGATCGGCAGTGCGGAATGAAGCGCCCATCACGATCGTTTCGACACCTGCGGCCTTGTACAAGCGATAAATCCGGCGAACAGAGTCCACCCCAGGGTCGTCTTCAGCGGTTGCAGGTGCATTTCCTCGGGCGACATGCCAGTCATAAATTCGCCCCACAAAGGGACTGATTAAGGTTGCGCCAGCATTTGCGGCTCGGATCGCCTGAACTTCGGAGAATACGAGCGTCAGGTTGCAGCCAATTCCTTCAGACTCTAACTGCTGACAGGCCTCAATGCCTTCCCAGGTGGCGGCGAGCTTGATTAGAACACGGGCTCGTTCGACCCCTAATTGATCGTATGTCTCGATAATGCGGCGCCCAGCATCCACTTGCGCATTGGTGTCAAAGGATAGACGGGCGTCGACCTCAGTCGACACGTAGCCGGGAATGAATTCGGCAATCGCCGCACCGAGTTGACAGGCAAGACGCATCGAAGCCGCTTTGATCGAATGAGGGCTGCCGTCAATCTCTGAACGGGCCTGCTCAATCAGCGCAGAGACCTCTGGGTTTTTAGCTTGCTGTAGCACCAACGACGGATTGGTAGTTGCATCGACGGGACGCAGTCGCTTTATGGCTGCAATATCGGCCGTGTCTGCGACTACGGTACTGAATTGTTTAAGCTGATCAAGCGAGGTATTCATGGGGCTCCGGGCGACTCACGGCCGCTAATGCATCTTCAATTACTGACCAGTTGGCTCCAGGCAAATGGGCGCGTTCGCTCAATATTTGCCGATAGCGGCGTGCGCCAGGTACCTCATGGTACAGGCCGACCAAGTGACGCGACAGGTGCTTAAGCGGAAAACCTTGCGCGAGTTGCGCTTCGACATACGGGCGGTAGGCCTGCAGGGCTGCCTCTGCCGAGGGCATTGGCGCGGGTTCATTGTAAAAAAGAGGGTCCACGCCCATCAGAATTTGTGGGTTTTGATAGGCGGCTCGGCCGATCATGACCCCATCGATCTGAGTTAATTGTTCATAGGCTGTATTTAAATCAGTTAGCCCGCCATTCAAAACAATTTCAAGATCCGGGTAGGTTTTCTTCATTAAATGAACAAGCGTGTAATTTAATGGGGGGATATCTCGATTTTGCTTGGGAGATAAGCCGCCTAGAATAGCTTTGCGCGCATGTATTATAAGTCGTTCCACATTTGAACATATTGCGGTTTCAATAAATTCGGGCAGCGAATTTTCGACAATCTGATCATTAATTCCCAAACGGATTTTCGCGGTAATTTCGGGCCCTTTAATACCGGCAGCATTTTTCATCGCTTGAAGGCATTCTCCCACCCGGATGGGGTCTGCCATGAGTGCCGCTCCGAAAGCGCCGGCTCGCACTCGATCCGAGGGGCAGCCGACATTTAAATTGATTTCGCAGAAACCGAGATCTTTCACGCGGCTGACAGCGCGATGAATCACCTCGGGATCAGATCCCCCAATTTGTAATGCCAAGGGGTATTCGCTTGGATCGTGTGCTGTTAGGTAATCGAGGCGGCCATGAATTAACGCCTCCGCTGTCACCATCTCGGTATACAAGAGGGCCCGACGGCTCAGTAAGCGAGCAAACACGCGCCAATGACGGTCGGTCCAGTCCATCATGGGGGCGGTTGAAAAGCGGTAGGCTGGGAAAGTCATCCCGAAAGTTTAGAGTCGGTCGTGCCTTGTCGTAAATAGCAGAATAATTTATTTAATTAGAGGGAATTGAATTATTTTAAGCCGCACTTATAATTTCTACTCGGTTGTTAACTAAATACAAAGGAAAATAAATGCAGCTAGACCATTTGAGTTTGAGTGAATTGCAAGTCGTCCGCGTTCAAGTCGATCAAGAAATAGAAAAAAGACGCAGTCAAGTTCGTAAAGAAGGTCTCGAAAAGATTAAATCGATTGCCGCTGAATATGGTTTATCGCCAGAAGAGTTGAAAGCGCTCGCCGGTACCAAATCATCTGGAGGCAAACGCGGATCGGTGCCACCGAAATATCAGGATCCTACCAATCCTGCGAATACCTGGACGGGTCGCGGCCGGAAGCCAAAATGGGTTGAGGAGTTTTTGGCTAACGGCGGTGATTTAAACGCCATCACGCTGTAACGCTTCAACTCACTCTGGCAAGCGCTATACTTCGGCGCTTGCTGGAGAAATTCATGACTGTTCGTACCCGTATCGCCCCATCGCCCACTGGTGATCCTCACCTCGGCACCGCCTATATCGCACTGTTCAACTACGCCTTTGCCAAAGCCCATGGCGGGCAATTCATTCTGCGTATCGAGGATACGGACCAGGTGCGATCCACTGCCGCTTCTGAAGTCGCGATCATGGAAGCGCTGCGCTGGGTAGGACTCGACTGGGACGAGGGCCCGGATAAAGAAGGGCCTCACGGACCATATCGTCAAAGCGAGCGAGCAGATCTTTACCGAACTCAAGCGGAAGCGTTGGTGGAGGCAAACCATGCCTTTCATTGTTTCTGCAGCCCAAAAGACCTGTCCGACATGCGAGAAGCGCAAATGGCTGCAGGTCAATCACCGAAATACGACGGTCGATGCGCTGATTTATCGGATGAGGAAGTGGCCGCCAAGTTGGCAGCAGGGGAGTCCTTTGTCATCCGTATGCGGGTCCCCAGTGAAGGCGACGCCGTGATTCATGACCGGCTGCGCGGAGAGATCGTCATACCCTGGTCTCAGGTTGATATGCAGGTACTCCAGAAAGCCGATGGGCTTCCAACGTATCACTTGGCGAATGTGGTGGATGATCATTTTATGGGGATCACACACGTTATCCGAGGTGAGGAGTGGATTCCTTCGGCACCCAAGCATCAGCTTTTATACCAATACTTCGGCTGGCAAATGCCGGAGCTGTGTCATCTACCTTTATTGAGGAATCCCGATCAATCGAAATTGAGCAAGCGGAAAAATCCCACCTCGATTTTGTTTTACCGAGAGCAAGGGTATTTGCCTGAGGCGCTTTTGAATTATTTAGGCCGGATGGGATGGTCAATGCCGGACGAACAAGAGCGGTTCACCTTGGGTGAGATGATTGCGGCATTTGATATTGATCGGGTGTCTCTGGGTGGTCCGGTATTTGACCTCACAAAGCTAAGTTGGCTAAACGGGCAATGGATTCAGCATGCATTAACCGACGAGGAGCTGGTGGCGCGTTTGCTCGGCTGGCGGTACTCACCAGATTTCTTTAAGCAAGTAATTCCTCACCTCAAGACACGAATTGAAGTGTTGTCGGATGTGAGTCAGTGGCTGGAGCCGCTGTGGTCGAGAGAGCCGCTGGTCAGTGAGGCGCCTCTCGCTGAGGTCGATCTCAGTCCTGAGCTAAAGGTGGAAGCACTTCAATTTTTGATCTGGCGCTTAGAGAGCGTGTCGAGCTGGGAGCGCGATCAAGTGTACGGAGCGGTTGGGTTTGTCGCGTCGGCGCTTGATCTCAAGTTGAAACAATTGATGCCGTTGATATTCATTGCGCTGTCTGGTCGTAAAGATGCGATTAGCGCGTTTGACCTCGCCGTATTGCTAGGCCCAGACCAGACCCGTATTCGCTTACGGAAAGCGTTGGAGCTGTTGGGTGGGGTGTCGAAAAAGGCGGTTAAGCGGCTTGAGAAGTCATATCAGCAGGCGGTTGAGGCCGTTGACAGCGCGGGCGAAGCACACTAATCTTCGCGTCCTCTTGAGATGGGGCTATAGCTCAGCTGGGAGAGCGCTACAATGGCATTGTAGAGGTCGGCGGTTCGATCCCGCCTAGCTCCACCATCTTCGACAAAGATCCACCTTCGCGGTGGATTTTTTGTTTCTGCTGTCCAAGTTTGATCTCGTTTTTGGAGCGTTTCTTGATCAGACGCGATCTTGAAGCGTGTTGCAGCGCAACAAAAGCTTGCGACTTTGGGGTCAATAGCCTCCAAAACCCTTACTTCGAGGCGTAGTATTCTTTTCCGGAATAACAATAGAACTGTTTGGAAGGGAAACATGACAAAGCTGTTTGAACCGTCCCTGCCCAAGTTGATGGAAGCCATTGCGGCGGAAGCACAGGGCCTTAAAGGGATCGATCGCCGCAACTTCTTGAAGGGTGGGATCGCCGCGGTAGCGGGTCTTTCTAGTGTGCAGATGATTCCGAAAGCGTCTGCTTCGAATAACTTGCCGCCCAATGTACCTGAATGGCAAACCCGACTGGGTCCAGGTGTGGTATCCAAGCCGTATGGTGTGCCTTCTGAATACGAAGATATTCAGCGTCGGACGGTGCCTTGGTTGACGGCCGATGCGATTTCATCGATTTCGATGACGCCGCTTCAGGATATGGAAGGCATCATCACGCCGAGTGGTGTCGTATTTGAGCGCTATCACGGTGGCATCCCAAATGTAGACCCTGAGCAACATCGATTGATCATCCACGGATTGGTTGAGCGCCCACTGGTGTTCTCTATGGACGATCTTCGTCGTTTCCCGCAAGTTTCTGAAATCCGTTTCATTGAATGCCCTGCCAACGGCGGCATGGAATGGCGTGGTGCGCAAATGGAAGCGGTCCAGTTCACACACGGGATGCTGTCCTGCTGTGAATGGACGGGCGTTCGCTTGTCAACGCTGCTTGCCGAGGTTGGTGTCAAGCCTGAAGGTAAGTGGATTCTTGCTGAGGGCGCGGACGCGTCGGGTATGTCACGTTCTATTCCGCTCGAGAAAGCCATGGAAGATACCATCATCGCGTGGGGTCAAAATGGCGAGGCCTTACGCCCAGAGCAAGGCTATCCGCTCCGTATGCTGAATCCAGGCTGGGAAGGCAATACCTCGGTTAAGTGGTTGCGTCGTCTTGAGATCGGCGATCAGCCTTGGCATCACCGTGAAGAAACCTCGAAGTACACCGACTTGATGCCAGATGGTACCGCCCGTCGGTTCACATTCGAGCAAGAATGTAACTCTGTGATCACATCACCTTGTCCGGAAAAGCCGTTGCGCCATAAAGGATTCTTGGAAATTCGTGGGTATGCTTGGTCAGGCCGCGGCAAGATCAAAGCCGTTGATATTTCGTTCGACGGTGGCGTGAACTGGCGTCGTGCTGAATTGGGAAGCTTGGTTCTGCCAAAGGCTCTCACGCAATTCACCTTGCAAACAGAATGGAACGGTCAACCTTGGTTGCTCCAATCACGTGCAATCGACGAGACAGGCTATGTTCAGCCTACGCTCAAGCAGCTGCGTGACGAGCGAGGCGGATGGTCGATCTATCATAAAAACTCGATCCACACATGGAACGTCACTGAGGACGGAGAGGTTTACAATGTTCAAATTACCTAAGATTGCGCTCGCGGCGGTCGCGGTCGCGTTTACCGGTGTGGCCACAGCCGGCCCACTGGGCTTGGGTTCTACAGCAACCCCAGAGATGATCGCTGGCTGGGATATTGATATCCGTCCAGACGGGAAAGGGCTGCCAGACGGTGAAGGGTCGGTCGAAGAGGGCGAAGCACTTTACGAAGCGAAATGTGCGAGCTGTCACGGTTTGTTTGGTGAAGGCGCCGGCCGGTGGCCTGTGTTGGCAGGGGGTGAAGACACTCTGACGACTGCTCATCCAAAGAAAACTGTGGGTTCATACTGGCCTTACGCATCCACATTGTGGGACTACATCCATCGCGCGATGCCTTACACGGCACCGCAATCTTTGACCGATGATGAGGTCTATTCGATTGCCGCCTACGTGTTGTATTTGAACTACATCGTAGACGACGACTTTATTTCGAATCGCGAAACCTTCTCGCAAATTAAGATGCCCAATGAGCCGAACTTCTACGTTGATGACCGTCCTGATGTGCAGAATACGGCCTGCATGGAGGATTGTGCGGATCCGAGCCAGTTCACCATTGTGACCACGATTAATGGCATTACGCCGACTGGGCACTTTAAAGAAGACTCTGGTGTGGCGGCCAATCACTACGGTGATAGCGCATCTGGTGTGGCAGAGGTGACTAAAGTGGCACTCTCGTCAGCCGCAGAGGCTGGTAAGTCGGTGTACGATACGGCTTGTATGGCGTGTCATACGATGGGCATTGCCGGGGCGCCCAAGCTGGGTGATGCGGCGGACTGGTCTGCTCGTATTGCCAAGGGCATGGATGCGTTGCACGACAACGCCATCAACGGGTATACCGGTGAAAAGGGCATCATGCCTGCTAAAGGCGGAAACCCTTCATTATCGGATGATGAAGTTAAAAACGCGGTGGCGTACATGGTTGAGTCGAGCCAGTAAAGGCTCGACCAATTCCTAAAATAGCAAAGGTAAAATAATGAAAGGGCAAATCTTAGCAACGGCTTTTGCGACGGCTCTACTCAGCACTTCGGTGATGGCGGATGCGGTCTCAAAAGGAAAAGAAATTGCATGGGACTCACGGAAAGGCAATTGCCTTACCTGTCACATGATCGAAGGCGGCGAGCAGGTTGGCAACAACGGCCCTCCTTTGATGATGATGAAGGCCCGTTTTCCCGATAAGGCGGATTTACGAGCTCAGATTTGGGATCCGACTAATCGCAATCCAATGACCACGATGCCTCCATTCGGCCGGAATCATATTCTGACCGAGGAAGAGATCGATTTGGTCGTTGAATACATCTACACACTTTAAAACCAACTAGAAGGAGAGTTGCGATGGATCGTCGTAGCGTAATCAAGGCAGCCGGCATCATGACT
>CBFHVZ010000020.1:0-22068 GCA_965659195.1 Litorivicinaceae bacterium
AGCGCGCGAGGCGTATTTACAAGACAGCCTGTCGTTGCTTACCGAACAAGAAGCGCTTCGATTGGGGCAGGTCGAGCGGGCGGCCACATTAAATACACGCGATCTATTGACTCGGGATGCCAAAGAGCAGGCCGAGTTGAATTGGCTGCAGGTAAAAAGCAACCGGGTGAAAACCGCCTTTGACCTTCAAGATGTGCAATTGCAACTCGATGAGGCGCGTCGATTATTGAAATTGACCTCGGTGACCGCGAAACGATCTGGGCGAGTGACGCAGGTTGCTGTGGCCGAAGGGCAATACGTGAAAACGGGAGACACCCTGTTTGAAATTTTGCCGGATGACGGATTGGAGTTGGATGCTGAAGTACGAGCCGATGCCTTTAACGCATTGGAAGTTGGGCAGGTATTGAGTGCCAGCGTACGCGGCCAGCCGATCGATGTGCGTGTTCGCGCATTGCTCGCTGAAGAAAACCCACGCACAGGAGGACGCAGTGTCCGGTTAACGGTGCCGTCGAACTTGGCGATGCCCCTGGTGGTCGGTGAGGCGGCGACTGTTGAATTGCCGCTCGGTGAGCTGGCTCGGCAAGTGACCGTATCCAAAGATGCCATTATGCCCACCGCGAACGGTCACCGTGTGGTGGTGATTGTCGATGGTGTGGCTGAGCCAAGATCTGTGCAATTGGGCGCTGCGTTGCCCGGTCGTATTGGCATCGTCCAGGGCATCGCCGAGGGCGATCAAGTGGTGATCCAGGGCCAGGAAGGGCTCCGTAAGGGCCAAGCGGTTGACATCGTAGGGTCAAATTCATGAACGGTCTGATTCGTTCTGCAATTGCGCATCCGATCGCCGTCTTAGCCATCGTGATTGCCATGGTGTTGTTTGGTGTGGCTTCTCTGCAGAGTATTCCGATTCAGTTGACACCGGACATCGATAAGCCGGTGTTGCAGGTTCGGGTCAGTTGGCCGGGTGCTTCCCCACAAGATGTTGAGCGGGAAATTGTGCTCAGGTTGGAGCGAGAGCTGACCGGATTGAATGGCGTACAAAGCGTAGAGAGTGACTCCCGTCGAGGTTCTGCACGTGTCACGCTGACCTACGGCGTGGGTCAAGACATGGACGCCGCCTTAGTCAAACTTCTAAGTCAGTTGTCTCGGGTCTCCGATTTACCGGCAGAAGCCAGTGAGCCGACCGTCAACACCTCAAACTCCGACGACAGTCCGATCGCACGGATGGCCTTGGTGGCGAAAGATGGGGTTGATGTGGACATCGACACACTCAGCAATTTTGTGGATGACTTAATCGTTGAACCCCTAAGCCGAATCAATGGCGTCTCTGAAGTGACGGTGCGCGGTGGGGCCGATCGTGAAGTCCGTGTCGTCCTCGATATGGATCGCGTGGCGGCCTATGGCTTATCAGTGGCTGAGATTGCTGAAGCCATCCGGGGGTCGACTGCTGAAGTGACCGCAGGTGAGATCACTGAAGGCCGTCGTAGTTTTACACTTCGAACCGAAGCCATTACCTACACGCCTGAGACAGCACGGAACCTGGTACTCCGCACCGACGCTCGAAACGGTCAAATCTCGGTGGTGCGTTTATCGGATGTGGCTGAGGTCGAATTGGGCTTTAAAACCCCCGACAGTTTTCGGCGACTTAATGGTAAGCCGGCCATTACCTTTGCCGTACTGCGCGAGCCGGCCTCCAATGTGGTGGCGACACTCGATAGCTTGAAGACTGAGGTGGCTCGATTAAACCAAGGCATTTTGGCTGAGCGAGGATTGGATCTTCGCATCGTCTATGACGAGACCATCTACATTGGGTCCTCACTGGATCTGGTGCAAAGTAACATCATCATCGGTGGGGCTTTGGCGATCAGTGTACTCCTGACATTCCTCCGGGCGGTGTTACCGACCGCGATCGTGATGATTGCGATACCGGTGTCAATCGTCAGTACCTTCGTGGCCATCAGTGCACTCGGGTTGTCGATCAATGTCATTTCACTGGCCGGGTTGGCCTTTGCGGTGGGGATGGTGGTTGATGCGTCTATTGTCAGTCTTGAGAACATTTATCGTTTAAGGCAAAGCGGTGTGCCTTTGATGAAGGCCGCCTATTGGGGCGCTCGCCAGGTCTGGGCGCCGATTTTGGGGTCGGCGTTAACGACGGTGGTGGTCTTTGTGCCGATTCTGATTCTGGACTTGCCTGTAGGTCAGCTCTTTAGAGACATTGCGGTCGCGATTAGTGTGTCGGTGCTGATTTCGGTGGTCGTTTCGGTCACGGTGATTCCTGCGCTTGCGTCGAAGATTTTAGGCACTGTGAGAGCGCCGGGTGAAGGTCGTCGAATCCCTGTGATCGATGATCTGGGCGTTGGATTTAAACAGCTCGTGCTGAACTACGGACACTGGGTAAATCAATCAACCCGACGCGGATTGACGGTCGTGGCTGTGTTGATACTGGGTTCTGTGGTCAGCTTAGTCGCTCTGATGCCGCCTTTGGACTACCTCCCTGATGGCAACCGAAACTTTGTGTTTGGTCGAATCTCAGTGCCACCTGGCTACACCCGTGAGGCAACGCTCGATTTTGCGCAATCGATGGAAGATGTGGCGCGTCCTCTTTGGGAGAATCCGAATCCAGAGAACGGTCCACCGATCGATCGATTCTTTTTTGTGGCGTTCAATGGCGGCGCCTTTGCCGGGGCTGCGACCGAGGACGCGTCTCGCATCCGAGAGCTGATTCCGGTGCTGGTTGAGCCGGTTGAGCGCGCGCCAGGTGCCCGGGTGTTTGTGACACAGGCGTCCTTATTTGGCCGCTCCGTGGGTGGATCGCGGGCCATCTTAATTGACGTCTTGGGGCCGAACTTTGAGGCGGTGGCGCCCGTGGTTCGCGATACTCAGCGAACCGTTCGAGAATTGTTCCCAAGTGATAAAGGCCATCAAGTGCGTGTTCAGCCCTCTGAAAATGCCAGCCGCCCAGAGGTGGTGGTGCGACCGGATGCCGAGAAGTTAGCTCGAGCCGGTTTGTCGGCGCGTGATTTTGCGCAAGCGCTGGATGTGTACAACGACGGCGTGCGTGTGCGGGAGATTCCATTTCAGAGCGATCTGATCGAGTTGGTCCTGACCGCGGGCACGCGAGAACAATCGAAATTTGAGGACATCGCAGATATTCCAATTGTGACCCGCGACGGATCGCTGATCAAAGTGGGGCAGGTGGCGGACATTTCACTGGAGTCTGCACCGGATCAAATTATCCGAAAAGCGGGTCAGCGCGCGATGACGATCGTGCTTAGGTTACACGAGTCGGTACCCTTAGAGACGGCGATTGCTCAAGTACAAGAGGCCATTGTGGATCCGTTCAATCAGAGCAGTCAGACCGGGGTTCGCATGGAACTCTCGGGTGCTGCCGATGAGTTGTCGAAAGCCTGGGGTGCGATGCAAACCAATGTGCTGATGGCGATCGCGGTGATTTATCTGCTGCTGACGATTTTGCTGAGAAGCTTTTGGTTACCTTGGGTGATCTTAGTGACTGTGCCCATTGCTGCCAGCGGCGGCATAATCGGCCTGTCGGCGTTGAATCTCTTTGTCGACCAGCCGCTTGATATGTTGACCATGCTCGGCTTTGTGATCCTGACCGGGGTGGTCGTCAATAACGCCATTTTGATGGTGGAACAGACACTCTGGCATGTGCGCCATGATCGCTTTGCCGTGGATCAAGCGGTGTTAGAAGCCACCAAAAACCGCATTCGGCCCATCTTTATGTCGACGGCGACCAGTTTGTTTGGTTTGTTGCCTTTGATCGTGTTTCCGGGTGCGGGTTCAGAGCTCTATCGAGGCATCGGCATCGTGGTGTTCAGTGGTTTATTGCTGTCGACGTTACTGTGTTTGTTCTTCGTGCCGCCTTTGCTGTCGGCCTTGTTAAAGCGTCACATGCCATCGGGCCCGGCCCTCGGTGAAGCCGATGACTTGGATGCACCCCTTCCGCAAAATGCCTAAAGACGAAAGACCCGAGATTCGGTAGAATCTCGGGCTTTTGACAGACTGGAATATTGCATGGAAACCAATGCAAGAAATGCCCTCATCACCGACCTGAAAGCGCGTACGGACGTGCTGAGGGGGTATCTTTGACTACACCACAAAGCGTGAACGACTCGACGAAGTCAATTTAGAACTTGAAGACCCGGCCGTTTGGAATGATCCGGCCAAAGCGCAAGCACTGGGACGAGAGCGTGCAAGCCTCGAAGCCGTGGTCGACACCCTCGATGAATTAGAAGGCGGCATCGCCGATCAACGCGAACTCACCGATCTGCTGTTGGAAGAAGGCGATGAGGACGGTTTGGCGGAAGTGGATGCTGAGCTTGAGCGGCTCGAGGAACTGGTCGCTGGGCTTGAGTTTCGGCGGATGTTTGCCGGCGAAACCGACGCGAACAATTGCTATCTGGATATCCAAGCCGGCTCTGGGGGGACAGAGGCGCAAGATTGGGCCAGTATGCTGCTTCGGATGTATTTGCGATTCACCGAGAAAAAGGGCTTCAAAGTCGACGTGGTCGAGGTGTCTGAAGGGGAAGTGGCCGGCATTAAAAGTGCGACCATTCACGTTCAGGGCGACCATGCGTTTGGGTGGCTTCGTACTGAAACCGGTGTGCATCGCTTAGTCCGAAAGAGTCCTTTCGACTCCGGCGCGCGCCGTCATACCTCGTTTTCCTCGGTGTTTGTTGCGCCTGAGATCGATGACAACGTTGAGATTGAAATCGACCCTTCCGATCTCCGGATTGATACCTACCGCGCCTCCGGGGCCGGTGGCCAGCACGTGAACCGAACTGACTCGGCAGTGCGAATCACACACGAACCCACCGGCGTGGTGGTGCAGTGCCAAAGTCAGCGGTCCCAGCACCAAAACAAAGATTTTGCGATGAAACAATTGCGCGCAAAATTATACGAACGCGAGATGGAATCGCGACGTGCGGATGCACAGGCACTTGAGGACTCCAAAGCGGACATTGGCTGGGGTAGTCAAATTCGTTCCTATGTGTTGGACTCAAGCCGCATCAAAGATTTACGTACCGGCGTCGAAACCTCGAATACCCAAGCGGTGTTGGACGGTGCCTTGGACGCCTTTATTGAAGAAAGTTTGAAGCAAGGACTGTAATGACCGATCAGACCCAACACCCAGAGATAGAGCTCGACGAAAACCAATTGGTGGCCGAGCGCTATCGAAAACTGGCGGCGATTCGTGAGCGTGAAGCGGTGGCATTTCCGAATGATTTCCGTCGCACGCATTGGGCGGCCGATCTGCATGCGGTCCATGACGAAGACACCAAAGAGGCCTTGGCTGACACACCGATTACGGTGTCTGTGTGCGGACGGATTATGCTCCGTCGCATTATGGGCAAAGCCAGCTTCTTAACCATCCAAGACGGCAGCGGACGCATTCAATTGTATGCGCGTGGAAACGACCTGCCCGAGGGCGTTTATGACGACTTTAAGGGATGGGATCTGGGGGACATCGTCGGCGGTACTGGGGTGTTGTTTAAAACCAACACCGGTGAGCTCTCGGTGCATCTCACGGAGATTCGGCTGCTGACCAAGTCATTGCGGCCTCTGCCGGATAAGCACAAAGGCTTGACCGATACTGAAATGCGCTATCGTCAGCGGTACGTGGATTTGATGACCAACGACGACACACGTCGCGTGTTCACGGTCCGCTCGCGTGTGATCCGAGCCATTCGGGAGTTCTTTGAAGCGCGCGCTTTTTTGGAAGTGGAAACGCCTATGTTGCAGGTGATTCCAGGCGGTGCCTCGGCGAAGCCCTTTGTGACGCATCACAACGCGCTGGATTTGGATATGTATCTGCGCATTGCGCCTGAGCTGTATTTGAAGCGACTGGTGGTGGGCGGCTTTGAGCGCGTATTTGAAATCAACCGGAATTTCCGGAACGAAGGCCTGTCGACCCGTCACAACCCTGAATTCACCATGCTCGAGTTCTATTGGGCCTATGCGGACTATCGGGATTTGATTGAATTGACCGAAGCGCTGATGCGTCATGTCGCCGAGCACGTGTGTAACCGCTCGGTGTTCACGCTTGAGAACGGGGATACGGTCGATTTGAGTCAGCCGTTCCATCAAATGACGGTCAAAGAGGCGATTCTGAAATACTGCCCCGAGGCCACGAGTGAGCAGCTCGACGATCTCGATGCAGCCAAATCCCTGGCCAAGCAATTGCACATTGCGATACCGGATGGGGCGGGCTTGGGCAAAGTACAGATCGAGATTTTTGAGGCTGTGGCCGAACATCAGTTGATGCACCCAACCTTTATCACTGCGTACCCGGCCGAAGTCAGTCCATTGGCACGTCGCAACGACCAAGATCCCTTCGTCACCGATCGGTTTGAGTTCTTTATCGGCGGTCGCGAAATTGCCAACGGCTTTAGTGAGCTTAACGACGCAGAAGACCAAGCTGAGCGCTTTAAAGCGCAGGTGGCCGCTAAGGCGGATGGCGATGATGAAGCCATGTTTTATGATGACGACTACGTGCGGGCATTGGAGTATGGCCTGCCACCGACAGCCGGTGAAGGCATCGGGATTGACCGGCTGGTGATGTTCTTGGCAGAACAAGCCTCGATTCGGGACGTCATCTTATTCCCCGCGATGCGGCCGGAGCACTGACCCATGGCCACCTTGGTCCGGCACCCAGTCAGTGCCCTCGGATCCGGGGTCAGTTTCAGTATTACCGAAATGAGTTTCGGCGCGGGTGAGACGCAGGTGCTCATCCAGGCCGGACTTCATGCCGATGAGTGTCCGCCGCTATTGGTTGCTAGTCAGTTGGCTGAACAGCTCACGGAGTTGGAAACACAGCGCGCACTGAACTGCCAGATTCGTGTGATCACGCAAGCCAATCCAATTGGCGGTTCGCAATGGCTCCGGGGTCATCATGTCGGGCGAATAGACCTCTCGAGCGGCCGGAATTTTAATCGCGATATGCCAAGACTCGCCGAGCAAACGCTCTCCGAGGTGAAGCGCCGCTTGACCGACGATCCCGTGGCCAATCGCGCCATGGCACGATCGATTTGGCAAGAGGCCCTCTCTGGCGTCACGGTGGAATCACCGGTGGATGCGCTTCAGGTGGTACTGCAGTCGCGCGCGGTGGAGGCGGATTGGGTATTTGATTTGCACTCAGACGATGAAGGCGAGGTGCATCTCTATGCCTTTCCGCAACATCAGGCGTTGGCCGAGGTACTCGGCATCCGACTGGGCGCCTCGACGATATTGACCGCCGAGCAAAGCGGTGCAGATTCCTTCGATGACGCCTTGGTGGGTTTCTGGGCCGTGTTGGATCGCGAGTTTCCCGGTGCCGGTTTTGACAATCCGGTGGTTGCGATGACCTGTGAGCTTCGAGGCACACGGGATGTATCTAAAGCATTGGCCGAGCGAGATGCGAGCGCGCTCATCGATTTCTTGGCGACACAAGGATTGATTCGGCGGACTGTGGCCCCGGTCGAGGGATCTGTCGCCATCAAGCCACTGGCCGGCATGGATCCAATTACGAGCCCAGACTCGGGCTTATTGGTATGGCATGCCGCACTCGGCGATGAATTTGAAGCCGGTGCCTTAGTGGCAGAGCTGTATCGTCCCGATCGGCCGAATTCGCCGGCGTTGAGTATCCGGGCTCGCGTGGCCGGTCGATTGATTGCCCGACGGGGCCATCCTTGGGTTCGATCCGGCGATGTGGTCGCGAAAGTGGCCGGTGAAGAGCCGCTTGCCTGGCGGACCGATAATTTACTCGGGGGGCGTCAATGAATCCGTGGATGGCGCATCTCGAAAACCAAGACCTGGATTGGATGGTAGAGGCCGGCCGCGGTATCTACGCCGATCCCGAGGCCGTCTTGCCGCTTGATCAACCGATGTTGGTACTGGCCGGTACGGTGCGATGCGGCGATCGATTGCGCGGGCCGGGCGCATTACTGGGGGCTGCCGAATGGTACCTCGATGCCGATACGCCCGTGAACTGGACCGTGGAGGCACCACTCTGGGGGCTGAGTTTGCCGCTGCAGATGCACCATCGTGCCGATTGGGCGGTGGCCTTGGCCGTGGCCTTGTCAGCCGAAACACGAGTCGTGGCTGACGAGAGCGAAGAAGCGCTTGCTGATGGAGAGGCAGCCGGTCTCAAATTCCGTTATGTTTTAAATCGATTGGATCATGTTCGCTAAGGACCGCCGTGAATCACACCCCCTTATCTGATACCGACAACCTCGGATTGCCTCGACGCATGTGGTGGTTGTGGCCATTTTTGGTGTTGTTGTTGGTGATTTGGTTGATCAGTTTGTGGGCGATTCGGGTACCTGCGACCACTGAGATTTATGGTGTGGTCACCGCACAGCAGGGGTTGGGTCAGACAGCGCGGGCTGAGTTGACCGTGTTTATTCCAGAGCGCTTGAAGATACGCCCACTCGGCGAAGAGGTGCGCGTGACCTGCAACGGCCGAAGTTGGGAAGCCAGCGTCGATCGTGAGGCGGGTGAAGTGTTGTCGGTACAAGACATCCGGGATCTGATCGGGTCCCGTCTGATTGCAGAGCGTTTGTTTCGCCAAACGGTCCGCGTGCAACAGGTGGTCACGGATGTCGGCGCGGATATCCCGGCTCCTGGTGAGCAATGTGATGTCACTGTGATTGAGGGCCGCGTGCGCTTGATCACCCTGCTAGGCCGCGGGTCGGACTCATGACGGCAGCCCTCGATGGGTTGATGGCCACGGGTGCAAGTTTTGAGGCCATCGCCGATGCTGCGACCGCCTTAGATTATCGCTTGGTTTCTAAGCCGGCGAAGCCCCCCAAAATTGGCACCGTATTTATCGATCGCTCAGGGGAAATCCGACGGGTGCGTGGTCGTTTCGTCGGCTGGGTGCTCACTGTCAATGGGGACTCGGTCTTGGCGCTGTCCCGTTGGAGCCGGTTGCGGGCCAGTGGTGTGGTGTTGGAGCCCAGTGCCTCCGAAGGCGCTTTTTCATTGCCCTGGCTCGGGCTCAGCTTGGTGGTGATCGCTCGGTTGGTATTGGCGGCCATGATGGCGATCGTCATTCACGCCGATGCCGATGATTTGGGTCCGCTTTGGATGGTGACGGCGTTGATTTTAGCGGCCGCGACGTACACCTCGGTGACCTTGGTTCATCGGGCGCAATGGCACGATCTGGCCTTGGCTTTGCAGTCGATGGCACCGGATTGGATTCCCAGATTGTCTCGGGATGTTGGGGGACGTGTGTTGGCGTTCTACACTGTCTTGGGATTTGCCGCCTTGTCGATTTGGGTCGAGCTGCCACTGGGTGTTTGGGCGGTTTTGGCAGGCTTCTTGGCACTGGATTTATTGCCGACACGTCATTTTCGATTGGCCCAGCCGCTTGCAAACGCCCCGAAAGTGATGACCCAAGCGCCGCCTCGACGCTTGATGCGACGGCTCAAGCATTTGATTGATACCGACGCCTACGGCCTTTCTATTTGGCACACCCAAACCCCAGAGCAGGTCCTCGCGGCCGCGGAACAGTGGGTTCGTGAAGGACAGCCTTGGACGGTGTTAGGTCCAGACGCCGAGTTTTTACCGGGCACACTTCGCTCCAACTTTGCGTGGGACGCCAGTGAAATTGCCGACTATCACTTTGAGAATTTGATGGAGTTGGTGGGCTTAAGCCATTGGCGGACGCGATTTGGCGGACGGTTGGATTACCAGATCGGGCCTGAGAATGCGGGTCTGTCTTCCTCGGAAGCGGCCGCATTGCAGATCGCGCGGGCCTTGGCTCAGGGGGCGGAGACTTTGATTCTCATCGATGCGTTATCGCCTTTGTCGGCCGAGCGGCAATTGGCGCTATTGGATCGGTTGGCGGCCGCTCGCATCCGGGTGTGTGTGGTGTCGAGTGTGTCGGATTTATGGGGGCGAGATGGCATCGACCTCGACCGCACCTAAGCAATTTTCCCTCAACGCAGGCCAGGTCTCAGCGGGCTTGGCACGCGATCGTTTGTGGCATGTTCGAAGCGGGTCGGGCCGATTGCGCTTTTTGGTCGGTGGGGAGCTGATCGGTGAAATGCCACTGCCTGAATCCGGTTGGTTTGTGGTGCCTGAATCGGCGCATTTGCGTGTTTGTATCCAGGCAGAAACTCCGGTCGTATTCGAGGCGCGCCTGCCGATGGCCTTGATTCCAAGGCTCGGTGATTTGGGTCGAGCGCAGTTGGTGGCGCCTATACGGCAGATGATGACCGCCATCGGCATCGATGACAGCTTGGTCGATTGGCCGGTAAAACTCTCACAGCCAACCTTCCGGACCTGGCTTGCTGAGGCCTTAGATCGGGCCTTGGTTACTGAAGAGGCGCTGTCACCTGATATGGCCTCGCCGCTGATTAGTGAAAACACCGAAACGACCCTGAGCCGTACCGAGCCCCCAGAGCCTGAGCGGGCTTTTGGGTTGGTGATCTTGGCAGGTCTGGTCTCGGTGATCACAGTGCTGACCGGGCTCTTGGCACTCCGCGTTCTGGACTCGCCGGCCTTTGGCTTGGATGCAGGCTATGGATTTTTGTTGGTGGGCTCTGTGATTTGGATAGGCTTGTCACTTGTGGCTTTGGATCGATTGGGCCTCGCCGTTTCCAATGCGCGCTGGGTCAGTTTAGGGGGTGCCTGGATGACCACCACCGCTCTGTTATTTTGGGAAAACACCACCTTAGGCACGGCGATGTTGGGTGTGGCCTGTCTGGTGGCGCTGGCTTATTGGATTTATGTGCGACGCCTGCTGCCTGACTTGCCGTCGATTGATCAACCGATGCGGTGGTTATCAATCCGTTTAACGCGCGATGGCGTACCCTCAGTCCGCGCGAGAGTCCGAGCAGTCTGGCAAGAAGCCACTGAATGGGTTGTAGCGCGGATCGAACTGGTGGCTGAGTACAGTCGATTCAGCCGCGCCATTTTAGCAGCCGGTCTGGTGATACCGGCGATGGCGGGCACCTACGATGAAGAGCCTGCGGTCTTGATGGGATTGTCGTTGACGGCCTTGGTACTGCTTGAGCGCCTCCGGGGTCTGTTGCCGGTGGAAGGCAAAAAAGCCACCGGCGACGACGAGTTGTTCCCGTCTAAACCTTTGAGCCTTGGGGGCGAGGTGCACTATGAGTCGGTGGTGTTTCGTCGTCATGCTGGGGAAAAACCGTTGTTTGATGAGTTGACCTTCCATGCGCCAGCGGAAAGCCTCGTGCGCATCACCGCGGCGGAAGGCACCGGTTTGTCCACGTTGAAACACCTGTTGATTCGAAAGGTGGCGCCTGAGAAAGGGCGGGTGCGCATTGGTGGCATGGATGTCGCACGGTTGGATGCGTCCGCGCTCTCGTTGTCGGTGGTAATGCTCGATCATCCCAAAGATGCGGAGGCACGCACCTTGGGCGACTGGTTATTTATCGATCCGGTGATTGAGGCGGCCACACTGGAAAGCCATTTGCATGCACTCAAAGCAGCGCATCTCATCGAGCTACTCAAAGACCGACTCAATGCTCCCATGGGGGCGGTCGCTGCTTTGGCCGGTCCGCTTGGCATGCATCGTTTGAAATTGGCGCGTGCACTGGCTCGTCCGGGACAGATCTTGTGGCTCGATCACTGGCTGTTGGGCTTAGATGGCACAAGTCGGTCTTACGTGGTTCAGCAATTGATTGAACGACCGGGAACGCGCTTTGTGGTGGATCGTAATGGTCTGTTAACCAGGCCTGCTGATTTGCATTGGGAGGTGCCGCGTGCTTGAGCAACAGCAGTTCCTGTCTGCGCTCACTGAGCGCGATTATCGTTATTGGCACGATGAAGGGGTGGCCGTCTCACTCAAAGCGGGTCAGACACTGGTGGAAGCGAATGATTTTCCAGATTTGTATCTGGTGTTGAAAGGGCAGTGGGCGACTGAGCGGCTCGAAGTGAGTCCCGGGATCGTGGGCCTGGATGAATTTTTGACCGGTTGGATGACGGATCGAGAATGGGTCGCTGACACACCCATGACGTTAGTGCGTGTCGATGCTGGCCGATTTGGGCAGATGCTGACCTTAGATACTCTACGACGCCATCAATTTCACCAAGCGACACTGCCGGTCTTAAGCAGCCGCTTATTTCGCCAAATGTCACCAGACGCTCCCTGGCCTCTCACGGCAATCGCAGGGCTTGAGCGTGGCGTGATGCGATTCGAATCGTTGTTGTTACGACACGGCTCATGACCGCACGCACACACCAATCCGGTGAAGTCTTCCTCTATCTGGTCGTGGCTATCTGCTTTTGTCTTTTGTACGCGCCGCAGCCACTTTTATCGGAATTGGCCGATGCCTTTTCAGTGACCAAGCCCAAGGCCGGGTTACTGGTTTCTGTGACGCTTATCCCGATGGCGCTCGCCCCTCTGACCTATGGCATTGTGCTCAAGCAGTTAAGCGCATTGACCATTTTAAAGTGGGCGCTCCCGAGTCTTGCGCTGACCATGGCCTTGGCTGGCCAGGCGCCGACCTATGAAAGCCTGTTGATTCTTAGATTGCTTCAGGGCGCGCTGATGCCCGCCATCCTAACCGCCACCATGGCCTATTTAACGGCCGGTCGTTCAGGGTCGGAGCTGTCAAAGGTGATGTCGATTTATATTGCCTCAACGATCGTGGGGGGCATGGCCGGTCGTGTGTTGAGCGGTCAGATGGCGCTTTGGTTGGACTGGTCTCAAGTGGCTTTGGTGTGGGCGCTACTGCTCTTGGCTGTGACCTGGACGCCTTGGCGTCGAGCGACGCCTAAGCCGTTGAATTTGACCAAGCCAGACCGTGCGGGGATTTTTAACGCGCTCTCAAGTCGTGGCAATGCCCTCGTGTATGGCTCGGTCGCTTGTGCGTTTTGTTTGTTCTCTGGATTTTTAAATTACCTCCCGTTTCGGATGACTGAAGTGGATGCTCTAGCCAGTTCCGGTTTGATTGGATTGAGTTATCTCGGCTACAGCGTCGGTGTGGTGTCCGCCTTACTGGCCGGGTATTGGGTCCGTGTGCTGGGGTCTCCGGTCCGTGTGTGTGCGGTCGGATTTGTCATTGTGTTGGGGTCGCAGGCACTTGCGTTTGGTGGTGTGACGGAGCTCTTTATCAGCGTCTTTGTGCTGTGTCTGGGCATGTTTCTCATTCACACCCTGGCGGCCTCTGAAGTAAACCACAACGCCAAAGCCTTAGGTGGGGTGGTCAATGGCCTATATGTGTCCTGTTATTACGGGGGTGGGGTCTTTGGGACCTGGGTGATGGGCTATGTGTATGAGTTTTATGGGTGGACGGCCTTTATCGGCGCGCTTTTGACGGTCGGTCTATTGGGCGCGCTGTTGATGGCCCTCTACGCGCGAGTTCGAGTGGCTCAGCCTGCCTGAGGGGCGAGGTAGCGTCCCGCATTCTTGTTGTTTTCACGGCACTCGACTTCGAGCACAAAGGCACGATCGTCGGTCTGTTTTCGAATCCACGCATCGACGAACTCGAACACAAACTCGGCGGTACGCTCCATGCTGACATTAGGGAGGATGCGCAGGTCGACGATGTGTTTTTCGTGCAAGCTTTCAAATAACGCCCGTTCTGGGTCGTCTTCGTTAATGAGCGTGGTGTGATCAAACCAATGCGCGAGCCAGGCTTTCACTTCGGCGAAGTCACCAAAGTCGACACCAAACCCTGAGTCGGTCAGGGACTCACAGCCAAAGGTGATCGTAAAACTCCGCGAATACCCGTGCAGGTATTTACAATGCCCCAAATGCCGCCATTGACGATGACTGCATGGATAGTTGTCGAAGGTTTTGATGGTTCGGTATAGGCTCATAGGTTGAGTATACGAGGTTTTGTCATGTCCGATCACTGGAATTCCCCTGTCCACCCTGAATGCACACTCACCACAGGCGGAACCCGCGCTGTGAATCGGGTGTTTTGTATCGCCAAAAACTACGAAGAACACGCGCGTGAGATGGGCGGTGAAGTGGATCGGCAAGCGCCCTTTCATTTTCAAAAGAGTTTCGATTCGGTGGTGTTTGGTCCGACCGTCCGCTATCCCGGGATGACAGAGAATCTGCATCATGAAGTGGAGTTGGTGGCGATGCTCGGGCGTGGGGGTGACTGTCTGTCATTGGCCGAGGCGGAGGCCGCTATTTTTGGCTATGCCGTGGGTATCGATTTCACGCGTCGCGACCGCCAGGCTGAGGCCAAAGAAAAAGGAAGGCCCTGGGAAATCGGTAAAAGTTTTGATGAGTCTGCGGTGGTCGGGCGGGTGACGCCCAAATCGGAATTAGGCCTTTTAACGCAGGGCGCGATCCGATTGACCGTGAACGACCGGCTGGTTCAGTCGGGCGATTTATCTCAGATGGCTTATCAAACCGTGGAGTTGATTGCCTATCTGTCGACCCTGCAAACCTTAAAGGCCGGCGATTTGATTTTCACAGGCACGCCCTCGGGTGTCGGCGCGGTGGGACCAGGGGATCGATTGTGGGCCGAGGTGGAAGGTCTTAGCCCGTTGTCGTTTGAGTTGATTTAGGAACAAGCGCGACACCTCGAGGAATGGACTCGGTGGTTTCGGCTCGGTGCGAGACGACCACCACGATCCTATCTGCGAGCAGGCCGGTCAGCCGTGTCATGATGCGCGCGGCGAGCGCCGGCTCCAACCCTTCGGTGGGCTCGTCCAATAGCACCAGCTCCGCAGATTGCAGCACCATGCGAGCCAGCGCCAGACGCCGCCATTGACCCCCTGAGGGTTGCACGCCGTCCATCCCGATCCAAGTCTTCTCTTGCTCCGGTAATTGCCTGACCCAGTCATCTAACTCAACCAAGGCCAAGGCCTGCCAAAAGGCCTCCTCAGTGGGCTGTTCGGCCAGACCCAAGGTGAGGGATTTCCAGAGATAGTCCGCCGGTAGCCAAGGGCTCTGTTCTACCAGAGCCACTGAAGATGGCCGCTCGATTCTGCCGGCGTGGGGCGGGATAAACCCTGCGAGGGTGCGTAAACAGGTGGTTTTCCCGACACCGCTCGGTCCCTCCAAGCGGATATGATCGCCGGGATTCAGAGTCAGGGAGAACGGCTCTGTGATTGGGGGTTCACCCATTTGCGGTGCGACCCTCAAATTCTCGATCACCAGTGCGCGGCTCGGCGTTTCATGGACGCGCGGGGTTTCGGGCTCTGGGAGTCGAGCTACAGCCAACTCAACGCGTCGGATTTCATAACTGACAGCAATCCCAGGGGTCAGTAATTCGGCGGTGGCCAATAGGCCCAACAATAAGGCCACCAAGATAGGTAATTCCAGGGGCAGTAGGGCCAGCCATGCAAAGGCGAGCGCGTGGCCTCCCCCGATGAGGATCTTATCGGTCCATTCCATCTGCACTCTGCGATTTCGAAGGGCAGCTAAGGGCGCATAGGCCGCTTTCGTCTGCGTTTCAATTTCGCTGGCAGACAGCGCCAGATGTAATTCAGCTCGCCCGTCGGCGAGAGCCAATGCCCGGTTTCGCGCGCGCCGCGCGGCCTGGTCGAGTGCATCTGCTAAATCACGGTAGGCGTCACGTCTAAGGCGCAGTGTGAGCCACAACACGATCGGTGGAATCAGACCCGGTAAGATCGCAGTCGGTGCGATCACAGCCGCCAGCAGCGGCGTGAAGAGGGCAGCCACCCAGGCACCTAACAGCGGCAGCAAGGTTCTGAGCAGTGCACCCTCCACCACGGAGCTGTCTTGCATCAACCGCTCAATCGACTCGTCATCGGCGCGATGGCCTCGACCGACGGTGGCCAACAACCCCTCAAAGACTCGGCGTCTGAGTTTGACCACCACATGCAAGGTGGCATCGTGGCTGATCAACCGTTCTGCGTATCGAGAGACCGTCCTGGTCACCGCTAAAAGTCGGATCATCGACGAGGGTTGTAGGATGTTGAAGCTGTATGCTCCGGCAGCAGCTGCCAAGCCGGCGATGGAAGCTGCAGTCAAAAACCAGCCTGACAGAGCCAATAGGCCAAGTGCGGATAAGGTCATAATGACGGTCAGCGTCATCGCCAGATACAAAGGCCAACTGGGCATCTCGAGTGTTTTTAGCGTGCGCCATAGCTTCATGACAGAGACTCCAGTGCGCCTTCGTGTAGCCGATAGCGTGTCGCCAGGCGGGCAAATCGGTCGTCATGCGTAATCAACAGTGCCGCTACGGGCAAGTTCATGATCAGTTCGGCTATTTGATCGGCTGCATCGGCATCTAAGTGAGCGGTCGGCTCATCAAGCAGCATGAGAGCAGGCTTTGCCAAGAGCGCCCGAGCCAAGCCCAAACGCCGTAACTGCCCCCCAGACAAACCCTGACCGCGCGCACCCAAGGACCGTTCGAGGGGGCGATCGCCGAGTTGAGACAACAATCCCACCGAGGCCAGTGCCTCGATGCACGCCTGTTCGGGTAAATCGTTGCGACCGTAGGTCAATGCCTCGTATACCGTGCCCTCGTCAAACCATTGGTGCTGCCCCATCCAGGCCACCGATTCACGCACCTCAGTCAGTGTGTCTATCGGTTGTCCGTCAAAATATAACTGGCCAGCGAGTCGACCTTGACCGGTTAGGAGGCTGTTTAGAAATTGCGTCTTTCCAGAACCGGACGGACCAAAAATGGCCGTGATTTGGTGCGGTTCAATCGCCAAATCAAAGGGGGTGATCAGAACGCGGTCGGCGCCGACACCGACCGAATACTGGGACAACTCGAATAGGGCCGTGGGGTGTTGAGCAGGCCGCGTGGCCGGTTCGATGTGTCCTTGGGTATCAGATGTCAGAATCTCATGGACTTTGTCATCGGCGCTTTTTGCTTCGGAGGCATCGTGCCAGGCGGCCATCAACCGCCGGATCGGGTTATAAAATTCTGGCGCCAGTACCAGAAGACAGAGGCCGTCCACGGGGCTAATCGGCAAGCCAAATAATGGCGTGATTAAGTTCAGCAGGGTGAGACCCACATAGACCGCCAGTAAGGCAATGCTCAGTGCGCTGAAAAACTCAAGCACCGCCGAGGTTAAAAAGGCGAGCTTCAGTACTTTCATGGTAGAGCGTCTGAGTCGATCCGCTGCCGACTCGATCTCTTCACTCACCGCTTGGCTGTGTCCCATGAGCCAAAGAGTTTCCAGACCTCGGACCCGATCGGTGTAGTGCGCTCCCAGTCGTGTCAGTGAGTCGACTTGTTTTTGACTGGCTGACTTCGCCCCCATGCCGATGACGATCATCAGAAGTGGGATCAAAGGCACCGTGATCAAGATGCCGGCTGCCACCGGCCAATGGATGTAGGCAATAACAGATAACACCAAAAGCGGCTGAATCACCGACAACAGTCGAATGGTGGGGAATCGCCCGAGACGAGCCGCCATGGGCTCGGTACCTTCGATGGCTAAGGCACCAATGGAACCCGAGGTTTCGCGGGGTAAGGCATGGATCACCTGTTGTGAAAATCGCGCACGGTAACTCGCCAAGGCCGTTTGGCCTGCGATTTCAGACCGGCTAAACCAGTAATCGGCCAACAAGCGTCGTCCCAAAACCAAGGCGGTCAGGCCCAACACAGCCCACGTCGAGGGGGTTGTGACCGGAGGCGCGAACAACAGTGCTAAGACAGAAGCCAAGGCAATCGCGCTGATCGCCTCGAGGCTGCCGAAAATCAAATGGGCTCGTTGGTTCGGCTGTGCTACCAAAGCGATTCGATCGGTGGGTTGATCCATGTCATCCATGAGCTAATTAGGTGCGATGTTCCAAAAATGAGGGGCGTAAGCTTACCGCAAGTTAACGAAAGGATGCGCTTATGATCGATTCAGGCTTGGTAGATCTGTCGCGGTTGCAGTTTGCAATGACCGCGATGTATCACTTTTTGTTTGTGCCATTGACGCTTGGCCTCTCATTTATGTTGGCCATCATGGAGAGCGTTTATGTGATGACCGGCCGTCAGGTTTGGCGTGACATGACCATCTTCTGGGGCAAATTGTTTGGTATCAACTTTGCGGTCGGGGTGGCTACTGGAATCGTGATGGAGTTCCAGTTCGGCATGAACTGGTCGTACTACAGCCACTACGTCGGTGACATTTTTGGCGCACCTTTGGCCATAGAAGGGTTGATGGCGTTCTTCTTAGAAGCCACCTTCATCGGGCTGTTTTTCTTTGGGTGGGACAAGTTGTCCAAGGTCGGTCACTTGATGGTGACTTGGTTGGTCGCACTCGGTTCTAACTTCTCAGCGTTGTGGATTTTGGTCGCCAACGGTTGGATGAACTTCCCAGTGGGCTCTGAATTCAATCCCGTCACTATGCGGATGGAAGTCACGGACTTTGCGGCAGTGATCTTTAACCCGGTGGCTCAAGCGAAGTTTGTACACACCGTCTCGGCAGGCTACGTCACCGGCGCCATGTTCGTCTTAGGTGTCAGTGCCTTCTACTTACTCCGTAACCGTCATGTGGATTTTGCGAAGCGCTCGATGACAGTGGCTGCAAGCTTTGGCTTGGCCGCCGCCTTGTCCGTTGCCGTGTTGGGTGACGAATCAGGGTACGCCGTCAGTGAAAACCAGAAAATGAAACTGGCTGCGATGGAGGGCATGTACGAAACCCAGGAAGCGCCTGCGAGCTTTACCTTGGTGGGTTTACCCAATGCAGAAGAAAATCGCATCGACTATGCGGTGCACATTCCGTATGTCCTTGGCTTGATTGCCACGCGAAGCTTCGACGAAGAAGTACCGGGTATTTTGGAGTTGGTCGAGCACGCGAAAGAGCGGGTGCGTAACGGTGTGTTGGCCTATGGCGCCTTAGAAACACTCCGTGCTTCACCCGATGATGCGACCGCTCAGGCGCAGTTTGATCTGGTGAAAGACGATCTTGGATTCGGTCTGTTATTGAAACAGTACGTGGCCGATCCGCGTGAGGCGACCGAAGCACAGATCGATCAAGCCGCTTGGAGCACGGTGCCTCCGGTGGCCCCCTTGTTCTGGTCATTCCGTTTGATGGTGGGCTTGGGCTTCTTCTTTATTGCGCTTTTTGCCTATGCGTTCTGGTTGTCTGCCCGTCGTCAACACACCAAGCACCGCTGGTTCTTGCAGGTTGCCTTGTTCTCAATCCCACTGCCTTGGTTGGCCGCGGAGTTGGGTTGGTTCGTAGCCGAGTTCGGTCGTCAGCCCTGGGTCATTGACTCAGTACTGCCCACCTTCCTTGCGGTCTCGAGCCTTGACTACGCCACCGTACTGACCACCTTGATTGCCTTTGTGGTGATCTATTCGACGCTCTTCGTTATCGAAGTGGGCTTGTTGAAGAAAACCGTATTGGAAGGTCCGTATGCGCATGGCGATGACAGATCGCATGGCGAGCCTAAAGACGAGGCCGAGCCTGTATTCACTCAACCTGCCTTTGGCAAATAAGGAGATTCAGGATGGAATTTCTTGATTACACCACGCTGCGCGTGATTTGGTGGGTGCTCTTGGGTGTCCTTTTGATTGGCTTTGCGGTCACAGACGGCTTCGACATGGGGGTGGCCGCCTTGTTGCCCTTGGTGGCTAAAACCGAAACTGAAAAGCGCGTGGCCATTAATACCGTGGGCCCGGTTTGGGAAGGCAATCAAGTCTGGTTGATCCTTGGTGGCGGTGCGATTTTCGCCGCCTGGCCGACGCTCTATGCGGTGTCTTTTTCAGGCTTTTACTTCGCGATGTTTTTAGCGCTGGTTGCGCTGATTCTTCGCCCAGTGGCCTTTAAGTTTCGCTCCAAGCGCGAATGCCCCAAATGGCGGGCAACCTGGGATGCTGCCCTTGTGGTGGGCGGTTTGGTGCCTGCGTTGATCTTTGGTGTGGCCGTCGGCAACGTGCTGCTGGGTGTGCCATTCCGGTTCGATGACAGCCTCCGAATCTTCTATGACGGCGGCCTGTTGGGACTTTTGAATCCCTTTGCTCTGGTCACCGGTGTGTTGAGTGTGCTGATGTTGGCGGTACACGGCGCGCTTTGGTTGGGCTTAAAAGCCTCTGGGCCGGTGCGTGCCCGTGCAGGCGTGTTGGCGCTTTGGATGATGCCCTTGGCGATTGTGCTCTTTATCGGGCTCGGCGTAGTCGTTCACGGTTGGTTGCCTGGCTATGTCATCACCAGCGAAATCGTCACCGATGGACCGAGTAATCCACTTCTTAAAGAAGCAGTGGCAGTGACCGGCGGTTGGGCGACTAACTTCGAGACCTATCCGCTATTTTGGTTGGCACCGGCGGTTGGCGTGGGCGGACTGGTCGTCGCTTGGTTGGCCTTGATCATGAAGGTGGATTGGGTGGCGTTTGTTGGCTCTAAGTTGTCCATTGGCGGCATCATCACCACGGTCGGTCTGTCGATGTTCCCCTTCATTCTGCCAAGCTCCATTGATCCGTCAGCGAGTTTGACGGTGTGGGATTCCTCATCGAGTGAGCTCACGTTGCTGATCATGTTGGTGGCGACCTTGATCTTCATGCCTTTGATTCTGGCCTACACGGCTTGGGTATTTAAGGTGCTTTTCGGCCGGGTCACTGAAGCCTATGTCGAAGACAACCCACACACGCTGTACTAAGGAGACCGAGACAATGTGGTATTTCACTTGGATTTTGGGCGTGGGTTTGGCCTGTGCCTTTGGCATCTTAAATGCCATGTGGTTTGAGTTGGATGACGATCAGGCATCTAACGAAGAGCACTGAATCTTTACTTCACCCCTCCCCACACTCAGCGGACTTCGGTCCGCTGTTTTATTTTGAGGTGTGTTTACTGAGTCAAGCGTCGTGCACGCTCACGAGCGGCTTGGGCATTTCCAATATCTCCCGCCGCCTCATAGCAATACCCGAGCAACATCTCACTAATTGGATCTTGAGGATTGAGTTCTCTCACTTTGAGGGCTGACTGCACCGCTTTGTGAGGCTGTCCTTGAGCGACCAAAAGCTCTGCATTCAGTCGCCACAAGCTGTGTTCGTTCGGCATTGCATTCAAGGCAGGCGCCAGTGCAGTAAGCGCGACTTTGAATTTTTTCTCGCCAGCAAGTTTTCGTACTTTGGCCACTTGGTCAAGAGTAGGTAAAACGGCTCGGATTTCTGATTGAGCCGCTAAAAAATCGGCGCTGGTTTCGCGGCCCTCATCAGGATAGCGCGCAACGACCTCTTGGATCGCGCTGAGACGCTCCCGGCTGATAGGGTGCGTACCGAGTAACTTCTGGGCGACTGAATTGCTGCCGCCCCCGAGTTCGGCTAATTTTTCTTGCATTCCGACTGCGCCCTGTGGGCGAAATCCAGCGCGTACCATCAAATCAACTCCGACGCGATCTGCCTCCAGCTCATTGGCCTGACTGTATTGTCCCATCAGGATATTTTGCCCCAAATCAATGAGTTGGTTTGAGCCCACCTGGGCGCCAGGTTGCGAAATGCCTATTTCAATTAATCGGCCGGCAAGTCCCATCAATGCGCCGAAGGTTTCTCTGCCCGTTCCATGAAGTTCTAGGCTGTGTGCCATTTCATGGCCGAGTACAGACACCAGCTCGGCTTCGGTTTCAACCGCTAGGATGAGCCCATAGTTGACGCCCATCTTGCCACCCGGAAGAGCCCAGGCGTTGATGCTTTTGTCATTGATTACCCGAATCTCCCATGGGAACGGGGAGTCGCCTGTTTTAGCCAGGATGTAGATGATTTCATTTAAGTAGTGGGTTGTGTGAGTGAGGCTGGTCAAGTCGCCACCCGACTGAGCCAATGCGAACGGGTATTGCTCGGTACCTTTTTCGATTTCCTTTGTTGGGTTGGTGACCAATTCGACTACCGAGTCTATTGGATCATTGACCGGGTTTTGGCAGCCTGTTAACGACGCACACAGCGCCAGTACACACAATTTCTTCATTATCTAAACTCGTTTGACGGGAATAAGGTCGGATGCAAGCGATTGGTTTGAGATGCCCGCATTGTTTTTCAGGAGTGCCTGTTCGGCCCGATAGCTGGAACGGACCATGGGCCCTGAAACCACCTCAAGGAAGCCTCGCTCCAATCCCCACTCACGGTACTTGGCAAATTCGTCCGGGGTGACGTAGCGATCGATCGGTAAGTGATTCACGGTCGGACGGAGGTACTGCCCGAACGTTAAAATGTCGACGTTGTGCGCTCG
>CBFHVZ010000021.1:0-17021 GCA_965659195.1 Litorivicinaceae bacterium
TGTCGTAATCACCGAGTTCAGAACTCGTTTGCCCGAATAACAATTGCTCGGTTAAGACAGTCGATCCGTATCGGTCCAAATTCGACACCTCTACAGACAAACCTTGTATTTCCGGTAATGAATCTTTGACCGCTACATGGAATAAAGTGTTTATTTTGTGCTCGGGCTCAAGCGAGGTCAGCACAGAGCTGTTCTCTCCCGCAGTCAACTCAAACTCAACCGGCACATAAGCCTCAATGCGACCGGTCTGCGTCATGTACATATCAGAGCCCGGCTCACCAACACTGTTGGTCGGAATGATGTCGGAAACAGACACATACAGATTCGTGGTATCAACAGGCAATGAACTTCCGATCAAAAGCGTCCGATCGAAATCGCGGCTCGCTACCATATCGGTCACTGTTGAAAAAACTTGGGCCGACGACACACTTTGCTCGAAGTTACCGAATAGCTGAACCGTTTCTTCGATTTCTTCGCCCTCGGAATTGAGACCGCGTAGTGTGATGTACAAGGGGTCCCACTCAGGAGAAAGCGGTGGCACGCGCGTTCCGTCCACATCAATCCGGAACCTACTGCCATAACTTTGAATCTGGACACGGCCATCGACAATCTCATCGATTGAGACCGTGCGACCACTCACGAGCGTGGTAAACACACCGTCGTTGTTAGCATCGTACAACAGCCCATAATCATCAGTCCCTAGATAGACTGAGGCAGTTGGTGAGATGGGTTGTCCGAGCGCATCTTCCAACATCGCGACTGTCACCACTAAGTTGGCCGGGGCCTGGGAAAATAAAATGCGGCCCGGTGCCTCGAGTGCCACATCAGAGGCCAACAATTGCCCTTGAGTACCCGTCTCAATAATCGTCAAAGAATCCAGCGCGGCTTCGGGGACTTCTACAATCTCAGATAACAGCTCCCCCTCTGCTCCGTAACCATACACTTTAAAGAAAGAGCCCTCAGAGGAGCCATCTCGCTCTTGCGCGACTGGAGCCAGTTGCTCAAAACGAATGGCACTGGGTGATGCAAAGGTAACCAGATCGCTATCTGACGATTCTAGGGATATCCTATAATCCCGATCGTCGGTTCGAGCCGCACTTAAATCATTGGTGAAAGACGCTAAGTGGACCGCGCCAGTCACTTCAAAAGTCAACCCATCAAGGTCGACATCGGAGCTTAACGTGAGGTGTGAGGGAGTCGAATCTGCTCTAGGAAATAAGCTCTGATCATAAATCCAATCCCCAAAAGAGCCCACAAACCCTTCGTCATAATTGTCCAGATCGCGTGAGTACTGGGCAAGACTGAGTGTGCCTGATTGGAGAGGTACATTTTGATAAAAATCGCTCAGCGCACCCGAGGTTGAGAAATAACCTTGCTCTAGATTGAACGCCCCCATAGAAATCGACGGGGTCACTCGACTGATTAAGGTCACCTCAGCATAATACTGCTCACTCGTCAAAACGGTTGAATCACTGCCCCGAAGCACTTCTTCAACGACATTACCTGCGGCGTCTTTGCCCTGAATCCTGAACAACTGTTTTTGAAAAGACTCATCGGCAGTCAAGATGATCTGTCGACCACCCAATGAAAGGTCTGTAGCTACTGTCTGAGCATTATCAGCAGACAGAAACACACCCTGAGAGTCTGACATGAGGCCACTGGCAAGCGTCGTGGTCTCCGAGTCCAGCGGGTTTAATGTGCCGCCGTTAACGCTCATTGAGCGCACAAGCAGCGTGTTGGTATCAACCGATAACTCATTGCCGGAAAACGGGGTTTGCTGATGTTCAATCAACAAATACCCGGATGTCGGGATTGTTAATTGTGCAGAGACTTGCTCCGAACCGGTTAAGCTCAACAACTCGATCCATGAGGAGTTCTGTTGAATGTCCGCGTTCGTGGCCGAATTGGAAGTATCGATGTCTTGAGCATCGATAGAGGCCCCAGGAGCTCCTGCGATGGACCATTTCACCCAGTCTGAACCCTCTACACTCCCGGTCCGAGTGACAATAACCGGAATTACGCTACCCGGCCCGTTCCCCTCTAGACCAGCCACCGACCCAATCTCCAGTGACATGACCGCGTCGTCGTTGCGAATTACAACCTGTGTATCCACACCAAATCCTGGCACATCACCGTCAATACCGATGAGTTTGGTGCCCGAGGAGGGCTCACTCAGCGTCACAGTTAAAGTCTCGTCATCCTCTAGCACGCTGTCGCCCGCCAATCGAATGATCGCTGTGGCCGACGACTCGCCCGGAGCACAGATGACCCTGCCACTCGGGAAGCCCCCGTTATCACCTAAGACGTCTTGACCTGATAAAAGATCTGACAGCTCTGCAGAACCAGGCGTTACCCGCCAAGCCACGGAAGATTCTGAATTGGTAAAGCCCAACCGAGAAACAGTGACTCCGAGCGCCTGCCCATCAATGTCGCCCTCCATTGCGCCGAACAATCCTGCTGTTTGATTCAGGCCAACTGCAGACTCGTCGTCGGCAATGAATCCGGGCAAACGCTCGTTTAAAATCCGGACGCCGTCACTCGGACTGCTTAGTACCAATTCGAAGTTTTCGTTGCCGTCAATGATCTGATCGGGTGCGGTCGTAAATTCAATCGTTTTGGTTAACTCGCCCGCAGCAAACTGTAACGAACCATTCGGCAAGACACCGCCTTCAAAATCGGCGGCAGACACAGACAATCCATCACCACCGATGACACTCCACTCAATCACAGCTTCTTGATCGATCAACCCAGAGCGTGTCACGGTGTAACTAAAAGTGGATGCACTCGCCTGATCTGACCCTTCAAAGACCAGATCTGGATTCGTATCTGTGACCTCGATTTCTTGCAGATTTGGCAGCAATCGGGTCACTGCACGCTGGGTCACCAAATTGACATTACTGTTTGATCCAGCAATCAACTCAAGCACCACGCCCACTTCACCAGCAATCTGGAGTCCTGGATTGGGCGCCAAGACGAACGGCTTCACCGTCTCGCCATCAGCAAAGACCAACTCACCGTTCAACGGGGTGGAGAAAAACGCTTGCAACGTGTCTTGAGATGCACCATCGACAGAAACCAAGCGGTATGACACACGGTGCTCGCCATCGGTTAATCCTGAACGCACCACGTCGAATCGATGCGTGAGCTCTCCAGCAGACGGATCAGACAGCGCTTCGCGCTCAATTGAAACGTAGGCATCATCATTTAAAATGACACCGCCGGTTAAGCCGGTGACCACTGCACCGTCTGGGAAGTTACTGCCACCTAACACCACGCGAAATGCTTCATCCGCGCCCACCTCATTATCGCTGGTGATCGCGAACGTAAACGCTGTGGAAGATGAATCAGCCGCAAATGTGAGCGTGCCACTGGGCAAACCCCCATTGTCTCCTAAACTGTCCACACCCACTTCAAAGTCACTGCTATCCAGAAGAGCCTGGCCACTTGGAATCAACCGATACTCTAAAGTCAGTGCCTGACTGACATCCCCAGTCCGGACGACGGTGTAGGTGATGTCTTTCGATTGTTCTGATGCAGCGCCCTCTAAAATCTGGCCACGATTCGCGGTCGACACTCTGAACTCAACCGCTGTATTTATTGCGGTTGCCTGATCCACCAAGGTGACGTCCGCTTCCGCATTCTCAGAGTCAACTAAATACCCGTCTTCTGTCGTATTGATCTGCAAAGTCGCGGTGCGAGTCAGCGTATTGCTCGCACTGGAAGGCAGCCCGACCGTCACTGTTTGCTCAGACTCACCCTCTAAAAATTGCACGAAACCAGAAGGCGCACCGTCGGCAAAATCAGCTGCCACATCACCGGCTAACGTCCAGGCAAAGGTCGCGGGCGTTTCGCTGCCGGTTCGGGTCACCAAAAAGTCAACATCGCTGGTATCGCCCGGTGCGGGCGAGGCCAAGGCCGCTAACGTCGTGGGAGCCACAGCCACAATTGGAGCTACCTCTACTACGTCCTCAATCAGGACGGTGACCAAAAGCTCCGTCGACTGACCCTGCTCGTCCACCGCCTCGACGGTAAACACATACTGTTGCTTGGATTCAAAATCGGTGGGGTTTTTAACCGAAACCATGCCGGTCACGGAATCAATCGTCAAAAGCGCCGCATCACCCATCCCAGCCTTTAAGCGATAAGTTAAGGTTCCCTTAGACTCCGCATTGGCATCGTAAATCTCAAGGCCTGAGTTCTCGAGCACCGTCACCTGATCTTCGGACACAAAGACCGGCGGCGTCAGAGGCTCTGCTTCCTCTTCGTCGTTATCCAACATTTGAGTGAGGGCTGCAAAACCAAAAAATGCGCCAGGCTCCTGCTGTGCGAGACGGATCAGTTCAGCGGACTCCGCATCAAAAAAGCCGCCCAACTCATCTTCTGGGAAGTAAGTCAAAAGAGGGGCTTCGAAGCTTTGGTAAACAAGTACCGATACAGCTTCCGGTGCTTGAGCAATCAGCACATCCTGGGCACCGTCAGCGAACAACAGTGCACGACCGTCTTGGAGTTGAGCGCCGCGAGATAATTCACTGGTCAGCTCAATCAGTCCTTCCATGGACGGCAGTGTGAGTTGCACATCGGCCACCAGGTAAAATCCGACGAATCGGATTTCAGTGCCATCGGCAAATAAGATAACCAAGTCGGATCCATCACGAATGGCCCACCGTGCGCCGGTCACCAAAAGTCGACCGGACGCATCCAAGATGGTTAAACGCTCGCCGCCGGATACGCGAATAAGATCTTTTTGAGCAATTTGGATGGAGATTTGCTCGGCGCCCCGAACCACATTGACAGTCGCAGTCACCACTGTGTCCTTCTTATATCAAACAACCTAGTCCGGACACTTAAGACAACCCTGTGAGAGGCTATCCACTCAGCCTCGTTCAAGCCCACTTCCGTGACGCGACTAAAACATCGGTATCATAACCAAAGACGACAAATAAACCATCGTAATTAGACGTTCGTTGAGGGCGCGATTCAATCCTCAACAATATCCACGTCTTCAGCCTGAGGGCCTTTGCCGGACTGGCCGAGTACGTAGCTGACCAACATGCCTTCACGCAGCAGATATCGATTGCGTCCGCGGATCGAGCGATAGTGTACGAAGATGTCGTCGCCGTCGTCACCGGTGATAAACCCAAAGCCTTTAGTGGCATTGAACCACTTCACGGTACCTTCTTCCCGTGGCCCAGAGGGCACAGCGGGACGGGAGACGAAGTGCAACATCAAAGGACCAAGGATGGTTTGCAAATACAACAACACCCAGATCACCAGGCCAATCAATACGCCGGTCTGCGCCGCACTGCCTTCGGCCGGTGTCATGCCAAACGAGGGCAACAGATACAGAAGTACCCCCGCACCGATAACAGACAGGATCAAAGACAAGAACAGTTGGCGGATCGAATAGCGCATGAGAAACTCCTATTTCACTCGTGAATTGGGTGAGGCCACTTGAGGCAATTTACAAGACAATGAGCCACGAAACAGACATCCACGAGTTGGAAACTCGCATTGCGTTCCTAGAAGATCAAATTGATCAGCTCAATGCACAAGCGCATCGGTTACAACAAACCAACGACCGGCTCACCCAAGAGCTGCATGCATTGGCAAAGTGGATCAAACCCATGATGCAACATTTCTCCGAGTTAGGCGAGGTCGATGACTCGGCCCCACCGCCTCATTATTGACAAGGAACCCCATGCCCAATCACTTAGACGCCTGGCTGGCGACCTACCCTGATTTCCCGAAACCCGGCATTTTGTTTTATGACATCGCGCCGATTATCGAAGCGCCGGAACGGCTGACAGCCACCTGTCAGATGCTCTGCGACACCATCGAAGAGTGGCAGCCCGATGTGCTGGTGGGGATTGATTCACGTGGATTTTTATTCGCCACGCCGGTCGCAGTGCAAATGGGATTGGGCGTGGTGATGGTGCGCAAAAAAGGAAAATTACCGGGCGCTGTGAAAGAAGCCTCCTACGCGCTGGAATACGGCGAAGCCACCTTAGCGGTGCAGCTCGACCGACAGCTTCAAGGCAAGCGCGTGGTCCTGATCGACGATCTCTTGGCCACGGGCGGCACTCTGGCTGCCACCGAATCCCTATTGGCCGAGTGCGGCGCTGAGGTGGTGGGTACGGCTGTATTAATTGAGCTGACGGCACTCGGTGGTCGGGCTCGTCTCAAAGCCCCGGTACGGAGCTTACAAACCTATGACGACTGAGGCCATGACCCGCCACAACACCCTCTTGGTGGTGGCACTCGAGGATGAACTGCCGAGCAGCCTAGTGTCGGGCTGGAATGTGCTCTACACCGGTGTCGGCAAGGTCAATGCCGCCATTGCCGCCACCGAAGCCGTGCTGGCTACGAAGCCTAAGCATTTGATCAACTTCGGCACGGCCGGCGCACTCACCGAAGGCGTCAGTGGCATGCATCGCATCCGCCACCTGGTACAACGGGACATGGATGTTCGCCCACTCGGCTTTGAGCTCGGTCACACCCCCTTCGATACCACCGGCCACATTGACTTAGGCGGCGACGGTCTGACACTCGGGACCGGGGATCACTTTGTCACCACACCGCCTGAACTGATGACCGATCTGGTGGACATGGAAGCCTATGCGCTGGCGAAAGTCGCCCGCACCTTTGGTATTGAATTCCATTGCTACAAGTATGTGTCGGATCAAGCCGACGGCGAGGCAGCCGACAGCTGGGCAGAAAATGTCGCTAAGGGCGCGCGATTATTCGTTGAGACCGTGATTAAACCGCTCGAGGCGTCGTCTTAAGACGCCTTTCGGGTTTCGTTCTTGCGCTGCTCGGCTTTTTTCAGTGCGCGCGCTTTGCGAACCGCTTCCTGACGGCGCTTTAACGCCTCTTGCTGCAAACCCACATGGCGCTCACCGCGGCGTTCGGCCAGTTCAATTTGACGCTGACGCATCGCAAATCGTTCCTTCTGCGCAGGCGTGTGCTCGTCCACACAATGATGGCACTGGATGCCCATGACATACTCAGGACGCGTTTTGTCCTCGGCCGTGATGGGTCGACGACAGGCATGGCACTGATCGTACTGACCGGGTTCCAATTTGTGATTCACCGTCACCCGGTTGTCAAATACAAAACACTCACCTTCCCAGGTGCTGTCCGTGTGTGGGACTTCTTCAAAGTAATTCAGCACCCCACCTTTTAGGTGATACACCTCTTCAAACCCCTGCTCGAGCAAATAGCTCGTCGACTTTTCACAGCGGATGCCGCCGGTGCAAAACATGGCCACTTTTTTGTGTTTCTTGGGATCTAAATGTTCCGCTACCCACTCAGGGAATTCGCGGAAGGTTTTGGTCTCTGGATTAATCGCCCCCCGAAAGGTGCCCACCTCGTATTCGTAGTCATTGCGGGTGTCGATGGTGATGCACTCAGGGTCTGTGATCAGTGCATTCCAATCTTCGGGCTTCACGTACCGGCCGACCTTCATTTTCGGACTGATGCCAGGCACACCAAGCGTCACAATCTCTTTTTTCAGCTTCACCTTCATCCGGTAAAACGGCACACCTTCGGGTGGCATCGCGGATTCTTTGTATTCAAGACGGTCAAACCGGCCGTCTGCATCCAACCACGCCTTCAGTGCATCAATCCCATCCCGAGTACCGGCCACGGTGCCGTTAATGCCCTCTTCAGCCAACAACAGCGTACCGGTCAATCCATGCTCGGTGCAGTGAGCTAAAAGCGGCTCGCGGAGGGCCTTGTAGTCGGGCAATTCCACGAATTGATACAGTGCGGCCACCACCAAGGGAGTTGTCATGACGATTCCTTCTTCATGCCACCGCGACACGGCGGTGAGGTCAAACGGGCAGGATCCGCCTGCCACTCATCGGGGGTAAAGCACTGCATGGCCAACGCATGGACGCCTTGTTCTAATGCGTCTTTGGCAGCCGCATACACAAGCTGATGGCGCTTCACACGAGACACACCGGCAAAGGCGTCCGACACCACGACCACGCGGAAATGGGTTTCAGAATTTTTTGGCACATTGTGCCCGTGGCTCTCGTTTTCAATTTCGAGCACCTCAGGCGATAAGGCCTCGGCCAAGGCCGTTCGTAACATTGCTTCTAACATAGGCGCGATATGATACGGGATGCGCACAAAAATAGCAGTGATTTCTGGGCGTTAGCAGCTTGATGCAGGTCAGATGGAACGGTGGTTAGCGCGACAAACCCAATCGCTCACCGCGATAGGCGCCGCTTCGAACACGCTGCCACCAGGCCCGATTCGCCAAGAACCAATCCACGGTTTTAGCAAGCCCCGAATCGAAGGTTTCTTCAGGTGTCCAATCGAGCTCGCGCGCCATTTTGGACGCATCAATGGCGTACCGGCGATCATGACCTGGGCGGTCGGACACAAACTCAATCAACGATGAAAACGAGGTAAGACCGGCTGGCTTGTCGGCTATCCTTTGATCAAGGAGCGCACAGATTCGCTCCACCACCGACAGGTTGGTGTGCTCATTGTGCCCACCGATGTTGTAGGTCTCACCGATCACACCGCAACGTGCCACTAAGAGTAACGCACGCGCATGATCCTCCACATACAACCAATCCCGAATTTGATCGCCACGCCCATACACCGGAATCGGCTTGCCTTCGATCGCATTTAAAATGGTCAACGGAATCAGCTTTTCAGGGAAGTGGTATGGACCGTAATTGTTCGAGCAATTGGTCACCACCACAGGCAGTCCGTAAGTGCGATGCCAGGCTCTGACCAAATGATCGCTCGCCGCCTTAGATGCAGAGTACGGAGAGCTTGGTTGATAAGGGGTTTCCTCGGTAAAGAGTGCGTCTGTGCCCTCCAGATCCCCATACACCTCATCGGTCGAGATGTGATGGAATCGAAACGCTGCGTTTGCCTCTACAGACAGGCCCTGCCAATAAGCGCGAACCGACTCGAGTAACTGGTAGGTACCCACAATGTTGGTTTGAATAAAATCACCCGGGCCGTCGATCGAACGGTCGACGTGGCTTTCGGCCGCGAGATGCATCACATGCGTCGGCTGAAATTCAGCGATCACTTGATCGAGTGCTGGACGGTCACAGAGATCAATCTGGGCAAACTGGTATCTTGGACTGCTCGAGACAGGCGCCACCGAGTCCAGATTCCCCGCATAGGTCAGCTTATCGAGATTCAAGACAAGCGCATCGGTGTCCTGGATGATATGCCGAACCACGGCTGAGCCAATAAACCCAGCGCCTCCGGTGACAAGAATACGATCACTCATCACAACACTCGGTTTAAGCCATTGATCGCAGCGACCCGATAGGCTTCCGCCATCGTCGGGTAGTTGAAGGTGGTGTTGGCAAAGTACATCAGGGTGTTGGCATTACCCGGCTGCTTCATGATGGCCTGACCAATGTGCACGATTTCTGACGCCTGATCACCAAAGCAATGCACTCCTAAGATCTCGAGCGTGTCTCTGTGGAACAGAAGTTTCAGCATACCCACCGACTCGTTGGTGATTTGTGCCCGCGCGATGTCTTTAAAGAGCGCCTGCCCTACTTCATAAGGCACTTTTTCTTGGGTGAGCTCGCGCTCAGTCTTCCCGACGGAGGAAATCTCAGGGATGGTGTAGATCCCGGTGGGAACCTCGTCCACAAAGCTGAACGGGCGCTCCAAAAAGTCATTCGCGGCATTTCGGCCCTGGTCATAGGACGCAGACGCCAACGACGGCCAACCGACCACGTCGCCGGCGGCGTAAATATGAGGCACTTCGGTTCGGTAGTGCCGGTCGACGCGTAATTGACCTCGACCATCCGCCACCAGACCTGCCGCTTCCAGGTTTAAGCGATCGGTATTACCGGTCCGCCCGTTGCACCACAAAATTGCATCGCCCTTAATTCGTTTCCCGCTTTGCAATGTCAGCGTGACACCCTGATCGGTGGCCTCGAGGGCCTCCAAGGCCTCTTGATGTCGAATCACAATGCCGGAATCTCGGAAGTAATACGATAAGGCGTCGGTGATTTCATCGTCCAAAAACGACAGCAGGCTGTCACGGTTGTTGATCAAATCCACTTTGAGCCCAAGGCCATTGAAGATCGACGCATACTCACAGCCAATCACACCGGCACCATAGATAATCAGATGCTTTGGCGTGTTTTGCATCTCAAGGACGGTGTCGGAGTCATATACCCTTGGATGAGCGAAATCGAGCTCAGGTGGGCGATACGGCCGGGACCCGGTGGCAATTAAAATAGTTTCCGCACGGATCGTCTCAACGCCCTGCTCACCGGCCACAGCGACGGTGTGCGGATCAACGAAGGACGCCTCGCCATGAAGTACCTGAACGCGATTTCGGGCGTAGAATTTTGAGCGCATCCGAACTTGCGCATTGACCACCCGATTAGCCGTTTCCAACACATGGGGATAGGGCAACCAACACGGATCGGAAATACTCCGAAACATCGGATTGGTATTGAAGTCGATCATCTGCTTGACCGCTTCGCGGAGGGCTTTAGAGGGAATGGTTCCCTTGTGCGTGCAGTTCCCGCCGACCCGATCTTGGCTGTCGACCACCAACACCGAACGGCCCTGTTTGGATGCGTTCATGGCACCGGCTTCACCGGCAGGCCCTGAGCCTAAAACTAAAACATCAACTTCAATCATATACCCGACTCAGACGCCCGCTGTCTGGATGCGTCTTTCACCGGCACGGTCCCGACCACACTTTTTGAATTAATCGCTTCTTCGCACTTAATCGGATCGCCGCCACAGATGGCGCATTCACTGTCCTCGCCATTGACCCGTCCGATGCCACCGCAACTGCCCGAAATCGGCCGACGACCCATCATCACGCCAACGGCCATAATGGCCACCAGCAGACTGAACACCAAAAACACCGTCAGAAAGGTACCGATCATTCGTTCACTCCTGCCAACAACCGCTCAAAGCGCGGCGTGTATTTTACCGAAAATCCCTCGTCAACGCGTTCGATGAACATCGCTGGCAAATTCTGCCGAACCGCCAGTGCGTAGCCAGCATCCGGCCCCATCACCAACAGCGTGGTTGCCCACCCATCGGCCATGGCACAGTCTTCATCGGCGACCGTCACAGACGCCAGTTGATGGGTCACAGGACGCCCGGTTGAGGGGTCGACCGTGTGACTGTATACCTCGCCGTCGATTTCCCTGAAATTCCGGTAGTCGCCCGACGTGGCGACTGAGATGTTCTTTAATGCCAGGATCTGCTCGACCTGACGCTCGCCCACCACCGGCTTTTCGACCGCGATCTGCCAACCGAATCCGTCTTTATCGCCTTTGACGCGGACCTCGCCACCGATCTCCACCAGGAAGTTTCGATACCCACGGTCTTCCAGCAAGGCCGCCATCTGATCGACGCCCAGCCCCTTGGCAATGGCCGACAAATCGAGTCGACGAGGCGCCGTCTTTTTAAGGGCCGCGCCGCCCGCGGCTTCGGGTGCTCGGACCATAATGGCCTCAAACCCTACCTGAGTACGCGCAGCCTCGACCGCGTCCTCTGAGGGCAGCGCCTCAGAACCATCGGCCGGCCCAAAGCCCCACAGATCGACCACGGGGCCCACAGTCGGATCAAAGGCCCCTCCGGAAATCGCGGAAAAACCCAAGGCTTTGGCGGTGGTGATGGCGAACAAATCCGAAACAGGCACCCACTCGCCGGGCGCACTCTCATTGAATTGAGAAATTTCACTGGCTGGGTCGTAGGTCGACATTTGCCGATTCACGTCCGCCAAAAGAGTCTCGATCTCAGCGGTCAAAGCCACTGAATCGTGGGCAGCAATCGGATTGGCAATCACCACAGACCAAGACGTGCCCATGGTGCGCCCGCTCAACCGGTCCAGGGTCAACTCATTCGAGCAACCCACCAGCACCAGAGCCGCACAGAAAAATGCCGCCCTCTGGGCGGCATTTCTAAGTGAGCTGAAGGCGTTAACCACCAAAGTCATCCAGCATGATGTTCTCGTCTTCGACACCCAGATCTTTGAGCATCTTAATGACGGCTGCGTTCATCATGGGCGGTCCACACATGTAGAACTCCACATCCTCAGGCGCCGGATGGTCCTTCAGATAGTTCTCCAACACGATGTTGTGGATGAACCCGGTGGGTCCTTCCCAATTATCTTCTGGCTGAGGCTCAGACAGAGCTAAGTGCCACTCAAAGTTATCGTTCTCAGCCGCCAACTGGTCGTATTCGTCTTGGTAGAACACCTCACGCAACGACCGCGCACCGTACCAAAACGAAATCTTCCGCTTTGAGTTCAACCGCTTCAGCTGGTCAAAAATATGTGAGCGCATGGGCGCCATACCGGCACCGCCCCCAATAAAGACCATCTCGGCGTCGGTGTCTTTGGCAAAGAACTCACCGAAAGGCCCGAACACTGTGATTTTGTCACCGGGTTTTAAGTTAAAGACATATGAACTCATTTGCCCCGGTGGTAAATCGGTGCCCGGCGGCGGCGTCGCGATCCGGATATTGAACTTCACAATGCCCTTCTCTTCGGGATAGTTGGCCATGGAGTATGCACGGATCACCGTCTCATCCACTTTGGACTCCAAGTTAAACAGGCCAAACCGCTCCCAATCACCGCGGTATTCTTCTTCAACCTCAAAGTCGCTGAACTTGACGTGATGCGGTGGCACTTCCAACTGCACGTAACCGCCGGCACGGAAGTCCACGTTCTCGCCTTCGGGCAACTTCAAGGTCAATTCTTTGATGAAGGTCGCCACGTTTGGGTTGGATACCACTTCACACTCCCAGCGCTTCACGCCGAAGAGCTCAGGCTCTACCTCAATGTTCATGTCCTGCTTAACCGCTACCTGACACGACAGACGCCATCCGGCCTTGGCTTCGCCCTTGGTAAAGGCTGAGGCTTCGGTCGGCAGAATGTCGCCACCGCCGGATTTCACGACACAGCGGCACTGCTGGCATGATCCACCGCCACCGCACGCAGACGGCAAGTAGATACCGGCATCGGCGAGGGTATTCATCAGCTTACCGCCCGCGGCCACTTTGATGCTTGAGTTGGGGTCGTCGTTGATGGTGATGGTGACGTCACCCGAAGACACCAGCTTCGACCGTGCCGCCAAGATCACCGCCACGAGGCCGATGACCACCACGGTGAACATCGCAACACCCAATACAATGGTCATATTTTCCATCTGAGCTGCTCCTTACAGTGAGACGCCAGAGAAGGACATGAAGCCAAGCGACATCAGTCCCACTGTGACAAAGGTGATGCCCAATCCTTTCAAGCCATCTGGCACATCGGAATACTTGAGCTTTTCGCGCACCCCGGCCAATGCCGTGATCGCCAACGCCCAGCCCACACCTGCGCCAAGACCATACACCACGGATTCACCGAAGGTGTAGTCCCTCTCTACCATGAACAGCGAGGCACCCAAAATGGCACAGTTCACGGTGATCAAAGGCAAGAACACACCCAACGCGTTGTAGAGCGCAGGCACGTACTTATCCAAAAACATCTCAAGGATCTGCACCAGAGCGGCGATGACACCGATGTAGGACAAAAGCCCCAAGAATCGGAGATCCACTTCACCCAGTGCCGGTGAAATCCAAGTCAACGCACCTTCTTTCAACAACCCATTCAGAATCAGGTTGTTCACCGGCACGGTGATGGCCAACACCACGACCACAGCAATGCCAAGGCCCACCGCGGTTTTGATGTTTTTCGACAGCGCCAAGAAAGTACACATGCCGAGGAAGAAGGCCAGCGCCATGTTCTCAACGAATACCGCCTTCACGAAGAGACTAATAAAGTGCTCCATCTCAGGCCTCCTTCAGCTTGGTGTTGGGTGCAATCTTGAATTCATCTTTTTCCACCTGCGCGGTCTTCCAAGCACGGATGCCCCAGATCAGGAAGCCGATGATGAAAAAGGCCGACGGCGGTAGCAACATCATGCCGTTGGTGTAGTACCAACCGCCTTCCGTCACCTTGGTCAGCACTTCCACACCAAACAGGGTGCCTGACCCAAAGAGCTCGCGGAAAAAGGCGACGACCATCAAAATGACGCCGTAGCCGAGACCGTTACCCAGACCATCAATGAACGAGTCGACCGGGCCGTTCTTCATCGCAAACGCTTCAGCACGCCCCATCACAATGCAGTTTGTGATGATCAGGCCGACAAACACCGACAATTGCTTAGAGATCTCATAGGCAAAGGCTTTTAACACCTGATCTACCACGATCACTAAGCTCGCGATGATGGTCATCTGCACAATGATTCGGATCGAACTCGGGATTTGCGAGCGGATCACCGATACGAAGAGATTTGAAAAGGCCGTGACCGCAATGACCGCCAAGGTCATTACGAAGGCAACCGACATACTGGATGTCACCGCCAAGGCAGAACAGATACCCAGTACCTGAAGTGCGATCGGGTTGTTGTTGATGACTGGGTCAAACAACAGTTCTTTGGTTTTTGCCATCAGATCCGTCCTTGTTTCACGTTATCCAGAAACGGCTTGAAGCCTGAATCTGACATCCAAAATTGAATCAGATTGTCCACACCGCGCGAGGTCAAGGTCGCACCGGACAATGCATCCACGCCATAGTTGTCGGTCGGTGCAGCACCGCCTTTCACAAGACGCATAGCGACCTGCTCACCGTCATAGATCCGCTTGCCCGTCCACTGGGCTTTCCAGTTCGGGTTGTCGACTTCACCGCCCAGACCCGGGGTCTCGGCATGCTCATAAAAGCCCATACCGGCGACTGTATTGGCATCCCCTTCCAAGGCGACGAAGCCATAGAGCGTCGACCACAGACCATAGCCGTGGACCGGCAGGATGATTTTGTCGATTTGCCCTGCGTCTTCAATCAAGTACACCTTGGCGACCTTGGCCTGGCGCTTGATGCCGGCAATGTCTTCATCGCCCGACAGCACCCGATTCATCGCGGGATCTTTGGCGGCACGACGCTGATCGTAGCTAACAGGATCCATGCCTTCGACAAACTCACCCGTCGCCAAATCGACCAACCGCGGCGTCACTTGAGCAAACTGCTCTTGCACCGGACGGGCCGGGTCATACAACCCGGCCGCTTGCAGAATATTCATCTGCATATTGGCTTGTTCATTAATTTTCTGCGCCGGGCGAAGTGCCACGGCGGCTGCACTCACCACCACCGAACACACCAGGCACAAAGCCAGTGCGACGATGACGGTGCGTTGTACCGATTCTTTATTGGACGACACTGCGCAACTCCCTCCGCTTGATGTTGGCCTGTACCACGAAATGGTCGATCAAAGGCGCAAACAGATTGGCGAACAAAATGGCCAGCATGATGCCCTCTGGGAAAGCCGGGTTGACCACACGAATCAATACTGCCATCAATCCGATCAGCGCCCCGTAGTAATACTTCCCTGTGTTGGTCATCGACGCCGATACCGGATCGGTCGCCATAAAGATCATGCCAAACGCAAACCCACCGACCACGAGGTGCCAGTACCAAGGCACGCTGAACATCGGATTGGTGTCTGACCCAATGAGGTTAAACAACAACGAGGTGGCAACCATACCGAGGAACACCCCAGCCACAATACGCCAGCTCGCGATGCCCTGGATCAAGAGCACGGAACCCCCGATCAAGATGGCCAAGGTTGAAACCTCACCGATCGATCCGGGCACGTTCCCGATAAAGGCATCAAACCAGGTGAAGTCGGAAATCACTTGGTTGGCAGTCGTCAACGCGGCCACACCGCCTTCGGCCATCATGCCAAGCGCCGAAGCCCCGGTGTATCCGTCGGCTGCGACCCAAACCGCATCGCCTGAGATTTGCGCAGGATAGGCAAAGTACAAGAAGGCACGACCGGTTAAGGCAGGGTTCAAGAAGTTCTTTCCGGTGCCACCAAACACCTCTTTACCGACGACGACACCAAAGGTGATGCCCAAGGCCGCCTGCCATAGGGGCAGATCCGGAGGACAGGTCAACGAAAACAGAACCGAGGTCACGAAGAAGCCTTCGTTCACTTCGTGCTTACGCACCGATGCGAACAGCACCTCCCAGAATCCCCCGACCACAAACACCGTGGCGTAGATTGGCAAGAAGTACGCAAAGCCATACACCAGGTTGGACCAGAGCGTTGGATTCAACCAATACTCAGCGCCCGCTAAGGCGACAATCACTGCGCCGCGAAGCCCATCGGGCGCCAATGCCCCGGCAGTAATTGCTTCCGCCGCGTTTTGGCCTAAGAAATACGCACCAAAGAACATGGCCGGGAAGGTACACATCCAAACCGTGATCATGATCCGCTTTAGATCCACCCCATCACGCACATGCGCGGTCGACTTGGTGGTCGTACCGGGTGCATAAAAGATGGTATCGACCGCCTCATAGAGCGCATAGAACTTCTCGTATTTCCCGCCTGGGTGGAAGTTCGGCTCAATCTTATCGAGATAAGCACGCAATGACATGATCAACTCTCCCGCTCAATGGTCGTTAAATTGTCCCGAAGAATCGGGCCGTATTCGTATTTCCCTGGGCACACATAAGTACACAAGGCCAAATCTTCTTCCGCCAACTCAAGCGCACCGAGCTTAATCGCGGTGTCGGTGTCGCCCACGATCAGCGAGCGCAGTAACTGGGTTGGCAAAATATCCAAGGGCATGACTTTTTCATACGCCCCAACCGGCACCATGGCTCTCGCAGAACCGTTGGTGTTGGTGGTGTAATCAATGAGCTTTTTAGGGGTAAGTTTGGATAAATAAATCCCCAACACGGAGTGCTTGTTGGTGCCCGGAGACAACCAGCCAAATGGGATGCGTGCAGTGCCTTCAGGCAAACACGACACCTGCTGGTGGTACCGACCCAAATAGGCGCTCGTACCTTTTGCGGTGCGACCGCCTAAGACCGAACCACTGACCGTCCGGTGATCACCGGCCACCAGTGCGCCCGCTGTCAGTTCTTCAATCGACGCACCCAAACGGGCCTCAACCAGCTGCGGATCCGACACGGATGGACCGGCAACAGCCACCAAGCGCGTGACGTCCAA
>CBFHVZ010000021.1:17120-18324 GCA_965659195.1 Litorivicinaceae bacterium
CGCACCCAAACGGGCCTCAACCAGCTGCGGATCCGACACGGATGGACCGGCAACAGCCACCAAGCGCGTGACGTCCAACCGACCTTCTTTAAACAGTCGACCGATCGCAATCACGTCCTGGGCGTTTAGGTGCCACACCTCTTTGCCTTCACCGACCGGATCTAAGTGGTGAATGTGCGTACCCACGAGACCTGCAGGGTGCTTGCCGGCAAAGGTTTCAACCTGCGCATCGCCTGCATCGAACGTGGCTTCAGGCGCTCGGCATACGAATACCGGACCTTCAGTTAAGGTTTTCAGGACCGAGACCCCGTCTACAAACACTTCATTAGCGCGCGCAATGGCAACCGCTGGGTCTAACGCCAAGGGGTTGGTATCCATGGCATTGACGAAAATCGAATGCGGTGTCGCGGTGATCGCTGGGATCTTTTCATAGGGACGCTGTCTAAGCGCTGTCCACAGCCCGCTGCTGACCAGCTGATTAACCACCACTTCACGGGTCAGTGCACTCAAGTCTGCGTGCGCATCAAAAGCCACTGCCTCATCGCCGTCCAACTCAATGACGATCGACTCAAACACACGGCGCTCACCGCGGTTGATCTCAACGACCGTTCCCGCCCCGGGCGCGGTGAAGATCACACCGTCGTTTTTCTTGTCGGTGAACAGAGGTTGGCCGAGCGCGACGCGGTCGCCTTCCTTCACTAACATCGTGGGTTTCATCCCCGGATAGTCGGCGCCCACGAGGGCCACACGACGAACGGTCGGGGAATTTCCTATAACTTGCGACGGGGCGCCCTTGATGGGCAAATCCAGCCCAGTTTTGATCTCGATCATCGAGTCGATCCTACCTTGCGTGGTTCAGTTATCGCGCAGCGCGTTCAAACTTTATGGCATAAAAAGGCCAACCTATGGCGGGTGCAGATTATAAGAACCTTCGGCACGAACCGCTAGGCCGAATTGAAAAATTCTGGACTAATTTCGCACATGCAACAGAGCCGGACAATCCACCCCACCCGGTGTCAGCCAACCCCTCAACCCAGCCCAACGCCCCTAAACTCGGCTAGGGTACGGTAATGAAGCATTCGCCCCTGACAGCCCGACCGCCTCGATTACGCCCCACGGTGACCGTGCCGCCCCCGACTAAGGTCGGGGACTGGATTATCTTCTTCGATGAATCCGGGGACGCATTATTGGAAAGGATCGATCC
>CBFHVZ010000021.1:18424-20866 GCA_965659195.1 Litorivicinaceae bacterium
GCACCCGCCTTTTACCTAACACCCTTTGAAGCTCTGTTTATCCCAAAGCGCACCAACGTGGCCGGCCTGCAATTGGCCGACCTCTTAGCACATCCGTTAGCGCGGACACATCGTCACCCTGAAACCCATCGAGCAGTCATGGCGATGATTCAGCCGAAACTAGTTGCCCTCAAAGCCTTCCCAAACTAATCCCGTCAGTTGGTTGGGAATACGCTCGATAGGCCCTTAGCGAAGTTCTCGCAAGCGCCTGCATAGCCAGACCATGCCGTCCGACGCACTTGTCCGTCTGCATCGGCCCAGACCTCAATCTGACATGGCTCAATGTAAGATTCGGCAAACCACCGATATTTGGTCAGTGTTCCATCTCTCGATACCTCGGTCGACGCACCCAGCGCCGTTTCAACCTGAGTAACAGGTTGTCCGATAGCCAAAGCGAGCCCTGTATTCATTTGATTCAATGCCGCTGTTGAACAACCGGCCAAAATCAATGCCGAAATCCCTACTGCTAAATACTTCATTACTGTCTCCCAGGTTGTGGCTACGTTATTGGATGAGATTAGCGTACGCCAATTGTTGAAATTAGAAAGCCTGCGCTTATCAATTTCCATTATGTCAGGAGTTATCTCATGCAATCCGTGATCCGAAGTGTCAAATATGCCCTGGTCGCCCTTTCATTGACAGCGATGAGCCACGGAATCCAAGCCGCTATTCAAGTTCAAACACTCGCCCGTGGACTCGACCATCCTTGGTCGATCGATTGGCTGAGCAAGGATCAGATCTTGGTGACCGAGCGTTCGGGGCAGTTGTGGCAAATCAGTTTGAATACTGAAGAGCGTTCAGCGATCGACGGACTGCCTCCAATCCAAGCCGAGGGGCAAGGCGGGCTATTGGATGTTCAGGTACAGATTGTTGATGACATCCAATGGGTCTATCTCTCTTTAGTCGCACCCCATCCCGACGGCGGGCTCGGTACGGAATTGTGGCGAGGCCAACTCAGTGACCGCCGCTTGGTGCAACAAGAACGCCTATTCCAAATGAATCGCGGAGGCTCTGGCGGACGTCACTTTGGCGGACGGATTGCCTTAACCGAAGAGCATGTCTTTCTGACACTCGGCGATCGCGGGACACCCGACCGATCGCAAGATCTAGCAGATCATGCAGGCTCAGTGATTCGGCTTCATCTCGACGGCCGAATTCCTTACGACAACCCCTTTTTAAACACCGAAGGCGCCTTACCTGAATTATTCAGTGTCGGCCACCGAAACCCCCAAGGCGCGGCCATTCACCCAAGCACGGGCGAACTGTGGCTGCACGAGCACGGCCCCCAGGGCGGTGACGAGGTCAACCGCGTGATGGCAGGGGCAAACTACGGCTGGCCGGTTATCACCTACGGCCGAACCTACGGACTCGGCCGCCCGATTGGCGAAGGCACAGAAAAACCGGGGCTTGAGCAACCGCTTCTTTACTGGGACCCGTCCATTGCGCCATCGGGCATGGCCTTTTATCAGGGCGATCTGATCCCTGAGTGGCAAGGGCAATTGTTGATCGGCGCATTGAAAGCTCGACTGTTGGCTCGATTGGACTACGCCGACCGGGTTCGGCAGCGCTCGCAGGAGTTTCAAGGAGAGTTTGGCCGTATCCGCGATGTGCGGGAAGGGCCCGATGGTGCACTCTACTTACTGACAGATTCAGCCAACGGCGAGCTAATCCGACTGACTACCCATTAAAAGTCTTGGTCTTTGAGGTGTACCGGGATTTGCGATTGCACTCGGGCCACCTCGGCCAGATCCAGCTCACGGGTCAGCACACCGGGCGCATCCCCAAGCTCACCCACGGTTTCGCCCCAGGGGCCATAGATCACAGAATGCCCGTAGGTCTCTCGACCGGCCTCGGTGCGGCCGCACTGGCCGGCAGCCACCACAAACACCCCGTTTTCAATGGCACGCGCACGCAACAAGGTGTGCCAATGGGCCTGCCCCGTGGTGCGAGTAAAAGCAGCTGGCACCAAAAGGATTGAAGCACCCTTGGAGGCATAGTGGCGGTAGAGTTTCGGGAAACGCAGGTCAAAGCAGATGCTTAAGCCGACCCGCACACCCTCTAAAGAAGCCAGCACCGGTTGGTCTCCGGCGGCAAAGACCGCGCTCTCGCGATAGGCCTCGCCCACACCGAGCTGCACATCAAATAAGTGAATCTTGTCGTATTGGGCGACCAGCTCACCGGCTCGGTCAATCACTAAACAACGATTGACCAAATGCCCCGCCTCCTCGATCACCAACGACCCGATGATCAACCCCCGACGCTCAGTTTTGGCCCAGGCAAACAGACGCCTTACCGGATCACTGTCGATGGAGAGCGCATGCGCGCGCGTTTGATCTGGGGAAGCTGCAAGCGACAAGGCACACTCAGGCAGTAACACCCAATCCGCACCCTCATTAACCGCCT
>CBFHVZ010000022.1:0-20159 GCA_965659195.1 Litorivicinaceae bacterium
AAAGGCCGCATTGAGGTGGACGTGGTGACGGCCTCGCCAGTGGATGCGGAGGCCTTGCAGGCCGCCACTCAGCATTCTTGGTTAGGCCGTGTGCGTGTGCTTCGTTTGTCGTCTCAGTGAGCGCGGCTCTCGCGGCCCTTAATCAATTTTAAGCGAAGCTTCGACGACAGCCCATCCATGATGAACACCATGATGATGGTGATGGCGATGATGTAGAACACGTTCTCCCAATCGCGCTGGGTGCGCATGGTCTCTACCAAGACCAAGCCAATACCACCGGCGCCGAGCGCGCCGATTACGGTCGCAGAGCGCATGTTAGATTCCATGTAATACAAAAACTGCGACATAAAGACCGGCATCAACTGAGGTAGGACCCCAAAGCGGTACTTTTGCAGACGCCCCGCACCTGTGGCTTCCACGCCCTCAATTTGTTTCTTATCGACGTTCTCCATCGCTTCCGAGAAGATTTTCCCGAAACTTCCGGCGTCGGTGATGGCAATGGCCAAGGTGCCGGTCAAGGGCCCTAAGCCGAACGCACGGATGAAAATTAACGACCAGATCAACATGTCGATGCCGCGGACGAAGTCGAATACCCGACGGATGAAGAACCGCGAGATGGCCTCGGTATTGAAATTTCTCGCCGCCATAAAGGCCAGCGGCAGGGCAATGATGGCCGCAGTGATCGTACCCAAGACTGCCATCATCACGGTTTCCAAGACCGCCACTGCCAAGATGCCGTGTTGCCAATCGGGGTTGTCCCAAAATTCCGAAAAAATGTAGGCGGCGTTGGAGCGGGCCTCATCGAGTCGCTCGCTGGAGGTGGCGAGTGCCCAAAGCTCACCCACGCCCAGTCCATAGAAGGGGGAGCGGAAAGTAAACCAAAAATTTTCCCAGCCGTAGAAGAAACGATGGGACTCGATTTTAGACCGCGACACCTGCACCCGATGACCGAACTCAGGGCGCGCATCGAATTTCACCGGGCGGAACTGCATGCCTTCAGGCAGCGCGGTTTGACCGGCCGGCAGGGTCATGCTGAGCGCGTCGGTTCCCACGCTGATTTCCACCACGCCATAGTCTGGGATGGTGTAACGGACGATCCGATTGCCCGATTCGAGAGCGTAGCCATCACCGAGATCGACCCGGTAGCCGGTGCTGCCGACGTTGACCCAGGCAGGGTAGGCACCGTCTGGATAGGTGGCGGTCCGCTCGCCCTCAATGGCCACGGAAAAGTCCCCCCGACGGAGGTCTTCGGTCACGTGCTTTTTGTAACTGATGGCATCGGATACCAACAGCGCGCCCTTTTCCCAGCGAGACCCCGAGAGCACCTCGTTCATATTGAACGCCCCCCAGGCATAGGTCAGATACACCAAGACCGCCACTAAGATACCGATCGGCCACCATTTTTGACTGGCGACTTGCTTGGCGATGGCGGGGTCTAGGGTCAGGGTACTCATGAGTGACCTCCCTGGTTTTTCAACAGGTTTTCGCGGATCCGAGCCGAGCCCTGATCAATAACGACAATGGTTAAAAACAGCATCAAAAAGAGGGCGAGTGTCACAGCTCCATCACCCCAGCCAATCGAGCGAGAGAGCTCAGAGCCGATGCCGCCGGCTCCCACAAAGCCCAAGATGGCCGAGGCGCGGACGTTGATCTCGAGCCGAAGCAGCAAATAACTCATGTAGTTGGGCAGTACCTGAGGCAGGACCCCAAAGCGAATCCGCTGCAACCAGGAACCACCGGCGGCTTTGAGGCCTTCGGTTTGTTTGACGTCGATGTTCTCATTGACTTCAGAGAAGAGCTTGCCGAGGGCGCCGGCGGTGTGGAAGGCCACCGCAATCATGGCCGGCACGGCGCTGGCGCCCAGTACAAAAATTAAAAACAGCGCAATGATCAGTTCGGGGAAGGCCCGCATCACATCCATGATGCGACGGATGACAGGAATCAGCCGCTCCGGTACATCGAGGTTGCGGGTGGCGCCTAGGGATAAAAAGACCGCCAGCAGCCCACCTAATAGGGTCGAGACGATGGCGATGTTGAGCGTTTCAATCAGGGCTGGGAAGTACTCCACAAAATAGCCCCAAAAAGCCCAGCCTTTAGCGACCGATTCGCGGACGATTTGGCCTGGGTAGTCAAAAAACTTGGCAAGGCCCTGTATGAATCCACCGGAGTTCATGGAGTCGGCGGTGCTGTAACCGGCAGCCAACACCACAGCCAGAAGGATCAACGACATCCCTGTGTACAGACGGCGCTGATTTTCTAAGCGAACGATGGATTCATACATGCCCGAATTTCCTTTAGTCGAAAAAAGGGGGTGCGGCGCACCCCCTTCGATCCAAGATGGATTACATCTTTGACTTACGTGCTTCCACGATCACTTCATAGGTTTCGTGAGTGACAGGCGCCATGCCCTTCACTTCACCGGCCATGAAGCTGTACGCGCACTCAGGATCCAGTGACGCAAGACCGGCCATCAGACCCGTCATTTTCACTTTCACATCTGCAGGCAATTCGGTGCGAAGTACCACTGGGCCTTCTGGGATCACTTTTGACTTCCAGATTTCAACCAATTGCGTCATGTCGACCAAACCGGCATCGGCTGCTTTACGAAGCGCGCCTGAGTTGTATCCGTCTTCCCAAGCGCCGAGGCCATCGGCCCAGGTCACACCGGCGTCGAAGTCGCCGTTGAATACACCGACGATGGTCTGTTCGTGACCGCCCGAGAAGGTGATGTCACCGAAGTACTCGCCTTTTTCCATGCTGTAACCCAAGGCTGGGATCTCTACAGAAGGGATCAAAAAGCCAGAGGTTGAGTTTGGATCGCCAAATGTGAACTGACGGCCTTTCATGTCATCCAAGGATGTGATGCCAGAGTCGGCACGGGCAAAACCGATTGAGTGATAGCCCATGGAGCCGTCTGTGTTGATCTTAACCAATACAGGCTCAACCGCTTCTGGGTTGGTCAGATAGACTTTGGCGTACGCAGACGCACCCAACCATGCCATGTCGAGGTTGCCGCCTAACAGACCTTCGATCACGCCGTTGTAATCGGCCGGTGCGAACAACTTAGTCGGTACGCCCAACAGTTCTTCAGTCTTGGCACGCAGACACTCGTTTGAGCGCAGACGGTCTGACTGGTTTTCACCACCCAAGATACCAATCCGAAATTCTTTGATTCCACCGTGAGCTGCTGCCATTGAAGGCGCCGCACTCAAGGCCATTCCTGCAGCTGCCATAGCAGCAACGATTGTTTTCAACATGTGTACTCTCCGCTGAGTTGTCATTGTTTGGTCTTCGACCGGTTTTGGCCTAAACGGCCATAGAGGCCCTGGCCTTGGCGCCCTCGGCAGCCGATCTGGCCGACAAAGACGTGGAGGTCATGGCTTCATTCAGGGTGTCGTCGGCGCCGTAGATGTCGCGAGCGACTTCAGGCGTCAACTCACTCGAGGGGCCGTCAAACACCATTTCACCGCCGCGCATGCCAATCACGCGCGAACAGTAGGTGCGAGCCGTATCGAGTGTGTGCAAATTACAAATCACGGTAAGCCGATCGCGTTCGTGGATTTCACGAAGGCTCGACATCACAATTTCCGCCGACAAGGGATCCAGTGAAGCGATGGGCTCATCGGCCAAAATCATCCGGGGTTTCTGCATCAAGCCTCGGGCGATTGCCACGCGCTGCTGCTGACCGCCGGAGAGGTTTTCCACCCGCTCGAGTGCTTTCTCTGCAATGCCCAAGCGCTCGAGGGCTTCCATCGCATCTTCGATGTCGGTTTTTGAGAAGACTTTAAAGAGGCTTTTCACTAGGGAGTGCGAATTCAACCGGCCGAGCATCACGTTGGTGACCACATCCAAGCGGGGTACGAGGTTGAACTGCTGAAAAATCATGGCGCAATCGCGCTGCCAAGCGCGTCGCTTGGCGCCTTTGTAGGTCAAGATATTGTGTCCATCGATCAACACTTCGCCGCTGGTGGCGTCGGTCAATCGATTGAGCATCCGAAGCAAGGTCGACTTACCAGCGCCTGAGCGCCCAATGACGCCGATCATTTGCGGCTCGGGTACTGAAAAAGAAATCTGGTTAACGGCTGTGTTGGCCCCAAATTGTTTCGTCAGTGCGTTGACTTGCATAAAACTCTCCTGTCCGACGCGCAGACTAGGGCGTTATTTTGACGATTTTATGAACGCTAGATGACGATATAAAAACAGAAGAATTATCAGTAATTTATAAGGATAAATCGGCCAATTTTTGACCGATTTATGGACGCTTTTGAGGTGCGTCCGAGGTGATAGGGGATTACCGATGCGCCGATAGTGCGCTTACTACAAGACCTGTATCCAATAGACTGCATACAGGGTCGCCATGCCCCCGATGAGTGTGGCGAGGGTGCGCCCGCTGGTTAAGAAAATCACGGCGGCGACCAAGGCAGCCGGTCCTCGGGGGTCGAGTGGCACCGCCCCAAGTTCCCGGACCAGTCCCACTTCCCCTTTGACCAGGCCTGGCACCACTAAGGCACACAAAACCGCCGGCGGGACAAACTCCAAGGCCTGACTGAACCAGCGGGGCAAGGTGAGATAGGCGGCACTTTCAATAAACGCGCTTTTCAATGTCCAGGTGATCAAACCGCCGAGCGCCACGACGACCAAAAACTCGAGGCTCATCGCCATACGCGCTGCCCCCAAAGTCCGGCCGCGACCCCGGCGACTGCGCCGCCGATTAAACCGAGGTTGTAAGGGGCGTTCAGTCCAAGGAGGCTGACACTTGCACCGACCAATCCAGCCACCCGATGCGCGCGGGTTTTTAAGGTGCCAAGCGCGAGCGCTAAAAAGGTCAGCGGAATCATAAATTCCAACGACCAAAAAACCGGGATGACCTGACCGATGAGCGCGCCAACTAAGGTGCAGGCTTGCCACAGCGCCCAAATTACCAGGGTGCCGCCGCCGTAGTAGGCGAGCTTCTCGCCGGTGGTCCAATTGTGGATCGGGTAGTCGCGTATACAGACGGCATAGATTTGATCGGTCAGACCGTAGCCGGCGAGCCATCGTCTAGTCCGCGAGGCGGCACTTAAATGCGGCGCGATCGATGCGCTGTAGAGCAGATACCGGAGATTGACCGCGCCGATGGTCAATAAGATGACCCAGAGGGCCGCACCTTCCCCAAGTAATTGATAGGCCGCCAATTGAGAGGCGCCTGCAAACATCAACAAGGAGCCAATGAGTGAGTCGAGCCAACTGTAGCCTAGGGTCACGGGGGTGACGCCTGCGATGAGTCCAAACGGAATGATTCCGGGTAACAGGGGCGCAATGGCTCGAACCCCTTGAAGGGCACGCGCTGAGTAATCGGGATTGGATGCGTCGGTCATGCGTTCATCCTACTGAAGCGCGATTTTCTTCGCTTTATTTTTTTCTGGCGGTTGACAAATTTGATACCCACAGAGCCTGTGGATAAGTCTGTGACTGTTTTTTGCGGGCAGGGGCTAAGTGGTTGATCTGGTATGGCGATTTTGAAATTGATCAATTTTTGATCAAATTTTTAACTAGTTAAAAAACAGTGACTTACAATATTTTTGCGCGATTTTGACGGAAAAGGTTGTTTTCTAACAAAAGCCGTGGTGCGCCTTTTTGTGGGTGAAAAAGTGACATAAAAATGTGAATAATGTGCTCCTTGTTGGTGCGTTGCGAAAACTGTGGGTCCCAAAAAAGGGGCGCATGCGCCCCTGTTTCGTGACTTTTGGCGAGTGCGCTAGGTGAGTGCGACTTCGAACAGCTCCGCATTGAGCCACAGGTGCACCGCGATGCTGGCAGCGTAGCCGAGTGCGATGGCCCAGGCCCACTTCAGGTGACCAAAAAAGGTGTATTTGCCTTTGGCTTGTCCCATCAGTGCCACCCCAGCGGCCGAGCCGATCGACAACAGCGAGCCGCCCACACCGGCCGTTAAGGTAACCAGCAGCCATTGACCGTGAGACATGTCGGGCATCATCGAGAGCACGGCAAACATCACCGGGATGTTATCGACCACCGCCGAGAGAACGCCCACCATAATGTTGGCCGCAGTCGGGCCGAGCTCTACGTAGAGAAGCTCGGACGCGTGTGCGAGATAGCCCATGAAGCCAAGTCCGCCGACACAGAGCACCACGCCGTAGAAAAAGAGCAGGGTGTCCCATTCCGCGCGCGCGACTCGGCTGAACACATTGAAGGGTACCACCTCACCGAGCCGCCGGATCGCCTCGACATCGCCACGCTGCTCATAGATGCGGCGCTTCTTGTCGAGTGATTTGGGCAGCGTCCGTACCAAGTAATAACCAAACATGTTGAGGTAACCCAGACCGAGCATCATGCCGACCACGGGGGGCAGGTGTAAGAAGGTGTGGAATGAAACCGCTGTGGCAATGGTCGCTAGGAACAGCCAAACGATGCGCCAGGCACCGCGTTTCAGCTCGACCCGTTGACCGGTTGCCTCCGGTTTTTCAGACGGCAAGACCACGCTCATGATCGCAGCGGGGATCAGGAAGTTGACCAATGCGGGGATAAACAGCGTGAAGAATTCATGGAAGGCCAACACCCCCTTTTGCCACACCATCAAGGTGGTGATGTCACCAAAGGGTGAGAAGGCACCGCCGGCGTTGGCGGCGACCACGATATTGACACAGGCCGGTCCAATAAACCGTGGGTTGTTGCCGCCGACCGCCATGACCACCGCACACATCAGTAAGGCGGTGGTGAGGTTGTCGGCAATCGGTGAAATCAGAAAGGACAGAATCCCGGTCAGCCAAAACAGCGAACGAAGCCCAAGGCCTGAGGCAATGAGTTTTTCACGGAGCCACTCAAACAGTCGGCGCTCCTCCATGGCGTTGATGTAGGTCATCGCCACCAACAGGAACAGCATCAGTTCGGAGAATTCGAGCAGGTTGTGTCGAACCGCTTCCTCAGCCAATCCTTCCATGCCCGTGCCTTGGTAGGTGAGGGCAATCAAAAGCCATATGAGGCCTGCGGCAATCAGTACGGGTTTGGATTTGGGGAGGTGGATTTGTTCTTCTAAAATCACCAGCACATAGGCGCCGACGAACAAGGCGATGGCTAAGTATCCGACCGGTGATGAGGTCAGATCAAGCACGTCGCCAAGTCCATTTGACGCGTGTGCCAGCCCGGGGATCAGTGTCAGTAACGACACCAGGGCAATGAGTTGCATGTTGGGTCACATCCTTTCAATCAAAGATCGATGATGAGCACCGCCAATTCTTTCAAAATAAAAACCACCGGCGCCAGCATCAGAACGCCGAGAAGGATGTAAAGTCCCAACTTGCCCGCACCGGATCGTTTTGCCAAATCGACTACAATAAAACCCATGTAGCCCACTAAGCCGGTGATACACACCAGCATGACGATCTTCTCTATCTCAGCCGTGGTCACATGCATTCCTTCTCAGGCTGCGGGCAGAGTTTAGCGGGTGCAGCATAAATGTCCCTTACGCATTAGTCTGAGGGCTTCTCAAGGGCCCGGGCAGGGCGCTCTGGACCCAATAAAATGGCCAACCAGCGATAGCGCGGGGTCTCCTCAAAGGCGAGCTTTGCAGTCATGGTCAAAGGCACCGCCAGCAAAATGCCAACCAACCCTAAGAGCCAGCCCCAGAAGATCAGCGATAAAAACACCACCATCGGAGATAAACCGAGTCCGCGGCCTTGCAATCGAGGCTCCATGACGTTGCCGTAGCCGACGTTGATGGCCACATAGCCGAGGGCGGTGATGCCCGCAACACTTGGCCCAAATTGCATGAAGGCGAGCATCACCGCCGGGACGGCCGCGATGATCGAACCGAGGGTTGGGATGTAGTTCAACAAGAAGGCGATGAGGCCCAACACCAAGGGGAAGTCGATATCCAAATACAGGCACCAGACTGCGGCGGTGATCCCAGTCAAAATACTGACGAAGGTTTTGATGGCGAGGTACTTATTCAAATGCCCCATGAACTGACTAAAGGCCTCAAAGGGCTCCTGCTCTTTTCGGTTAAAGGCCACGCGCACCTTTTCAGGCATTGAGGCGGCTTCCATCAAAATGAACACCACGATCAGTAAAATCAGGAACCCATTGGTCAACAAGCCACCCAGCGCAGCGAGCAGATTAGAGATCAATGAAAAGACCCCGGAGGAACTAATCGACTGACGAATTTGATTTGGGTCAATGGGAATGTCATAACTGGCCGCTAGACTCAACAGCGATTGGAGTTGTTCAGCCAGCCTGGCTTCATAGGTGGGGATGGCTGCTCGGAAGGCATTGACGGACCCGCCGATGACGGCGCTCAACCCGGCAATCAGGGCCAACAGCAACACCAACACCACGAGTACAGCGAGTACGGTGGGCATGCCTCGGCGCTGCAATCCAAGCGACAGAGGTGCGCACACCAAGGCAACAAATAAGGCCACCAACAAGGTGACGATGATCGGGCTCGCTGTTTTGACCCCGGCTACGATCACCACAAAGGCGGCTAAATTGAAAAGCCAGCGTTCGCCCGTATTCACTTATGAATCCTCATCTCAGATGTGCTGAGTGAGACTTTACCAAAGAAGGACGGTAAAAGATGCGTGTATTAGCAACCTGTTTGATGGCGGGCGCCTTAGTGGCACCGACGGTGATGGCCGACGTCGAAGATCAGATCGAGTTTCGTCAAAGCTACTGGCAAGTCATCAAGCATGAATTTGGTGATGTAATGGCGGCCATGGTGCGTGAAAAGCGTCCGATGGACGAAACCCGCTTCGCGGAAGCGGCTGATCGCGTAGCCGCCTTAGCCGGCTTGGCTAGAGAAACATTTCCAGAAGGTTCAATGGGCGACAACTCGCGTGCCTTGGCAAAAATCTGGGACGAACCGGATGCCTTTGCCAAAGAACTCGCCACCTTTGAAGAGCGGGCCGGCGCGTTAAAGGTCGCAGTCGCAAGCCAAGACAAGGCGCAAATCGGCCAGGCAGTCAAAGCCATGGGCGGTTCGTGCAAGTCCTGCCACGACAATTTCCGCGCCGAGTAATCTACCAACCGATGGCGATGCCAAAGAGGCCATAGGCGCCTCCGAGGCAGAGCATCAAAAACACAAACCCTCTGAGCCAGACCATCCGTGAATTAGCGGGTGGCTGGCCTGGTGTGTGCCCATGCCCTGGCTTTTTGCCGTGCCACATCCCAGCCAGCAGGGGTTCTTTCATGATCAGTTGATGCCACGCGATGGCCAACACGTGGAGACCCGCCACGATCAATAACAGATCCGTCACCCGCGGGTGCGCCCGGCTCGCCAATTCAACCCAGTCACTGGATAAGAACGACACCAAGGGACCGTCAAAGAAAATATCATCCGAAGACGCCATGCCGGTTAAGGCGGCCAGTGCGATCAGGGTCAACAGCACAAACACACCGATGCCGCCGATCACGGTGTGGCCGGGTGTCGGTTCGGGCGTGGCCGTGACCAGCGCGCGGGCGCTCTCGATGGGCGCTTTGAGTGACTTAGGTGCAAATGCACTAAAGCGTGCGTACTTGGGTCCGGTAAAGCCCCAAAGGACCCGAAACAGGACCCAGCCAAAGAGTAGAATGCCCACCGTGGCGTGGGCATCGATCAGGCCCACGTCCTCGCCTGAAAACCACTGAAAGGCAATGGCCGCGACCACCGCCCAATGCCCTATTCGTACCCAGATGTCCCAGACTGAAATCTTTGCTGTCATACTTATCCCATGTGGTTTTTCACGCATTGTACAAAGATGGCCCGCGCGTGGTGCACTCCGAGTCGTTTCGGTTTCACCCTGGCGGTGGCCGGTCTGTTCAGTATGGCGTTCTTTTTACAGGTGCGTTTACTGGCATCCTACGATTACTTGCCCGGGATCAGTTTATTGTTTCTTCCCCACGGCATCCGCGTGCTGGCGGTGCTGATTGGTCGGGGATTGGCCGTACCGGGTCTCTTTCTGAGCAGCCTTGCCGTGGCCTGGTCTTTGGATGGGGTGTTGACCGCCTCCGAGTGGGGCTTTGCCGTCATCTCGGCCGTGATGCCCTATGCAGCCCTTCGTTTGGTTGAAGTGATGGGCGGGGCGAGTTTGTCGCTGCAGCTCAATATTCCGCGGTTGCTTGTGTTCGTGGTGGTCTCGGCACTCTTAAATGCGTTGGGGCATGTGCTGCTGTTTGCTTTGGAAGGTTCGCTGGATCGTGCGCTCGGGGGGCATGCTTGGCTCTCCATGGGCCTAGGCGACATCGGGGGCGGGGCACTCTGCATTGGGCTGGTTTGGGTGGCATTGAAAACCATCCGTCATTGGGTGATTGAGGCGAAAACCCCAGAGTCCCAGGCGTTGACTGTGGAGGGGTGGTTTGAGCGCATTGGGGTGACGGCGGGTTTGGTGTTGATTGCGTTTTATGCCCTCTCGCTTTTAGATGACATGGGGTTCTCACCGATTTTCGTGTGGTCGACCGGTCCGTTGTGGGTCTTGGTCTTGGCGAGCTGGTTCTTCCGGGGGCCAGGATTGATTGGGTGGACGCTGGGTGTGCTTAGCGTGTCTCCGAGTTGGCTCTCAGGCGGGGGTGTCCTACTGATATTTTCACTGTGCGGAGCGGTGACGGCCGCCTTGGCGCTTCGGGCAGAAACCCTGTGGCCTGTCGAGGGGCTAAGGCCACGGGGTCGCATCATGCGCCATGGCTTGGTCGTGACGCTCTTATTTGCGACGGCCTATGGCGTCGGTGGATTTTTTGTTGAATTTACCTCGGATTGGGTCCGTGCCACCACGGTCATGGGCTTTACGGGCATTCTAGGGCTCGGCTTGGTGGTGTGGCCGTTTCTGTGTTTGGCGGATCGGGTCACGGGTCGGTCGTAATCCTTTATAATTCTGTAAATTACTTACCAAATAATTGTCCAACAATTACTGACCTTTTTTTGTCTTGGCTCAAGGTATTCGGGCGTTTAGTGTGCAATCCTGTCAATCAGGCTCAAGCGGATCGTATTCCAGGGAGATGGAAATTTCGGCTTAAGTTTGGAAAGTTTTCAACGGATTGAGAGGACGACGAGATGCTAGTACTGACCCGACGTGTGGATGAGTCGATCCGGATTGGGGACGACATCCGAATTACCGTGGTGAAGATCAAAGGCACCCAACAAATTTGTGTCGGCGTGGATGCGCCGCGCGATGTGCCGGTACTCCGAGAAGAGTTACTGACCGAGCGCACCCAAGACGTCAAAGAGCCGTCCGCCGAAGAGTCCTAATGCCTTTGGCGAGGCTCACCTAAACGCGCTTTCTTGTTACCCTAGCGGGTAAGGAGAAGGCCGCATGCAGACCACCCCCCAATACTGGATTCGCCCTGGCGCAGCCGTGCTGTATGTGCCGAACTATGTCTCTAAATCCGATGCCGATACACTGTACGACCGCGTGCTGACCGAGTGCACTTGGCAACAGGGGGCGCTGTCTTTATTTGGAAAATCTGTGCTTGAACCGCGCTTAACGGCCTGGTGTGGGGATGTAGCCTACACGTACAGCCGTCGCCCCTTACTGCCGAGCCCGTGGGTGGCTGGGCTGGCTGAGCTTCGAGCGCAACTTCACGTCCACTTGCCATCTTGGCTTGGTTATACGGCCGAACTCAATCATGCCCTCATTAATCGCTACAGAGACGGGTCGGACGGTATGGGGTGGCACCGTGACAACGAACCCGAGCTGGGTGATGATCCGATCATCGTCTCGGTGTCTCTCGGCGCGCCCCGGCAATTTGCGATGCGCTCACGGCTGACTGAGGGCGGCCGTCTATCGCATAGCTGGTCGCTTGGTCATGGGGATTTGCTGGTGATGTATGGACAGAGCCAGCGGACTTGGGAGCATGCATTGAAAAAGACTGCCAAACCGGTCGGCCCTCGCATCAACGTGACTTTTCGGGCGGTGAAGGCATGACTGAGCGCGTCTTGTGTGTCTTGCATCAAGGCCATTCCATCACCGGTCAGGTGGGGGTGGCGCTCCGCCAGTTGGGCGTGCAGGTGCAAACGGTTCGGCCGCTGATTGGCCAGCGGCTGCCACGCGATTTGCATCGTTTTGATGGGTTGATTGTGTTTGGTGGGCCGATGAGCGCCAACGACGATCATTTGCCGGGGCTTCGCTTGGAAATGCAATTGATTGAGCGGTTTCTCCGAGCCGATCGGCCTATTTGGGGCATTTGCTTGGGCGCGCAGTTGATGGCCCGAGTGCTCGGTGGGCGGGTCTATGAGCATCCGGAATCCCAGGTGGAGATTGGCTGGTATCCGCTGCGACCGATCGGGACTGGACGGTCGATCTTTCGCGGGCTGACCCATGTCTATCAGTGGCATCGAGAGGGCTTTGATTGCCCGCCGGGTGCGGAGCGGTTAGCAGTGGGGGTACCCGGCGCGCTCTTTCACGAGCAAGCCTATCGGGTTGGACACCATGCCATCGGCACCCAATTTCACCCAGAAATGCATCCGAAGATGATGCGACGCTGGTTGGGCCGCGCCGGTCATATGTTGGAGTTGCCTGGCGCACTCTGTGAAGCCGCGCATCGTCAGGGCATCAATCGCTATTACCCCAAGCAAGCGCAGTGGCTTAAGCGCACCTTATCGCACTGGCTTCGCGGGTAAATCGGTTTCAGATTATTTTCTCAGCCCCTTGCTTTTAGATTTGATATTTTTATAATTATTGAAATATCAAATTAAGGAGCAGGGCATGAACCTGGATCAAGCGGTCAACTGCTTCCAAGCGCTGGGACAGAACTGGCGGTTGGAAACCTTTCGGGTGCTGGCGCAATCCGGCGATTTGGGGATGACCGCCGGGACGGTGGCCGATCGCGTCGGCTTGTCGCCGTCTCAGGCGACCTTTCATCTTAAAGAATTGGAACATTGTGGCCTCTGTGCGTCGACCCGAGAAGGGCGTTTCATGCGCTATCGCGTGGTGCCGGACCAAGTCCAAGCCTTGTTGGGCTTTTTGCTCAACGACTGTTGTCGTGGGCATCACAGCCTCTGTGCCCCGGCGCTTGATACGCTGCAAGCGCTCGATGGGCCTGCCTTGGGCGCTGACGGACGGCTCTCAGTGCTTTTTGTTTGCCCGGGCAATGATGCCCGTTCAGTGATGGCAGCAGCGCTGCTGAACACCCTCGGCGGTCGCCGGTTTGTCGCCACCTCAGCGGGCACCCAGCCCGAGCCCCAGGTCGCAAACGAAGTCACCGCGCTTCTCGGACGGTTTGAGCACGAGATGGAAACCGACATTCCGAAGCCGCTCAGCGCGCTCGACGGTCAGGTGTTCGACTTTGTCTTCACCCTATCAAGTCGCGTCACTGAGTCGGATTTGTCCGATGCACTGCCTGGAGGCATGACCGCCAACTGGCGCATCGTGGATCCGCTGGCCGATGCGCCGAGCTGTGAAATCCGCGCCGCTCAGGTGGCCGATGCCTATCGCCAGATCCGTCGTCGGATCGAAGCGCTGGTCGCGTTGCCGATGACGGAATTGAACCAAATGACACTCAGACAACGGGTCGATGAAATCGGCCAAATGACAGAAGGAGACGGGAAATGATCCGCGTAGGGATTAATGGATTTGGGCGTATTGGCCGCTTGGCGGCCCGGGCCTTGGCTGGACACGCGACACTGAAGCTGGTGCACATCAACGATGCAGCGGGCGATGCACGGACTCACGCACACCTGTTGACCTTTGACTCAGTCCACGGTCAGTGGTCGGTGCCAGTCAGTGCCAACGAAGATGGCCTGGTCATTGACGGACAGGCGGTGCGTTTGACCGCTGAAAAGACCTTGGAAGCGGCTGATTTCTCCGATTGCGATCTGGTACTGGAGTGCACCGGTAAATTTAAATCGGTCGAAGCGCTTGTGCCCTATCAGACCCAAGGCGTGACTCAGGTGGTGGTTTCGGCGCCGATTAAGGTGCCTGAGGTGTTAAACGTGGTGATGGGTGTCAATGAAACCCGATTTGATCCGGCGATTCACCCAGTGGTCACGGCGGCAAGTTGCACCACCAACTGCATTGCACCGGCGATTAAGGTGGTGCACGAGACCTTTGGTATTAAGCACGGCTCGATCACCACAGTGCACGATTTGACCAATACACAGACCATTTTGGATGCGCCGCATAAAGACCTCCGTCGCGCGCGCGCCTGTGGCATGTCGTTGATTCCGACCACAACCGGCAGTGCCACGGCCATTGCTGAAATCTTCCCGGAACTGCGTGGTCGTCTGAACGGTCACGCGATCCGCGTGCCGCTGGCCAATGCCTCGATCACCGACTGTGTGTTTGAGTTGGAGCAAAAGGTGACGGTCAATGAGGTCAATGCCGCCTTAAAAGCCGCGTCCGAAGGCGCGTTGGCCGGTATTTTAGGCTACGAAGAACGTCCGCTGGTGTCGATCGATTACAAGACCGATCCTCGTTCGTCGATTGTCGATGCACTCTCCACCATGGTGGTCAATGACACCCAGGTGAAGCTCTATTTGTGGTATGACAACGAGTGGGGCTACGCCAATCGTATGGTGGAATTGGCTGCTTACACAGGAGCCGTGCGTGGACTCTAAAATCAAAGACTATGCGGTCATCACCGGGAATTATTGGGCCTATACCCTGACCGACGGTGCGCTTCGGATGTTGGTCGTGCTGCATTTTTATGCACTCGGCTACACCCCCTTTGAGATCGCCTCTTTGTTTTTGTTCTACGAGTTCTTCGGCATTGTCACCAATGCCGTGGGGGGCTGGCTCGGTGCGCGCATCGGGCTGAACCGCACCATGCAAATCGGTTTGGTGATGCAGATCGGAGCGCTTGTGATGCTGGCGGTGCCGGCAGAGTGGTTAACCGTGGTCTGGGTGATGGCGGCGCAAGCCCTGTCTGGGATCGCCAAAGACCTCAATAAAATGAGTGCGAAAAGCTCGATGAAGCAGTTGGTGCCTGAGGGCAGCGGTCGGCTGTACGGCTTGGTTGCCTTCCTCACCGGCTCAAAAAACGCCCTCAAAGGCGCAGGCTTCTTCTTAGGGGCGGTGCTTTTGTCTCTCCTTGAGTTTAAAGGGGCTGTCTTGGCCATGGCTGGGGGTCTTTTGCTGGTCTGGGTGGCAAGTCTTGTGTTGTTAAAGACCGAACTGGGTCTGGCCAAACAAAAGCCTAAATTCAGACAGATCTTCTCAGGTTCGCAAGCGATCAACCGCTTGTCCTTGGCGCGCTTTTTCCTATTTGGTGCGCGGGATGTGTGGTTTGTGGTGGCGCTCCCTGTCTATTTAAGCCAAGTGTTGGGTTGGGATCACTGGATGGTCGGTGGCTATTTGGCGGTCTGGGTGATCGGCTACGGCGCGGTCCAAGCATTGGCCCCGAAGATTGCGCGGTTTGGCGAGGGTGATGGTACCGGGCGAGGTCGCTTGTTACGCGATGGGTTGGCCTTGGCGGTCATTCCGTTGGCGATGACGCTGGCTCTATCGGAAGGCGTTGAGCCTACTTGGGTGGTGACCTTGGGTCTCTTGGCCTTTGCCGTGTCTTTTGCGCTGAATTCGGCCTTACACAGTTACTTGATCGTTCGCTTTGCGCGTGATGACGGGGCGAGTTTGGACATTGGGTTTTATTACATGAGTAATGCCGGTGGGCGGCTGGTGGGTACCGTGGCCTCGGGCGCGCTGTATCAGATCGGTGGACTCACGCTCTGTTTGTGGGCCTCGGTGGTGCTCATTGTGGCGGCCTCGGTGTCGGCCTTGTTGATTCCAAAAAACCTAGCACCCCAGGCGTCCTAAACCCCTAGGCGCGTTCAACGCGCTTCAGAAACGAGCGTAAAAAAGGCCCCTCACGGGGCCTTTTTCATTGAGTCACCATCGCAATCGGATCGTACAATCAGACCTCAGGGTTGGCCTTAATCCGATGGATGGCCAGATCGGCGCCGTTGAACTCGTCTTCTTCAGACAAGCGAAGGCCCAAGGTGGCCTTGATTGCCCCATAAACGATGAGACCGCCGATTAAGGCAATGGCCACGCCGGTGACGGTGCCGAGAGCTTGCGCGGCCAAAGACACACCGCCTAAGCCCCCTAAGGCTTGGGTTCCAAAGATGCCGCACGCGAGTCCGCCCCACACACCGCACACCCCGTGCAATGCCCAAACACCCAACACATCGTCAAACTGCTTCTGTTTGCTGCACCACATAAATAGGGCAACAAAGAGCGCACCTGCGACCAATCCGGTGGCCAAGGCCCCCAGCGGATGGAACACATCGGAGCCTGCACAGACCGCCACAAGCCCCGCCAAAGGTCCGTTATGAATAAAGCCTGGGTCGTTTTTGCCGACCACCAAGGCGGCAATGGTCCCGCCAACCATGGCCATCAGAGAGTTCACTGCCACCAAGCCACTGATGCCTTGAACCGCCTGGGCGCTCATCACGTTAAAGCCAAACCAGCCGACGGTCAGAATCCAGGCGCCTAGTGCCAAAAAGGGGATCGAGCTTGGCGCAAAGCCGACGATGCGTCCGTCACGCACCCGACCGCGCCGAGAGCCCAACAGCCATACCGCAACAAAGGCCAACCAGCCGCCCATGCCGTGCACCACGATGGAGCCTGCAAAGTCATGGAAGCCAAAACCGGTGGTCGCTTCAATCCAGGCTTGGAAGCCAAAATTGCCATTCCAAACCATGCCCTCAAACAGGGGATAAATCAGTGCCACGATGGCAATGTTGGCCAGCATCATCGGCCAAAACAGCGCACGTTCGGCAATCCCGCCGGAGATGATCGCAGGAATGGCCGCGGCGAAGGTCACCAAGAAAAAGAACTTCACTAAGGCAAAGCCGTTGCCGGTCATCATCTCATCGGCGCCCATCAAAAATCCGGTGGCGTAGGCCACCTGATAGCCAATGAAAAAATAGGCAAGGGTCGAAGCCCCAAAGTCGGTCAGGATTTTAACCAACGCATTGACTTGGTTTTTGTGGCGGACGGTGCCCACTTCCAAAAAGGCGAAGCCTGCGTGCATAAAGAGCACCAGGATGGCGCCTAGCAGCAAGAAAAAGGTGTCGGCGCCTGACACGATTACATCGATGCGTTCAGCCAGGCCCGTTAAGGTCGGTTCCATTGGATTCTCCCAGTTATGCACCTTTTTGGTGCTTATTTTGATATAAGACCGCGCATTCGCCCCGTTTTGGTTCGAACGGGCCGATTCAGTGCGTTGTCTTGTGCTGAGAGGGAGATAAGCGAGATCCGTGCCAAGTTAGTGCGGTAGCGCCCATCAGACAGACCCCGCTCTAATCGAGCGGTTTTTCGAACACCTGATAATGCCCGGTGGCAAATCCGAGCGCACGGTAGGTTTCGTGCGCTGAGTGATTGGTGGTATCGGCATACAGTCGGATGTCCCGTGCACCGGCTTGGCACGCTTCGGCTTCGATGTGTCTCAAAAGCGCCTTGAAGACCCCCTGACCCCGCGCATTGGGCCACACATACACGCTTTGCAGCCACCAGATGGGTGCGTTTCGCCAATCCGACCACTCATAGGTGATCAGCGTTTGGCCGATGACGGTGCCGGTTGCATCGCAAGCGACCCAGTAGAGTCCCTTGTGCACATCGGTCAGGATGGCGCGGATGCCAGGTGCGAGGGTATCTCGTGTGAGTGTGAGGTTTTCAGTTTCTAAGGCGACCCCTTGGTTTCCCTCGATGAGTGCGTCGAGATCATTCAGAGCGGCCAGTCGGATTTGGGGGCGGAGGTTTTCTGTCATTGCCTGTACACTTCGATCCATTAAGGAGCCGCCATGTCACAGACGACCCAACCGACACTTGAGCATCGGATTACGCGCCCAAGCCAACCGACCGATCTGCCCGATATTCTCTGCCTGCATGGCATCTGTGCCGGTGCTTGGGTGTTTCCCGATGAGTTTATCACGCCCTGGGTGGCGCACGGATTCACGGTGCACCGCATCTCGTATCGGGGTCACGGTGAGAGTGAGGGGGCTGAAGGCATCCAGCGCTATCGACTGGCCGACTATGTGGCCGATGTGCATTCGATCTTGGCCACCTTTGACAAGCCGCCCTTGGTGGTGGGGCATTCCCTGGGTTCGGCCATTGCGCAGGTGTTGTTGAGAGACCAAACCCCTTTGGCCGGTGCGGTCTTGATGAGTCCGGTGCCGCCTCAAGGGTTGGCGTCCGTCTCGTGGCGTTTGTTGTGGTCGGATCCGATTGCCTACCAACAGTTGTGGGTGGCTTTGACGGTGGGGGTGAAGCAAGTCTCGGAGCGGGTCGGTGCGCGGTTATTGTTCTCTAGAAGCGAAGTGAACCCTGAGATTCTTGGGTTCTTTCAGAGGTGCACCGATGAGTCGCCTTGGTTGGCGGCTGACTTATCCGGATTGCCTCGGTTGGGCCCGGGTCAGTACGACCCCGAATCGGATCCGCCGGTCTGGGTCGTCAGCGGCGAGAACGACCGCTTAATCCGCCCGGCCGATGTGGCCGGAGTGGGGCGGTTTTATCAGTGTGCAGTCGATTGGGTCGACGGCGGATCGCACATGTTGATGTACGACCCAGACGCCGTCTCAGTCGCTCGTCGATTGGCTGACACCTGGGTGGCCGCCCTGAAACCGGTGACGCCCATGGTTTAGTGCCTGTTTTTTCGTGTTTTTTTGGTGTGTTTACCACAAGTTTGCAGGTGCACACTTTTTATAACTAATTATTCTTTGTATAGGGGGTTCGGTTATATATACTCGGTCTTAGTAAATCGGTTGTGCTTTGCACGTTGTTGTTGGGGACCGATTTGCGGTGTCACACCGAGTGTTCGTTCTAGGGATTGCCGGACCACTCGAGACACCATGCCCTGTCCTTTTTGGACTTTCAGGCGGCCCGATTGGGCCGCCTTCTCTTTTTCTAGCGTCTGTATTTCATCCAACCGGTAGTTACTTCACCCGCTCGACGAACTCCCAGGTATTGCCCACTAGATCCAACACCAAAACGCAACGGCCAAAGGATTCGGTGCGTGGTCCGTCGGTGATGGTGACGCCGGCTGCGTTAAACCGTGCCAGATCGGCATCCAAATCTTCGGTATCCATGAACCCCAAGACCCGTTGACCGGACTGTCGACCTACTAAGTCCTCATCACCGGCTTTGGGGGTGGCGAGATTGAACGACACCGAGGTGTTTTTGGGTGCCACACGCACAATCCGCTTGGTGGGCGATACCTGTTGGTCTTCAATCAAATCCCAGCCGAATGCGGTCTGATAAAAATGGGCGGCTTGGTCCACATCATGGACGAGCAGGGTGAGGCGGTTCAGGGTCATAGGGTCTCCTAGTGTGAGAGGTGAAGCATATCGTATCGGCAATAACCATGGGTTTGGTACAGAAACCGGGTATTGAACTATCGCATTGCAAAAAAATACTTTGTCTAAGAAAACTTTCGATTATAATGAAAAAACAGGACAACATTGCCGGACCCCGGCAACCCCAAGGATGGGGGCGTCTTTAGGAAGGATTCGGAGCACGACAGGGATGTCGGTTTTTCTCAAGCTCCTGCAGATGAGTCTTCTTCAATCTTCTTGATTCATTCGAAATGACTTTGCCTCGTTGTGCGCTGGATGCGTCGATTCATAAACGACCGGTTGTTGAGGTCATAGGCGCCGGGTCAGTTGAGTCACCTTAACCTCTGAAAATATCGCGAATTTGATACTTGTTGCGTGAAAACAGTGATAGGTGGCTCATGAAATCGGTATCTGACTTGAAGGAAAAGTGGCTGAACGACCCAGAGGTGGCCGACGCATTCGAGCGCATGAGGCCGGAGTTTGAGATCGCGCACGCGCTGATTTCGGCGCGGGTGGGCGCTGGGCTGACCCAGGAAGAAGTCGCCGAAAAGATGGGCACCTCGCAATCAGTGGTCGCGCGTCTGGAAAGCGGGCGGTCGTTGCCCAGTGTCAAAAGCTTAATCCGATACGCAAAAGCCACAGGCACCCGCCCTGTGATCGAATTGGTGCCGGATTCAGCATCCGTTGGATAACCGATCGACTGGACTCTTTTAATACGCCATAAAAAAACCCGGCCTAAGCCGGGTTCTTTGCCTTACTGAGTGATCAGTCCCAAGACAGGGCGCCGCCCACTTGGTACTCGGTGACTCGGGTTTCGAAGAAGTTCTTCTCTTTCCGGAGGTCCATGATCTCACTCATCCACGGGAAGGGGTTTTCCACGCCAGCGAACTGCTCGGATAAGCCGATCTGAGTTAGACGGCGGTTGGTG
>CBFHVZ010000023.1:0-10204 GCA_965659195.1 Litorivicinaceae bacterium
GGAGCTGAGCCGAGCGGCGCACCAAAGCCAGGACGATCAAATCCTGGCCAAGTGGGCAACACGCGAACCACCGAATCAGCAGCAGCGTCCCAGGTTTCCGGTCCATGATCAGCCCGTGCTGAAAAGGCAGCGCCGAGGGCCATCAGCCAAATCGCAACTACCCAATGCCTCATTGAGGACCGGGAGCGGTGGCGCGCTTCAGAAAGCTGATCAAATCATCGCGGTCAGCCTGAGACTTGATACGCTGAATCGGCATTTTGGAGCCCGGCGTGACCACATCGGGGCCCTCTCTAAATAGGGCATCGATGGTGTCTTCGTTCCAAATCAGATCCATCGCCTTCAACTCAGGTGAATAGGGGTAATCTTCAACCGCTCCGACTTTTCGACCGAACACCCCATACAACGTAGGCCCGGCTCGGCGCTCTGTTGAAGCGGTTAAACTGTGGCAAACACTGCATTTACGCGCAAATTGGCGCTCGCCATTATCCACCGGACCGTCTGGATGAAACCGTCGATCACGATCGGGCAATTGGCTTGGCACAATGAAGTTGTGTAAAGGAATACGAGTCACCCAGTCGTCGAGCCCTGCCAATAGAAGCCCTTCGCTCTCCGGCAATAATGAGATCGCCCAAACCGGTCCTTTGACTGCAGTGAAGTCATGCTCAATAGAGCCCACATAGGTGTCCGCAATCATCACTCGGCCCTCGGCTGTGCCAAAGGCGACACGCTCGGCTTGGTCATCGATGGACACCGCGAGGACCGGCGGCCCGCCTACCCATAATTCAAGATCCTGAGATCGATCTGACAGGTTGATTAGTTGCATCACGCCATTGGCGCCACCGAATGCGATTTGGTCTCCTGCGTCGTTCAAGGCCATGACATTGATGCCGAAGCCGTTTCGAACCAGACTTCGCGCATACTCGCCACTTTGGCGATCCCAAACACGCAAGTGCCCGTCGGCGCCTGCGGAATAGACTTGGGACTCATCAGCCGAAAGGAAGGCCGCATTCACCGGTCCTTGATGACCGCGGAGTTGGCCTACCATCTCACCGCGTTCGGTATCCCAAATGCCGACGGTATGATCCCAACTCGAACTCAACAACTGGGTACCGTCTTCGCTAAAGGCTAGGTGGACGACCTTGGCGGTGTGTCCCGCGAGCGCGCGGGATGTCGGTTCTTTATTTGGATCAAGGAGCTCATCCACCTTCCAAAGGTGGATGACAAAATCATCGCCACCCGTCGCAAGCCATGTGCCATCGGGTGAGAATGCTGCGGTATTGACCGCCGCATTGTGTGCAATCAATTGGCGTATCTCACGCATCTCAACGGCATCCCACAACACCGCCGTGTAATCAAAACTCGCCGATACCGTCAGGTTCAAAGCAGCGGAATGAGCAAGGCCTTTGATAGGGCCGCCGTGGGCGGTGAAACGATCAAAAGCAACGCAGCTCAAGGACGCAGATACGCCCAGAATCAAGAGGAAAAAACGCACGATAGTCACAGGAAGGCCCTCCGGCTAACCAGCGATTCGGATCCAAAATGTGTGTTGACCGCCTGTTGTCTCGGACGCAATCACCTCGTGACCAGCCAATTCACAGTAGTTCGGCACATCATTCAAAGTGGTCGAGTCTGATGTCAAAAGCTTGACGACGGAGCCTGGATCCAGCGGTTCAATTCTTTTTTTTAGTTTTAATACGGGAAGTGGACACTTCAAACCGACCACGTCGATCTCAAGGTCCACTTCCATAGCGACCTCAGTCCAACCGAACTGAGGGAGCCGATTGGGTCTCTGCAGATGAAAGACCCATATTACTCAACACAAAATACGCGCCAAACGAGACAACGATGGTCATGGCGAATGCAAAAAACATGGTTTTCATCGCTATTTCCCTGCCTGACTGACAGTTTGTGTACCACCCGAAGAAGCAGCCGCTTTTGCCTGCTCTTCTTCAACCCATAGATCGTGATGCTGACGCGCCCACTCAAGGTCAACCTGGCCTGAGCCCATCGCATCAAACGCACCTTCCATACCCACGCTACCGATGTAGATGTGCGCGAGGATCGCAATCATCATGGTGATGGCGACAATGGCATGCCATAGGTGGGCGTACTGCATTTCTTCGTGCGCTAGGAGTTCAGTCGGGAAGGCAGTGCCTAAGACTGAGTTCATGATGCCGAAGGTTTTTGCAAACATCGGGAGCTCGAACGGGAACAACAAAGACAATCCCGACAAAGAAACCGACGCGCCTAAAAGAATGGTCATCCAGAAAATGATTTTCTGACCGGCGTTAAATTTCTTAGCATGTGGGTGACCACTGCCGACAATCCCGCCGCCCATCTTCAACCATTCCCAGTCCAGCTTGTTCGGAATGTTGTGCTTCACCCACATCAAGAAGATGGCAACAAGTGAGAACATAAATACCCAAGCGATATTGTTGTGTACCCAGATCGAGAAATTCGCAAGCGCACCATTCACCTGGTGCCCAAATATGGGAATGATCACAGCGCGACCAAACAGCAATATCAAGCCAGTGATAGACAGCATGATGAAGGAGCCGGCCAAGCACCAATGCCCGAACCGCTCAAAATTCTTAAAGCGCTCGATGGTCTCGCCTGATGGGCCGCCTTCGATGGTCATCCGGCCACGGATAAAATAAAACGCGACCAATGCGGCCAAAATGCCGCCCAATCCATAGGCCGCGTACTGACGAATTTGGTTTTCGCGTGTCAGCAACCAACTCATCCCGCCATCCTGTACGAGAATTTCGGCTGCCGGTCCTTTATTAGACACCTTGATGTCCACATCGGAGAAACGAATACCACGGTAAATATCGGCATCTGAGATGCCACCTAATGAACCCAGCGCACCGCTCGTCGGCTGAGCGTTGTCTGGATTGCCTTGATTCTGTCGACGGAAGGTGTTGTCTACCTCCAGCCCTTGTTGCCGCGCAAGAATATCTTCAAGCGTTTGCGCGCCGCCTGTTGTTGCGCGTGGATCCGCTGCCTCATTGGCATAGGATGGAGTCACGGCAAACGTCAAAAATGCGATCAAAGCCGCACCGATCACTTTTAAGTTCATGACGACCTCAGGATGTGTTGTGGGTAAAAACAATCAGGTGGGCCGAAGCCCACCCGACTGATTGGCTGTTAGCCGCCTTTCTTCTCGTAAGCGGTTCCCCAGCCCCAAGCACCAGAACCGAATCCACGGCTGACTACGCGCTCGCGATAAATCGCAGCCACGTCATCCCCGTCACCGGCCAAGAGTGCCTTGGTCGAACATTGCTCTGCACACGATGGCAGTTTGCCCTCGGCAATTCGGTTGCTGCCGTACTTTTGGTACTCAACAGCCGAGTTGTCTTCTTCCGGGCCACCCGCACAGAATGTGCACTTATCCATCTTGCCGCGTGAACCAAAGTTACCCGCTTGCGGGAACTGTGGTGCACCAAACGGACAGGCATAGAAGCAGTATCCGCAACCGATACATAGGTCTTTGGAGTGCAACACAATGCCGTCGTCTGTTTGATAGAAACAATCGACAGGACAGACCGCCATACAAGGTGCATCTGAACAGTGCATGCAGGCCACAGAGATCGAACGCTCGCCTGGCTTACCATCATTGATGGTAACCACGCGACGGCGGTTGATACCCCAAGGCACTTCATGCTCGTTCTTACATGCAGTGACGCAGGCGTTACATTCGATGCAGCGCTCTGCATCGCACAGGAATTTGGCTCTCGCCTTTCCACCTAATGACATGATTTACCTCCTTACGCCGGCATGATTCGACACAAGCTTGCCTTGGTTTCCTGCATTTGGGTCACCGAGTCATAGCCATATGTCATTGCTGTGTTTGCAGATTCACCCAATACCACTGGGTCCGCACCTTGTGGGTATTTAGACCGACGGTCTTCGCCCTGCAACATGCCACCGAAGTGGAACGGCATAAACGCCACACCAGCTCCTACGCGTTCGGTCACAAGGGCTTTCACCTTGACCTTTCCGCCTTCAGGACCTTCTACCCACACCTGATCGCCATCGCGGACGCCCAAGTTGTTCGCATCACGAGGGTTCACCTCAACGAACATTTCCTGCTGGAGTTCAGCAAGCCATGGGTTTGAACGGGTCTCATCACCACCGCCTTCGTATTCCACCAGACGACCAGATGTCAAAATCATCGGGTAATCCTTGGAGAAGTCGTTCTTCTGGATCGACGCATACAGAGTCGGTACCCGCCAGAACGTGCGGTCGTCGTACGTTGGGTAGTCTTCAACCAAGTCACGGCGATTGGTGTACAGAGGCTCACGATGCAACGGCACAGGATCTGGGAAGTTCCAGACCACGCAACGCGCTTTCGCGTTACCGAACGGTGCACACTCGTGCTTGATCGCGACACGCTGGATACCGCCTGACAGGTCGGTTTTCCAGTTGGTCTTCGCACCCGCAACCTTATCGATAGCTGCACGCTCTTCGGCTGTGAGATCTTTGTCCCAACCTAAATCCATCAGCATCTGCATGGTGAATTCAGGATAACCGTCCTTGATCTCAGAACCGGCAGAGTACACGCCTTCTGCCAACAGGTTCTCACCATTGCGTTCCACACCGAAGCGGGCACGGAAGGTCAGACCACCTTTCGAGACTGGGATCGACAGATCGTACAAGTTCGCCGTACCTGGGTGCTTCATTTCTGGAGTACCCCAACATGGCCATGGCATACCGTAGAAGTCACCGTCACAAGGACCGCCCACTGCGCGCAGTGTCGTCTTGTCAAAGGTGTGCTGGTTCGCCATGTGCAGCTTCATCCGCTCTGGGCTCTGTCCGGTGTAACCAATCGTCCACATGCCGCGGTTAAACTCGCGTGTAATGTCTTCGATCAGTGGCTCGTCGCCGTTGACCTGGATGTTACGGAACATACGGTCAGTGAAACCAAACTTGTCAGCCAACAGCTTCAAGATCACGTGGTCAGGCTTCGCCTCAAAGAGAGGTGCAACTACCTGCTCACGCCACTGAATAGAGCGGTTTGATGCGGTGACAGATCCATAGGTTTCCATCTGCGTCGTACAAGGCAAGAGATATGCACCCTCTTGACGATCATGCAATACAGCCGACACCGTCGGGTGTGGATCGACTACGACCAGCAGGTCAAGCTTCTCCATGGCCGTCTTCATGTCGAGCTGACGGGTCTGAGAGTTCGGCGCGTGGCCCCACAAGACCATGGCGCGAGTGTTGTCTGGTTGCTCAAGGTTTTCCTTGGCTTCCAATACACCATCGATCCAACGAGACACAGGAATACCACGCTCGTTCATCATTGGCTTTTCTTTGCCGTCTTTGGTCTTCATGGTCGCAAACCGACCCTTCAGCCAATCGAGGTCTTCTTCCCAAACACGTGCCCAGTGCGCCCACGATCCCGCTGCGAGGCCATAGTAGCCAGGCAATGTATCAGCAAGAACGCCCAAGTCGGTCGCACCCTGTACGTTACAGTGACCACGGAAGATGTTAGTACCACCACCCGTTACACCCATGTTGCCAAGGGCGAGCTGCAGTACACAGTACGCACGGGTATTGTTGTTACCGTTGGTGTGCTGAGTACCACCCATACACCAAATCACCGTACCTGGACGGTTATTGGCCAAGGTGCGTGCTACACGCTCCAACTGAGACCCAGGCACTCCGGTAACTCGCTCTGTTTCGGCAGGTGTCCAGCGAGCCACTTCCTTACGGATGTCGTCCATGCCCCAAACACGGGTACGGATAAACTCTTTGTCTTCCCACTCGTTTTCAAAGATGTGCCACAAAAGACCCCAGATCAAAGCCACGTCAGAACCTGGACGGAACCGAACATACTCGTCTGCGTGTGCCGCGGTCCGCGTGAAACGTGGATCGCACACAATCATCGGTGCATTGTTTTGCTCTTTGGCTTTCAAGATATGCTGCAACGACACAGGATGCGCTTCAGCTGGGTTACCCCCAATCAAGAAGATCGCTTTTGACTTGTGAATGTCGTTGTAGGAGTTGGTCATCGCACCATAGCCCCAAGTGTTTGCTACACCGGCGACTGTGGTTGAGTGACAGATACGGGCCTGGTGGTCGACGTTGTTCGTACCCCAGTAGGCCGCAAACTTACGATACAGATAGGCCTGCTCGTTGTTCGACTTGGCTGAACCCAACCAGTACACACTGTCAGGACCGCTCTCTTCACGGATCTGCAACATTTTGTCGCCAATCTCGTTGATCGCCTGCTCCCAAGAGATGCGCTGATACTGGCCATTGACCAGCTTCATTGGGTACTTCAGGCGACGCTCGCCGTGACCGAGCTCACGAATCGCCGCACCCTTGGCACAGTGCGCACCCAGGTTGAACGGTGAATCCCAGCCTGGCTCCTGTCCAACCCATACGCCATCACGCACTTCGGCCTGGACCGTACAGCCCACCGAACAATGCGTACATACCGTCTTTTTGATTTCAGTCTTTCCGTCGCCGGCCGCACCCGAAGCTGCTGCTTCTACGCTGCGTGGCGTCAAAGAGAATGCAGCTAAACCACCCACTGCCAGACCGGTTGAACGCAAGAACGTCCGACGATCCAGTTTATGAGAGGCCACATTCTTCAGTAAGGATGACACTCGGGAGCCTTCCGCCACCCCATTCGTCTTTTTCCTTAACATAGAAAATCCTCCTCAGGATTTTTGAATGGTGATCCAGGGCCGATTGCAACCTGGGCCATTCCTGTTGTTTTAGAACCGTGCTGTTTCGAGATACTTTTTGTAGTGCTCGGTCTTACGAAGACCTTTTGACTCACGTACCTCAACTCCCTCAGATGCCACTACATGTGAACCGGCTGCGGCAGCAACTGCAGCAGCGGGTACACCGGTGGTCAGCATCTTCAAGAATCCACGGCGCCCTGCCTGTGTTGTTTTCTGTTCACTCATGAACATCTCCTTTTTGTGCTTTACACACTGTTGCCTTTCGGCCTACTCGAAACGGAAAGCCTCGTCTTCTATCGCCATAAGCACCCGGCCTAGGGAGCCGACCGGCGCATACAAAACGGCGTTTTCCGCTTTTTCGAGATCGCTAAAACAATGCGCCGCCCAAGGAGCGATGTGCGCATTGAAAAATTCTTTCTGAGTTTCTAGTGACGCTTTGTGGCCGAATCCGCCAGTGATCAATCCTGACATCATTTCACACAATGATCCGAGATGATCTTCAGGCTCCACCATGCCATCGCGGCGCTTGATACCAAGGGTTCGCATGGTCGCCCGCAGATCTGCCAACGGCTTCTCATGCAGGAATCCAGTTAGGTAGTAGCTGGCGTAAGGCAGCACCTCGCCGCGACCCACACCAATGAACACGATGTTGTACTCGCGCTCGACGGCAGCGGCATCCATCGATTTGGCGACCCGAGCCAGGGCGCCAACTGCTGCACCCAAATCGCCCTCGCCGCCATCCAAGGCCGCGAGCTGAGCCAAGGTTTCAGTGGTCGGGATTTCGAGCAGTAAAGAGCCAATCAACGCGTACAAGTCTGCGCGCGCTCGGTCTTCAGGCGATAAAGGCGTGTAAGTCTCTACTGTTGCAGGTTCGGTCATTATTATCCCATCAGTCACCGCTGATCGGCCAATCCAATGGCTTTGTCATAGTCCGTAAGGGCGGAGTGTACGCCGTTTTTTTTTGGGTGCAAGCTTAAGACACCCGGAATCGCATACGTCTTGAAGCCACAGAAGCCGAGAGATGCGAGTCATTCTCATCTTGTGCAGATGCGATCAATGTGCGCTCTTCTGATCCTGCATCCTCTTCATCCTCAGACGGCGCATCCGGTACCGGACTTTGAGTCTCTTCAAGACCCGTCGTTTGGACGTCATCACGTCCAATTCGAACCGAGGACGACGGATGGGCAGAATCATCTACCACAGATGACTTCGCCACTGCCGAAGCCTCAGACACGGCATTGGGGAGCGCCGCATCATCCTCTGCCAACTTCTCCAGTGTATCCAAAGCCTTTCGAGCATAACCCTTGCCCACTTCATACACCGTCTGGATGTTTTCAACCGCAAAGGCCGCATCGGTAAAATCGTCACAGTAATCATCAAGCCCATCGACATTGGCCAAGATTGGATTGGTCCGCCAAAACGCTCTGAGCGCTCGCGCCCGAATGCGTTCAGGCACCTCCGGCGCCATGAAGGCCTCAACGCGATCGCCTAACTTCAATGACTCGGGCTCTGGCAATTCAAGCTCCGCCAGAATCTCCTCATCGGTCTTGCCTTCATGTGGATCCTCGACAAGCTCGGGAACTGAGGCAGCTTCCTGGATCGCTTCTTCTTCGGCCGCCACCTGACGCTTCCGCTCAGACCAGCGACTTAAAAATCCCTTGTCATCACTCAATGCTTATTCCTCTTCCGCAAACTTCCAGGCGCACGATAGACATCCGCCACCTGCTGAACACGCTCATCACCGATCCCATCCTCGCGCCGATCCACATCGACCCGATCGCGTTGCCGCTTTTTGAAATCTTCTTCGATGAAATGCTGCTTCACAAACTCGGTCGCCCAGGAACCCACAAGCGGCGGCAGCGGAACCGCTTCCACCAAACTAAAACCGCTATCCAATGCATCTTGAGCCTCATAGGCTGACAGCGTGACTTCACTCACCATCCAACCGCCAGGCGCCGTGCCCGTAGTGTCTTCATCCAAAATCACAAAGGCCGAAGGCGGCTTCATTGACAGAGACACTCGGTATGCCTCGACGTCGGTTCGATACAACGACAGATCAACCGTAGCCGCATGGTATTCCACGATATCTCCGTCTCGCCGGAGCTCGCGCCAGACCGAGTCGGCGGCACCTGGCAGCAAGGCGGTGGGACGCCAAATTTCTTTCGCCCAGCGCGTGACACCTGGCGAGCGCGTAACGACCACACCCACACGCATGCTGATGGCACGCGCTGAGAACAGATCGGATTGGTCTGTGGGATTGTCAGGATTCGACACAGTTTTTGACCTCCAGGCCTTCTTTTTCTAGTGTTTGCCCTTAATGAGGGTAGTCTATTGTGACCTTTAACAAAAAAAACAGCCCCAACATGGCCCCAACATGACAGAAACAGCAAAAACATTGGTGCTTTGCACCTGCGACAAAACCCTGAACTACAAGACGAAATCCTTTGAAAATCAGGGGTTTGATCATGTAATTCAGGTGGATCAATTGTGCGGTAACGACCTCGATGTTGCGATCCAACAACTATCGCAAGAGCAGGACGTGGTCTTTGCCTGTGAACAGCAACACGCCGTGTTCGAGCAGTTGCAATCTGAATTGGCTGAGGCATCCGAATTAAGAAGCTCGTTAAGCCTACTCGATTTGCGAGACCGTGCCGGATGGACCCGGGGTGACCAAGACACCACACAGGTCACCGCGAAACAGCTGGCTCTTCTTGACGACGCAAAACTCGAGCGACCTGGCACCCCAGTTCGTGACGTCGTCAGTCAAGGCACGTGTTTGGTCATAGCCCCAGACGAGTCCATTTTGCCTTTCGCCGAGGCCTTAGGCGAAGAGCTGGCCGTCACGGTAGTACTCGAAACGCCGCCTCAAAGAGCGATCCCATCCGCGCTGTACGATCTTGCCATCGGGAAAATCAAACATTTATCGGGCGGCTTGGGCGCGTTCGAGGTCGAATTTGATCAATATGCCCCTCTGGTTGTCAGTGGGCGCGGTGATACGCGCTTTGAAACACCCAAGGATGGCGCGCAATCTGAATGCGATCTGGTAATTGACTTGGTTTCAGAGCAGTCGCTCTTGGCAGCCGAAGCCACCCGTGAAGGCTACCTGCGCGCCTATCAACCGAGCAGTTTAGAACTGACCGCCTTAGGCGTTCGCGCCAAGGCCCTAGTCGGCACCTTTGAAAAACCCATTTACGTTCGCTACGAAGCGGCCATTTGTGCGCACTCTCGGTCAAAGAAAACCGGCTGCACCCGTTGCGTGGATACCTGCGGTGCCAAGGCCATTCGCTCCAACGGCGATGGTGTGTACATTGATTCGGACATGTGCGGCGGCTGTGGCGGTTGTGCATCCGTGTGTCCGACGGGCGCAATTTTGTATGATGACCCGCCGTTTGAGTTCATGGTTCGGCGCTTAAAAACACTAATCGAAACGTTTTCAAGGCATGCGAAAAAAGCGCCACGCGTTTTATTCATCGATCGTTCGTTTGGGCGAAACTTAATCGCTGAGT
>CBFHVZ010000023.1:10302-19811 GCA_965659195.1 Litorivicinaceae bacterium
TCGGCTCGCTTCAGCAACGGACTCCCGGCCGATGTCATTCCTTATGAGGTCGATAACGTCGAATTAATCGGCCACGCCGAACTGCTGGCGACGCTCGGGGCTGGGGCATCTGAAGCCTTGATTTTAAAGTCGCCGAAGACGGCGAAAACGGCCATCGCAAACCAACATGGCCTAACTATGCGACTGCTTAAGGGCACCTCGGTCGACCCAAGTCGGGTCCGAGTGATCGAAGCGGACTCAATAGAGAGCTTGGAGAGTGCCCTGTATGCCGACTCACTGCCTGAACCTAAGGCGCTTGATGTCGCCCTGTTAGGCGGCCGTCGGGAAGTGACCAAGCAAGTCATGTCCGCCTTAACCGCACACGACGGCGAAAGCGCGTTGTCGATTGCGCTGGAGCCGGGCGATCCCTACGGAACCATTCAAGTGGATTCCGATAAATGCACACTCTGTTTGGCCTGCGTGTCTCAGTGTCCGACTGGCGCACTCAACGACCGATCTGACCGACCAGAAATAAATATCGTCGAAAATGCCTGCGTGCAGTGCGGACTCTGTGCCAATACCTGCCCAGAAACCGCGATCACATTGAAGCCTCAATTCAGTCTCGGCAAGCAAGTGCTAGACCAGCAACCGTTGCATGGTGAAGACCCCTTCGAGTGCATCGAATGCGGCCGGCCCTTCGGCGTAAAGTCGACCATTGAGCGCATCATCGAAAAGCTCGAAGGCAAGCATTGGATGTACACGGATTCAGACAACACACGTCTGGTCAAAATGTGTGATGACTGCCGAGTGGGCGCACAATATCACGATGAAAACGCGCCCTTCAGAGGGCCGGACCGCCCCCGCGTTCGCACCACCGATGACTACCTAGACAGTTAAGGGTTGTATTGGATCGGGCGACCGAGATCCAGTGGCTCGAGTGAATGCACAAAAGCCACGATGTCATTGACCTGTTCGATCGTCAGATCGATCGGGGCAATGGGAATCAGGTCTCGGTCTTTACTGATGCCAGAGCCCTGCACTGAAATGAGCGCCTTATGTGGACTGACCGTATAAAAACTCGAAAACCGGACAAACCAGTCGTCGAAACCTCTCATCGCATGAAACGATGGGGAGCTGTCCATGCCAGAGTATTTATTGGCTCGATCCACTTTGTGGCACCGACTGCAGTGCTCAAGCGAGAGCGCCTCACCCACAGCAGCGTCTCCAACGATCACCACAGGCATCTCAACTTCAGGCTCCGGGTCGACCGGTGTCGCCACAGCCTGACCCGCTTCTTGGTAATCCAAGATAGTGGCACGGCCGGCATCACTGAGCAGCCAGTCTTTAAAGGTGACGTAGTCGGGGTCGTCCTGAAGCCAGCTTGCGGCACGCAAATAGCCCCGAGTGCCATCGGCCAAGTCAAAGATGGCAACCGCTTCTTCTGTGTCTCGCAGAATGAATTGAAGGTCACCGTCTTTAGGCAGCCGAGTAAAGCGCACTTGCGTTTTCAGAGTGAAACGGGGCAGCAAGTAAGAAATCAGGCCCTCAGGCAGATCAGGATGCACCGACAAGCTCAATGCATGCGCCCGCGTGCCATGGGTTGTCGCAAGCAAGAGGCCGACTACGACTAAACACTTTATTGTTTTTATCATTATTGACATTACCTTTGTGTGAATATGCAACGTCTGACAACAAGAATGACATAGGAGTCCCCATGAGCGAAGACCAATTCAACCTATCTATGCGCAAATTCCTGAAACAGGTAGGCGTGACATCGCAACAAAAAATCGAAGAGGCGGTGCGTGCAGCACAAGCAGGCACCGCGCCTGAGCGGATTAAGGTCACCGTAACCTTAACCTCGGATGATATCGAACTGCACCACACCGTAACCGGTGACATTGAACTCTCCTAATTAGGAAAACCGCGTGAAAGATCCCCAATTTAAAGACGCCGGTCTGATCGCCACCGACGGTGGTGGCCAGGCGGCGCCCAAAAAACAATCCCAAGCCCCACTCGAAGTGCCCGGTGTTAAACACATCGTAGCTATCGCCTCCGGAAAAGGCGGCGTGGGCAAATCCACGGTCTCCTCAAACCTGGCGGTTGCCATGGCACTCCGCGGGCTGAAAGTCGGCCTACTGGATGCGGACGTGTACGGCCCAAGTCAGCCACGGATGCTCGGCGTCAGTGGTCGACCTTCAAGCCCCGATGGACATACCATCCTCCCGCTTCGAAACCATGGTGTCACGCTGATGTCGCTCGGACTGATGATGCCAGACGATGAGGCATTGATTTGGCGTGGACCTATGTTGATGGGTGCACTCCAGCAGATGCTGTCACAGGTTCAATGGGGGCAACTCGACGTCTTGTTCGTCGATCTTCCGCCCGGCACCGGTGATGTGCAAATGACACTCTCGCAAAAGGTCTCCGTGACTGGAGCAATCATTGTCTCGACGCCGCAAGACATTGCCCTGCTCGATGCAAAGAAAGGCATCGACATGTTCAAACGGATGAACGTGCCACGCTTGGGCTTGATTGAAAACATGGCGTCCTTTGTCTGCGACGGATGCGGCAAAACACACCACCCATTTGGTCACGGCGGAGCACGGACGGAAGCCGAACGCCAAGAGATCCCATTCTTAGGCGAAATCCCCTTGGATTTGGACATTCGCGTGGCGTCCGACGGCGGGGTGCCGCTGGTCGTTGCCAAGCCGAATAGCCCACAAGCCAAAGCGTTCTTGGATATTGCGGACACCATCATCGCCACCGAGGTGCTGAAATGATTGATGCCGAACTGATCACCGACCCGACCTTTCCCCCGTTGTTGAAAGGCGAAAAGGTATCGGCGACGGTCGACCCGTTTCACAAAGCCATTTCAAAAGCCTCACTCGGCGCTGATCCTGGCACGGTGGTTTATTCGGAGCGAAATGATCGCTTGCATGCAGCCTTTATTCTCGCGCCGGAAACACCGCTTAAAGAGGCTGTGGGTGTCTGTCATGCATTGATGCTGTCTGCCTCTGACAGCCTTGGCGCACTGGGTCCGGCAGAATTGGCCGTGCACTTTGTGTGGCCGTTTGGCTTCAAAGTGAACGGTGCTAAATGCGGGCAGCTTCAATACGCGGCATCTACCAAGGACCCTGAAGCAGTTCCCGACTGGTTGGTGGTAGGGCTTGATCTACCGTTTATTCGACCAGCCGATCTCGAACCAGGATTGCAGCCCGATCAAACCTGGTTGCATGAAGAAGGCTGCATTGAGCTGAATGTGCCGCAAGTGATTGAGAGTTGGTCTCGTCACAGCTTGGTTTGGCTCAACACCTTTATCGACGAGGGGTATGTCAAGATTCAAGACCATTGGCGAGCCAAATGCGACAGCATCGGTGAAGAAGTGACCTATCCCGAGAGCGGCACCTTCGTGGGCACCAACGAAGCAGGCGGCATGCTTCTCAGAAAAGATGGGATGACCCAGATTCATTCACTGACTGAGGAGATGAGCGACTGATGAAACTAGCACGCACGATCCGTTTGGATCTCTCAGACGAAAACGTCTTCGATCGTCCCGCCGACGCCGGTGAATGGGCCATCTCAGGCGGATTTGAATTCTCAAACAGCGATGAGGCCGAACTGACCGGTAAAACACGTCAGGCCTTTGCTAATGGATGGCTTTCGCTTGATAGCTTTGGTCGTGCCACCTTCGTGGCCATCACACCTATTACCGAAGCCGAGTTTGATGATCTCACCAATCGATTGGCCGATCACTTTGTGGCCCACTATGGTGCTCCATCGCGGGAAGCCGCCTGGCCTGTCGCCCGAGAAGAACTCGAGCACATGCGATCAATGTGTGAGGATCACACAGACAACACCATCGCCATGATCAGCCGATCACTGACGGATACCGGTGTGCATGAGAGCTACCGATTCACCGAGCCCCAGGGGGCGTCACTGGAAGCCTTTGCCGTTCACGGATCCGTGGACTGAGACGGTCTCAGGTACTCTGCATAGGGAATGAATCGAACCGTGGATCCCGGTTCGATCATCTCTTCTTCAAACCCAATCTCGACCAAACCATCGGCCCAGCTCAAACTCGAAATACGCCCAGATCCCTCTGAACCAAATACCTCAACTCGTCCTTCACTATTTAGGCGCGCACGCAGATACTCAGAGCGACCCCGACGTTTCTTTTTCGTAAAGTTCGATGTCAGAGTCATGCCTCGTGGCGTACGCCAATGACCGCCGGCCAACACTTCCATAGCCGGGCGTCCAAACACCAGGGTACAGACCCACGCGGCAACGGGGTTGCCAGGCAGCCCAATTAAAGGGGTTCCTTTCCACATGCCCAAAGCCAACGGCCGACCGGGCTTTAACGCAATGCGCCAGCTGGTCAACTCCCCTTCGCTTTTTAAAATGGCAGAGACATGATCTTCATCGCCTGCCGAGGCTCCGCCAGATGTCAGGATTAAGTCGCACGTCTCAGCGCCGCGATCTAATGCCTCTCTGACCAAATCCCGCTGGTCCTCAACCAAACCGAGATCACGCGCCACAAACCCGAGCTCAGACAGCATCGCAAGAAGCATCAACCGGTTGGCATCGTAGATTTGCCAATTCTCTGCAGAATCGCCTGGCTCCTTGATCTCATCGCCCGTGGACAGAACGCCAACCGTAAGCCTTGGAAATACCGACACCGTGCCGATGCCTGCCGAAGCCAGTAAGGCTAAGTCCGGCGCATTCAGACGCCGTCCTGCTTTAAAAATGGGCGTCTCTGCACTGACATCCTCGCCCGCATTTCGCGTGTTTGCACCCGACTTTAACGGCCCATTAAATCCAATTCGATTCGGCTCAATGCTGCAGTCTTCTTCCAACACCACGGTATCTACACCCGGTGGCAAAATCGCTCCAGTCAAAATGCGCACCGCCGACCCCATAGGCACTTCACCCGGGAATGGCACACCAGCCGCTGCTCGGCCCTCCATGAGCGGGAGCACGTTGAGTCCCTCCGCAATGGGTCCTTTAAAGCCATACCCATCGACTGCGGAATTTGAAGCCGGTGGGTTGGCTCGCAGAGCCACCACATCCGACGCCAAAATTCGGTCGCATGCGTCGGCGACAGGAACAGACTCAGGGGCGCCGACGACTGATGTCAATCGTGACTTGAGCAACGCCATGGCCTCCTCAACGGGCGTCCAGTCGACGCCAGGTGGCAGGGCGAAACAGTCGTTTTTCAACGGAGGGGGCTTCATGTCAGTCACGGCAAAAACTCCAAAATCGCATCCGCAATACGGCTTACGTCATTCAAATCAAATAACGGGCGACCCAAGCTATCAATCGGCGTGTCACTCGCTACGAAGCGAACACGGGGATCCTGTGCCGCCCACAAAGGCCGACTCGCCTCGGCTCGATGCACCTCTACTTTGTCGATGGGGGCTTGCTTAAATCCCTCAACCAAAACCAAATCACAGGGCGAAATCATCGCGAGGAGTTGCTCAAAGGGAGGCTCTGGCTCGCCTCGATATTCGCGCATCAACGCCAGTCTCGACCCGCCAGCCAGCAGCACTTCCTCTGCGCCTGCTACCCGGTGGCGGTAGCTGTCTGTCCCCGATTGGTCAACATCCACCGTGTGATGGGCATGTTTTATCGTGGACACACGCAGTCCGCGACGTGTGAATTCAGAAACCAATCGTTCGGTGAGCGTGGTTTTCCCACAATTCTTCCACCCCACCAACCCAAATGCTGCTTGCATCAATCCGCCTTAACGCGCTCAGCCTGCGCCAAGTCATCGGGAGTATTCACATTAAAAAAGGGATCAACGGCGCCAAGCGAGCGTTCAAAACGCACCTCAACCCCACCGACCGAGTCCGTCCATCGCACGATTTTCCGAACCCCCTCATCAAGCGCTCCAGCTAAGGCCCCTGCCAACGACACGTGCCAAAGCCCAAATGTGGGATGACGCATAAAGCGATTTTCCGACTCATCGAGACTGGCCGCCAAGCCCACGGGGGCATCTGGCCAATGAGTCGCCGCCTGCAAGTCCGTGACGAGTGTCCGTGGGAAAAAGGGGGTGTCTGCAGCGACCGAGATGACCCACTCATGACCGCTTTCTTGAGCGTATTCCATCGCAGCCAAGACGCCAGCCAAGGGCCCTAGAAAACCGCCTTTGGAATCCGGCACGACGGGGAGGTCGTACTCTGAAAAGCGATCCGGATCACCGTTTGCGTTCAATACGATGGCGTTGACTTGCGGCCTGAGCCGAGCCAATACGTGATCCAAAATCGGCTGACCTTGGAGGCTCAATAAGCCCTTATCACCACCGCCCATGCGGGTTGCTAAACCACCCGCCAAAACAACACCCAACACCTCAGTCATCCGAGGCGCTCTTTCTGCGATGCTTCTTATCTTCTTCGGGTACCGACTCAGGGTCTGCGTCATACACCAACCGAGAAGCCCCACTTAAGCAGGCAAACTTACGGCCTCGCATCCGACCGATCAGGGTTAAACCCACCTGCTGTGCGATATCCACACCCCAAGCCGTGAAGCCTGACCGACTGACCAGTGCGGGAATCCCCATGAGGGCGGTTTTAATCACCATCTCAGAGGTCAATCGTCCGGTGGTGTACAACAATTTATTATCCGGTGAAACGTGGTTTAAATGCATCCAACCTGAAATCTTATCGACGGCATTATGGCGACCGACATCCTCCATGTAGACCAACGGGCGGTGGTTCTCACACAGCACCGTGCCATGAATGGCCCCAGTTTCTAAATACAAACTCGGTGTTCGATTGATCTGATGAGAGAGCGAATAAATCCAGGAAGTACGGATGGGTTCAGCGCCCAATTTTACCTGCTCTAAGCCCTCCATCATGTCCCCAAAGACTGTGCCCACCGCGCAGCCTGAGGTGCGCGTCTTTTTTTTCAACTTGTCTTCGTAATTGGTGTCGGTTTCGGTCCGCACCACAACTACATCAAGCTCTTCATCGAACTCAACGTCCGTGATGACATCGGAGGGTTTTAACATGCCCTGATTTTTCAAAAAGCCCACCGCCAGATAGTCCGGGTAATCGCCAATTGTCATCGCCGTCACAATTTCTTGGGCATTGAGATAAATCGTCAGAGGCCGTTCTTCGATCACGGCCGTAGTCACTGGGTGGCCATACTGATCCACCCCTTCGATCGCGCGAGACAAACGAGGATCGTCCGGCGAAGGACGCACGAGGTAACTGCTGATGTCGTCAAGAAGTGGCATGGGGACTCTATCTGTTGTTATCGGGTTATGTTTGGGGTTTATCCTAATAGGTTCAAGCCAACTCGGCACCTCTTGGATGCGCTCATGACATTTCGAACTGACTCCCTGGCTATCGCCAATCTTTATGCGCTGCTGAGCGCGATCAACGCATCCGCAGCACCCATTGTGATCACCTTAGGCGGGCTCGCTGGCGCCTACTTGTTGCCCGAACACAAAGCGTTGGCCACTCTGCCAGTCAGTGGATTTAATGTGGGGGTGGCGCTAATGGCTGCTCCGGCCTCCGTGTTGATGTTCAAAGTCGGTCGAAAAAAAGGTTTTATGGCCGGTGCGCTGCTCGGGTTTGCCTCCATTATTTTGGCGGCGCTCGCGCTATGGCTTCACACCTTTGTTCTGTTCGTAGCGGCGCTTTTCTTGGTCGGTGCCGCCAACAGTTTTGTTCAGCAATATCGATTTGCGGCGTCAGACTACGTGGACCCACCACTCAAAGCCAAAGCCATCTCCCGTGTACTTATCGGCGGAATTGCAGCCGCCATCATCGGCCCACAAATCATTTTGCATTTTAAAGACCTGCTGTACCCGACCCCTTTTGCGGGCGCCTTTTTGATGGGGGGTGCACTGTTTTTAACGGCTTTCCTCTGCATGAACTGGCTGCCTGACCAATCGGCTAAACGGACAAAGATTTCAGAGGATTCGGCACGGTCTCGGCGCGAAATCGCACGGCAACCTAAGTTTGCTGTCTCTGTCCTCTGTGGCACCGCGAGCTATGCACTCATGGCCTTCGTGATGACGGCCGCGCCTTTGGCCATGGTGGGCTGCGGGTTTGACGTCTCCGAGGCTGCCCTCGGCATCCAATGGCATGTGTTGGCCATGTTCGTACCGAGCTTATTCACCGGCCACCTCATCCATCGATACGGCCATACCGCGATCATCGCCACCGGACTTTTATTGCTGATGGCGTGCGCACTCATCGCACTGCATGGGGTGACCTTAACTCACTTCTATTCCGCTCTGGTGCTTTTGGGTCTTGGTTGGAATTTTGGATTTATTGGGGCCACCGCCGCTTTGACCGAAACCTACACCGAAGCTGAAAAACTGAAAGCCCAAGGGCTTAACGACAGCATTTTATTTGGCTGTGTTGCACTCGGCAGCTTAAGTTCTGGATTGGCTTATCACGTGATTGGGTGGGAGCTTATGAATTGGTTGGTGATCCCGATTGGCGTGTTCTGTCTAGGTGCGCTGTTCTGGCTCAAGAAACGCCCAGAATCCCAGACAACGACAGCCTCCGCCGCCTAAAATCCGGGTACACTAACGGCATGCAGAGTTCGAATGGTCATCGCTGGATTTTAACGCTGGTCTTGGCGGGCGTCATGGCGTCTGCGATGGTGCCAAAAGGCTACATGCCCGGGCTTTCTGAGTCTGGCACACCCACATTGGTCATTTGCTCTGCAGGGCCCAGTGCGGGAATTGCAAAGCCCACGGACGACCCAGAAAACTCAGTCCCCACCTGTGACTTTCAGCCCCTCCAATGGCTGGCTCTGCCCGAATCTGAGCCGGTCTCGAACCTCGCGCCTTGGGATATCCAACACCCATCGAGGTACGCAGTGGATCTGTCCGCTTCCGACTGCGTGACGCACTTCGCGCGAGGCCCACCCCACTCCGTTTGATTGATCACCGATTCACAAAACAATCAATTTGGAGACTGACATGAAAATCCTATATTTCGTATGCGCGATGCTTATCGCACCGATTTCAGCCCTGGCTATGAACCATGGCCACTCACCGTCCCAGCCAGGCATGCAATCCCCGTTTGAAACGGTCGAGCAAGACGGCCTTATTCTAGAAAAGTTCTGGGCACGCGCCCGTATTGGCATGGCACCCAACTCAGCGGCTTACGGGCGGATCCGTATCACCGGCAATGAAGATCGGCTGGTCGAAGCACGGACACCCGTGGCCACCACAGTCGAACTGCATGAACACATAAAGGACAATGGCGTGATGCGCATGCGGGAAGTCGAGGGTGGCTTTCCACTGACTGCCTCAACGCCATTGCACATGAAACCCGGTGGCTACCACATCATGCTCTTGGGCCTGACCGGCACACTCGATGCAAACACCACCATGCCACTGGAGTTGCTCTTCGAGTCCGGTCGTATTCTGTCGATCGACGTACCGGTTCTCGACTTTAAGCCGATGAAACATTGACATTGTGCCCGATGTCCCAAAAAATCCAGCGTTATATTCAATTCAACATAACGCTGGATTTGCATGGGACGTCTGCTCGGTTCACTTATCGCAC
>CBFHVZ010000024.1:0-19252 GCA_965659195.1 Litorivicinaceae bacterium
GTTTCTCGCGATCTGTTTCTAGAAGTACTCGAGACGGACAACGACAGTCGCATTCCCTGGGCTGGCCATTTGGGACTGTCGCTTTTAAAGCCACTCGCCCAGGCCTTGGTCAAAGGGCAGACTACGGTGATTTTCACCAACACACGGAATCAAGCCGAGCAGTGGTACCAAGCGCTCTCGATCGTTCGAGCCGATCTACAGGTACGCCTGCATCATGGGTCTTTAGCTATGGATGCACGTCATGACGTGGAAGCCGGGCTCAAAGACGGCGAAATCGACGTGGCAGTCGCCACCAGTGCGTTGGATTTAGGCGTGGATTATCCGGCGGTGGAGCGGATTGTGCAGATTGGTTCGGCTCGCGCAGTGAGCCGTTTAGTGCAGCGAGCTGGGCGCGCCAATCACACACCAGGCGCCGCCAGCACCGTGCTATTAGCGCCCACACACCGCCTGCATCTGCATGAGTATGCAGCCCTTGCCGATGCATTGGATGCCAATGCACTGGAACCGATCCGGCCGCCTGGCATGGCCTTGGATGTGTTGATGCAACATCTGGTCACGCTCGCCTGCCAGTCACCCTGGGAAGCGTCTGCCGTGTATGAAGAGATCACCGACACCGAGGCTTATCGGGAATTATCGCGGACTCAATTTGATCAACTGGTGACCGTGTTGCATCAGGGATCCCATTCATTAACCGAGTACCCGGAGTTTTCACGGCTAATTCCAACAAAAGAAGGTCGCTGGCAAGTCTCGGATCGACGCACTGCACTCCGTCATCGAATGAGCATTGGCACCATCGTTTCGCACAGCCAAGTCACGGTCAAAGTGCGTCGGGGCAGTCGCCTAGGTCAGGTTGAAGAAAGTTTTGCCAGCCGATTGCCACCGGGCAGCCGGTTCCGCTTTGCCGGTCGGTGTTTGGAGGTGATCTCTCTCAGTGACGGTGAATTGCTGGTGAAAGCTGCCCGATCGCAAAAAGCCATGGAAGTACCTCGCTGGACAGGGGGACGGTTGCCGTTATCAGACACCCTGGCTGAGCGTGTCTTGGCCCGCATGAATACTCAGCGAGCACTGTCACCTCGGATCCGAAACAGAACTTGGCTAAGTCAAGAAATCGCCCACACAGAGGCCGTCCAATCACGACTCAGCCAATGCCCCGATTCGGCCACCACCCTGATCGAGCGCTATCAGTCTCGGGACGGCCATCACCTCTGGTTCTATCCCTTTGGTGGCTGGCTCGTCCACCAGGCACTCGGCCCACTCCTGGCTTATCGATTGAGCCAACAGCTCCCGGCCACTCTAACCCTGACGGTGAACGACTACGGCATTGAATTGTTAGCAGACGAGGCAGCGCCCTTAAATAACTTGGTGACGCACTGGCCCGCCTTCTTAAGCGCATCTCATGTATTGAACGACTTAACCGAAGCGATCAACCTGTCCGAACTGGTCAAACGTCAATTTCGAAGCACTGCTCGGATTGCAGGGTGGTTGTTTGAGGGGTATCCGGGGCGCACCAAAAGTATGCGAGCCCTGCAGACCTCTGCCAGTCTGTTACACGACGTTTTGCAAAAGTATGACCCCGAGCATTTATTGCTGCAGCAAGCCCGCTCAGACGTCTTAAGTGACTTTTGCGATCTGCCGCGTCTTACCGAGGCGATGGAGCGGCTGGCACAGCAGCCGCTCACCATAAGGCAGTTGACCCAACCTTCACCGATGGCGCTCCCTCTGATGATCGAACGGCTTGAAGCGCGACTTTCATCAGATACCGTAGCCACTCGGCTGGCTCGATTGACGGCGAACTTTGATGATACGTATTGAATTTGCTGGGCACACCTTTGTGCCTCGAGACGATCGCACCTTGTGGCACCCCGTGAGCCAGCGATTGTTTGTGTCAGATCTGCATTTGGGAAAGGGCCGGGTATTCCGGCAAGCAGGCATTGCCGTACCTCGAGGAAGCGAGGCCACCGATCTCGATCGTCTGCAACGGGCTGTCATCGACACTCAAGCCCGCTCACTTTGGGTGCTGGGTGATCTATTCCATCAAACCCGCGGCCTCACAGACTCTGTATTGGCCGACTGGCAGCTCTGCTTCAGTCGGCTACAGGTCGAGCTGCATGTCATCTTGGGCAACCACGATCGACAGGGTGAAACGGCCGCTCGCGCGCTCGGCTTCACAATTCAACCCGAACCCACCCCATTTGGCGCGTTGGATTTGGCGCATCATCCGGATGCAACGGCGGGCCGACCCAGGTTAGCAGGTCACATTCATCCCCAAGCCTTGCTGCAATCGGCCACGGATCGTTTGATCTATCCCTGTTTTGCAGAACTCGATCAACACACCCTCTTATTGCCCGCCTTCACCGAATTCTCTGGTGGACCGAGGTATCTGCCGCATCAAGCACGTCTCTACCCCATTACCCCGCTTGGGGTCTTGCCTCCGGATAAATTGGCCCCACGGTAGATAAAAAAGGAGCGCGGCCATGCGATATCTTGTCCTTGCAGTCATTGCCTTGTGGGTGCCTATAGGGTCTGCTTTCGACCGGCAACCGTCACCCGAGCTGACACCCACTTCCGTGGTTGAAATCGTGTTGGCTGCGATGGCTGAAAACGATGAGCCGACGCCAGACGCTGGGATTGCTCAGGCGTTCCAATTTGCAAGCCCTCAAAATAAGGCCTCAACGGGTCCTTTTTGGCATTTTGCAGCCATTGTGAAGCATCCGAATTACGCGCCTTTAATTAATCATCGATCGCGTGAGCTTGGCGAACCCCTCGTGGAAGGCGACTCGGCGACCATCCCGATTGTGGTGGTTTCAAGTACTGGGGAAGTAGCAGGCTTTATGTGGCGACTGTCAAAACAACCGGCCGGTGATTTTGCAAACAGTTGGATGACCGATGCTGTCGAGCGAATTCCTTTAGGGCATTCGATTAAATCGTTATGATCTACAGCATTATCCAAGACCCACAGAACCATGCACTGCACGCACGCGAATACCAACTTTTAAAAGCGTGGTTTCAAAGACGCTGCCATGAGTTGGGCCTTGATACCTTGGGTGATGGCGATCCGATGGATCCTCATCATCCGTACAACCAAGCGTTTGATGCCTTGTGTAAAGAAGCTGAGCTTTACTGGCGGACGAAGCGAAATTATTTGCCCTCCCCCTTGCAACTCTCGCACGCCTTCTTTCAAATGGAAGACCCAATCAGACCGGATCACCTTAGGGCATGACAGCACCCATTTTAATCACCGGCGCAGGGACCCGTTTGGGCCTGGCGCTTGCGCACGCTTATTTGGATGACGCCCAACCGGTAATCGCCACTTACCGAAGTGCACGTCCAGAGCTGGATGCTTTGGCCGAGCGGGGCGCGCACCTACTGTATGCCGATTTCTCAACCGACGAAGGGGTTGAGACGGCAGTGGCTTCGTTGGTTGATGCCTGCCCTCAGCTCACCTCCATTGTGCACAATGCGTCGAGTTGGGAAAAAGACAGTGACGGAGCTGAAAATTTAGACATCCTGGCCCGCATGATGCGCATTCACGTGGGCGCTCCCATGCGGATTACTGACGCCTTGGCGCCGGCTTTACTCAAGTCGCCCTGCGCATCGGTTGTCAATGTCTCAGACCATGTGGCGAATCGTGGCAGCGATCAACACATGGCCTATGCAGCGTCCAAGGCAGCTCTTTTGAATCTCACCAAATCACAGGCCAAGAAATACGCGCCAGACATCCGGGTCAACGCGCTCTGTCCCGCCTTATTGGCTTTCCGTCCCGAGGACGATGCTGGCTATCGGGAAAAAGCCTTATCGAAGAGTCCACTCGGCATAGAACCTGGATTCGAGGTGGCGATCGAAGCCATCCGTTACTTGCAAAGCAATCGATATACTACCGGGGTGGTACTGCCTTTAGACGGCGGGCGTCCGCTTAAAATGCCATGAGTCATCCATTGCTTAGGACACTTGCCGACGACGTGCGTCGCGCCCTCGAGGAAGACCTAGGTGCAGGCGATGTCACAGCCGACTTGATTCCCGAGGACACTTACGCTCGCGCCACGTTGATTACACGCGTCCCGATGGTTCTCTGCGGTCGCCCTCATGCCGAGGAGACCTTTCGCCAAATAGATCCCAAGGTCATGATCGCCTGGCACGGGGACGAGGGCGATGCATTCGAAGCCAATAGCATCATCGCGCGCTTTGAAGGGCCGGCTCGATCCCTATTAAGCGGTGAGCGAACCGCACTGAATTTTCTTCAGTGCCTCTCGGCAGTCGCTACGGCTACGCAACGATTGTCGGCGTTACTCGAAGACACCCCCGCGCGCCTGTACGACACTCGGAAAACATTGCCAGGTCTCCGCTTTGCGCAGAAATATGCGGTGTCCGTCGGTGGCGGACAGAATCATCGCATTGGATTATTTGATCAAGTTTTGATCAAGGAAAACCACATCGCCGCAGCCGGAAGCCTCACGCAGGCCGTTAACCGAGCACGGCATCAACATCCGTCCATCCGAGTGCAGGTCGAGGTCGAGACACCGAGTGAATTCGAAGAAGCCCTGGCGTGTCGCCCCGACATCATCATGCTCGATAACTTTGACTCGGACGCTCTGACCCATGCCGTGAAACGACGTGACCAATTGGGTCTCACTGGCATCGAATTAGAGGCTTCTGGGGGGATCACAGAAGCGAACTTGCGAGCCATCGGACTCACCGGCGTTGACCGAATCTCACTCGGCACACTCACCAAAGATATTTCCGCTATTGACCTGTCGATGAGGGTTGAATTGTCACAAAAATAGGGTAACTTTTCGACAAGGTAGGTGTATGCAAGAACGAATTCTGCGTTTAAACATCGCCGGCTCCCCCGTCGAATGGTTGACCTGGGAAGATGCGGCCACCTTACAGGCCCGAGGCATGGTGGCTTGGACGCTTGGCTCACCCTGTATGACCGTCAGGGGAGGCCGATCAAGGGCCACGGGGCAGCAAACGACCATGGTGCTGCACTCGATCATGGCTTGCGAGGGCCGTGTTTTTGACCTAGCAAGCCGAACTCCAAATCTCACCAACACCTCTCTCTTCCGCCGCGACCAACACATTTGTCTTTACTGTGGTAAGGACTTCCCAGACAAAGAACTGACCCGCGATCACGTCATCCCAATCTCCCGAGGTGGGAAAGACCACTGGATGAACGTGGTAACCGCGTGCCGGCGATGCAATCAACATAAAGGCAGCAAGCTGCTCGATGAGATCAGCATGAGTTTGTTGGCGCTGCCCTACACCCCAAATCACGCCGAATATCTCGCACTGATCAACTCTCATCGTATTCGGGCAGACCAAATGGAATTCTTAAGGCCCAATTTCGGACGCCAAAGTCGGCTCCGGTAGCTTTTCATTAGGCATCAACCCTGCTTCACTTAGGGTTTAGGAGGGCCTATGAATCCATGGTGTGTTGAAGTCAGTCGCGGACACTTATGCGAAAGCCAGCATATTGGGCATGGCGTCGCGATGACGGCCACGGGCGAGGTGGTCTTGGCGTTTGGTGAGATCGACCGTCCCACCTTCCCGCGCTCCGCCGCTAAATGGGTACAGGCTCTAGAGCTGGTAGCCAGCGGGGCTTCTGATGCCTTTCAGCTATCCGACGCCGAGCTTGCGATTGCGTGCGCCTCCCATAACGGCGAGCCCGAGCACACAGCCCTAGTTGGCAGCTGGTTGGCGCGACTTGGGTTGAGCGAGGCCGATTTAGAGTGTGGCATCGCACCGGCGTTCACCGAATCGGTACGATTGGCCATGGCGCATGACCACACCCCACTCTCGCAACTGCATCACTGCTGTTCTGGTAAACACACCGGGATGCTCACCATTTGTCGCCACCGCGGATGGCCCACAAAAGGCTACACCGAAGTCGATCACCCCCTCCAACAAGCCATCCGGTCCCACATGAACACCTTATTTGAATGCGATGCCGATCGACTTGAGGTCGCCATCGATGGCTGCTCCGTACCCACCTATGCTCTGCCGCTTCGCCAGTTGGCTTTAGGATTTGCACGGTTAGGGGCTGGCCACCTACCGACACCCCTCAAAGAATCGGCCGAACGCCTGTTCCACGCTCAAGTCAGAGAACCTTTTATGGTCGCCGGTAGCGATCGGGTCGATACGGCCCTGTTAGAGGCGGGCGCTGGACGACTGCAGGTCAAAATGGGGGCGGAAGGGGTCTACTGCGGTGCGCTACCCGACAGACACATTGGCTTTGCTTTGAAGTGCGAAGATGGAAGCCTGCGAGGTCAGGAGGCCTTAGTGATTGCATTGCTTGAGGCCTTGGGCGAAGTGGCGATAGTCGACCGGTTACCGGAGTCTATGCGCCACCCGATGATCAAGACGGCACGTGGTCTGGACGTGGGTGCGATCTCAGTTCGACGAGAGACATAAACTTCGGGGCGCTAAGCTGACCGCCTCAGCTCGCTCGACCACCACAGGCGCCAACATGGATTCCACGCGACTCTGGGCCTCTCTCGCGATGACGGCCGCCGGCTCATCGATCTGAATGGGCTGACCAATGGCCACCCGACCCCGGATGAAGGGCGCTTGCGACAGACGCGTCATATGCGACACGAAATCGTCATCACCTGCATAGGATGCAAGTTCTTTGCCCGGTCCGTGATAACTCAGCGCCATCGGTACGACCGGAACGCCCGCTCGCCGAGCGGCTTCTATCAGCCGGCTTCGGAATTTAATGGGCATCGGACCGCGGGTAGAGGTGCCTTCCGGGAACACCACCACTCGATCGCCCTGAGCCAGCGCATCGGCAATCGCATCCAACGCCAAATCGGCTGAACGACGATCGCCACGATTCACATACAAGGTCCCTGCGCCTGTGGCGAGTCGACCAACGATCGGCCACTTAGCCACCTCCGCTTTGGATAAAAAGCGGACATCTAAGACAGAACCGATCATCAAAATGTCGATCCATGAGAGGTGGTTAGACACAATCAAACAAGGCCCTTCAGGCACCTGTCCGACGAGCACCCGCTCGATGCCAAAATTGTGCAACGCTTTCCGATGCCACAACTGAATGCGACGTCGCGTCAGGCGTGGGTCACCGCGTTTGGCCAAACGATTCAAGGTCCAAATACCGGACACCATATGCCAAATGATTCGAATCAGCTTCACGCAGTCGCCGCCACAGAAGGCGTCTGAGTGACCGCATCAGCGGCCTTGGATTCACGCCCAAGGAAATGTTTGAAATAACGGTGATTCAATTCACGCATGTCCAAAATCACCATCAAATCCGCCACGCCGAACTCTTCGTCAAAACTCGGCTCGCCGCACACCCAGGCACCCAAGCGCAGATAGGCTTTAAGCAAGGGCGGCATGATAGCGCCAGACAGTTCGGGGTAATCGCCCCGAGCGACCGGGACTCGCGGTGTCGCACGAAGATGCTCTGGGCTTAAGTGATTGCTCCGTAGGTTCGACATCAGTGTTTGAACCAATTGCCCCTCATCGCGGCACGGCACACTCGCACAGCCCAACAGGTAATCAATATCCCATCCTTTCATGAGCTGAGCGATTCCACTCCACAACAACATGATGCCGCCGCCGCTTCTAAAATCGACATGGACACAGGTGCGTCCGAGTTCCACCACCTCGCCCTCGAGCGAGGAAATGAACCCGGCATTGAACTCAGATTCTGAATAAAATCGACCGATCTGTTCAGCCTGTGCACGTCGCAATAGTCGAGTGGAAGCGACAATACGACCGGTAGCTAACTCTTCAACCAACAGGTGCTCACAGTGGGCGTCAAATTCATCCCACTCCACACCCGGGCGACTGGTCTGAACCTGAGCCCCCATTTCGGTGGCAAACACATCGTAGCGGAGCCGTTGAGTGCGCTCGATCTCTTCAGGGGTGGACGCTAACCGAACAGAGAAGCCTTGACTGCGGTTCAATTCCATCGACGACATGCATAGTTCCTTGGCAGTTTTTGACAGTCTATGACGCAACAAAGACGGTTCTATGAACAAATAATGACAGTTTTATGACAGCGTTTCGACCTTTAGTCGATGGTCAGCGTCATTCCGTCGCGGGCGACAATGATTTGTCCATCAGCCGGTAAGGGGTGATCCATTAAGTGGTTTTCCAAATCGTGACCGATGTGCGTCAGATACAACCAAGGGGCCTTTAATTCCCGATGCAACGCCATGGCCCGATCGAGGCTTAAATGATTCCTTGAGGGGCCGGGGGGATAGGTGCAATCCACAATCACAACCTTAGGCTCGGCTGCCTGAATGCAGGCCATCGACTCAGGCCCAATGCCATCGCAATCGCTCAAATACACCACCGACTCTCGGCGGCCTTTTAAGACATAGCCAAAGGTCATTTTTGAATGTTTGATCGGCACCGGAATCACCGTCAGCTCGTCCGATAACACCCGAGGCTCATAAGCAGTCAAGGTGTGCGAAAAATCCAGACACCCTGAGTGTGTGTGAAGGTCATCACACCCCTGAGGATCGGGCGGACCAAACACCGGGATGGGGTCTACCGCACCCCAGCGAAGATGGAACAAACCCGCGACATGATCCATGTGGTAATGGGTCAACACGATGCCCTGCAAGCTCGCGGGATCAACCCAATCCGCCAAATCTGTACGGCCGGCATCCAATAAAAAACGACCCTGGGACGTCTGAAGTTCAGCAGAGGCTGGCCGCCGTCTAAAGTTTTCATCAACGCGCGCTCGGGAGCACGCACGGCAACGACACCCATAGACTGGAATTTGTGGCGCATTGCCTGTGCCCAGCAGTCGCATCAGCATCGAATGTGCTCCATGAATGCAATCGCCATATCCTCGGGCGTTCCGTCATTGATCAGCGTTAAGTACGGCCGCTCTTTTGCTAAAGCACCGGCTAGCTCTCGATTGCGCCGGAGGCGGGCGTGGATTTCGAATTCAGATTCCCGTCCCCGCGTCTCCAGTCGATGTTTTAAGATGGCATCGGGCACCTCAATAGTCACCAGCTTCAAGTGAGGCAATATCGAGCGTGCGGTGGGCCAGTAGACCCGAGACCCATTTAAGATGGCTGCTGAATGTGAATTTAATTCAGTCACCCGAATTCCATAATGAAATCCATTGGCTGACCAATCCAAAGCAAACTGACCGCGCTTCTTTAAGTTCAAAAATTCCATTTCAGAGACGGCTTCGGATTGCTCTGATGGATCGGCCGGCCGAGTAATCGTGCGCACCACCACATGGGGTGCGCCTGATTGCTGCTTCAATGCCGTGAGAAACGCGTCCTTCCCAGCCCCAGAGGGTGCACAGAGATAGAACAAATCCGGTTTCATCAGAAGACACGCCGACCGGCGACGTAGGTTTCAGAAACTCGCGCACCGTGCTGATCAATATCGGCCAACACCACATCCCCTCGATAACCCTCCGCCAACTCGCCACGGTCATTCAAACGCGCCGCTTTCGCTGGATTCGAGGTGACCGTCGCCACGGCTTCAGCCAAAGACAGTCCCATATCAGACTCTGTCAATTTCACGGCCGCAGGCAGCAAGGCCGTCGGGTAATAATCAGACGACAACACATCGAGCCACCCCTTCGCAGCGAAGTCTTTGGCCGCCACATTCCCAGAATGAGATCCGCCTCGAATCACGTTCGGTGCACCCATCATCACATGAAGCCCTGCCGCATGACTGGCCTCTCCAGCTTCTATCGTGGTCGGAAACTCCGCCAAAGAACAGCCCAGTGCAATCGATTCATTCACATGATCCACCGTCGCATCGTCGTGGGAAGCCAAGGCAATGCCATGGGTTTTACAAAGCGCTGCGATCGCTTCGCGGTTAGGGCCTGAAAACCGTGCAGCGGCCGCGGCATGATCGGCCATGATGACCTCGAACTCGGCGTCTGAGTACCCGTATTTCTTTTGGTTGTACTCGCGGTATTTTTCAATGGATGCAAACTGCCGTTGTCCGGGCGCATGGTCCATTAAGGACACTAAATTCACACCGTCCACACCCGCCCAGCGCTCGAAATAGGTATCTGTGCCCTCACACGAACATTCACAGCGAAGATGGACATGATGATCGACTCGAAAAATATTTTGCTGACGTACATCCAGAAGCGTTTGGATCGACTCAGCCGCAATACGTTCACGCACCGCACTGGCTTCACCAAATCCGTAGCCGATCGCGATCGCATCAAACACCGTCGTAATCCCAGAAGTCGCCAATTGCGCATCGTGCGTAATCAACGCGTTCATATGAGGCCAATTGACCCCCGGGCGCGGCTCAAAATATTTTTCATGATTGTCTGTATGGAGCTCAATCAGCCCAGGGATCACCCAGCGATGACCGGCATCGACCACATCCGGCCCCGACTCCACAGAATCACTGATCGCGACGATCATGCCGTCCTCAATGGTTAGGGTGGCTGGCTGAAACACGCCCTCGATCAGGACTTGGCGACCCGCAATTCTCATACGCACTGTGTTGCCTCCAACATTACTAGGCGATCCGCCAAGCGGCCGCGCAACTCGTCATCGTGAAAAATTCCCACCAAGGCGGATCCCTGAGCGCGCGCCTCCTGCACCATCTCAGCCACCACATCGCGATTCTTGGCGTCGAGCGAAGCGGTCGGCTCATCGAGCAATAAAATGGGGTATTGAACAATCATGCTGCGCGCAATATTGACCCGCTGCTGCTCCCCACCAGAGAAGGTAGCCGGCGCCAAAGTCCACAGTCGCTCTGGCAGATTGAGCCGTGTCAGGATGCGGCTGACCCGCTCGCTGATCTCCTCCCGGTCCATTTGCCGACGCTCAAGGGGTTCCGCGACCAAATCCCAGGTCGATACCCGAGGAATCACCCGCAAAAATTGACTGACAAACCCCAAGGTATGACGGCGAAGTTCTAAAACCTGGTGAGGGTGTGCAGACACCAAGTCCACTTCCTCTTCATCGCCCGCGATACGGATCGAGCCTTGATCGGCCAAGTAATTGCCAAACAGCATCTTCAACAAGGTGCTTTTGCCACAGCCAGACGGACCCGATAAAACCACCAATTCCCCGGCATCCACATGCAAGCTGACGCGGTCGAGAACCGGTAATACCGTGCCGCCTTGGTTGTGCAGCGTGAAAGTCTTGGAGACCTCTGAGACCGTGATCCGACGCATTAATTCACCTGCAAAATTGAAGCGACCAGTTGCTGGGTGTAGGCCGCATGCGGGTCATCCAGCACTTGATCGGTTAACCCCGACTCGATCACCCGGCCCGATTTCATGACCAATAAGCGATCAGCGAGAAGGCGTGCGACTCCCATGTCATGAGTGACGATCACCACCGAGATCCCGAGGTCATGCACCAGTCGCTTCAAGGTATCGAGCAACTTAGCCTGTACAGACACGTCGAGCCCGCCGGTGGGCTCGTCCATAAACACCAACTTGGGGTGGGTCACCAGGTTTCGGGCGATTTGCAACCGCTGTTGCATCCCTCCGCTGAACACGGCAGGACGGTCATCGATGCGTGAAGGGTCAATCTCAACCTCGGTCAGCCACTTTTCAGCTTCGGCTCGGATATCGCCGTAATGACGCTCTCCAACGCCCATCAGTCGCTCACCAATATTGCCGCCGGCCGAGATCCTGAGTCTCAGTCCATCGCGCGGGTTTTGATGGATAATTCCGAATTCGGTTCGACCGAGATAGCGCAGATCGCTCTCGCTCGAGCTGCAGAGATCCCAAACCGTCTGATGTCGATCGACAAATTGAAGGGTGCCCGAATCCGGAGACTCTTGACCGGACAACAAACGAAGCAGAGTGCTTTTCCCCGACCCCGATTCGCCGACAATGCCCAACACTTCACCCGGCCAGACATCTAATGACACCCCGAGACACCCTTGGCCCGGGGCATACTCACGCGTTACTTCCCGCGCCGTTAAGATGGGCTCACGCATCCTCACCTCGACGACTTTGGCAATAGTGCGTATCTGAGCACACGAACATCCGCGCGCCCTGATCGTCGACCACCACTTCATCTAAGAAGGTGTCATCGGCACCGCACAGCTCACACACACCATCCCAGCGCTGGACCTCAAATGGATGATCCTCAAAGTCCAAGGACACGACGTCGGTGTAAGGCGGCACCGCATACAATCGCTTTTCACGGCCTGCGCCAAACAGCTGCAACGCAGGATTTTGATGCATCTTTGGATTATCAAATTTAGGGATGGGTGAGGGGTCCATGACATAACGCCCATTGACCATCACAGGATAGGCATAGGCCGTCGCGATCTGCCCAAATTGCGCGATGTCCTCGTACAGTTTCACATGCATCACTCCATACTCGGAGAGTGCGTGCATCTTCCGTGTTTCGGTCTCGCGCGGCTCAATGAAACGCAACGGCTCTGGAATGGGCACCTGATACACGAGAATTTGCCCAGACACCAAAGGCGTTTCCGGAATGCGGTGCCGCGTTTGAATAATGCTCGCGTCTTCGGTGACCTCGGTAGTCGCCACCTGCGCGGTCTTGGCAAAGAATCGACGAATACTGACGGCATTGGTGGTGTCATCAGCACCCTGGTCAATGACTTTCAAACAATCGTCTTCGCCAATGATGGCTGCGGTCACCTGAATCCCACCGGTTCCCCACCCATAGGGCAGCGGCATTTCACGCCCCCCAAAGGGCACCTGCAACCCAGGCACAGCCACGGCTTTGAGCAAACCTCGGCGAATCATTCGCTTCGTCTGCTCGTCCAAATAGGCAAAGTTGTAGCCGGTCAACTCACTCATCACGATCCGCCTCGCGTTGTGCCCGAAGCCGGCGAATCAGCTCGAGTTCACTTTGGAAGTCGACGTAATGCGGCAATTTCAAGTGGCTGACAAATCCCCAAGCCTCTACGTTATCGCAATGGGCCAGCACAAACTCTTCGTCTTGTGCGGCCGACTCCACTTCCTCATCAAACTCTTGAGTCCGCAAAGACCGATCCAATAACGCCATCGACATTGCTTTTCGTTCAGACAAGCCGACCTGCAGCCCATAGCCTCGAGTGAAGGTGGGCGGCACCTCGGCACTGCCTTCAAATTGGTTAATCATTTCGCACTCGGTCATCAGTAACTCACCCACTGGTAAGGCGTAACCGAGCTCTTCAACTTCCATCGCCAAAGGCACGGCACCGGATCGAATCTCACCCGCGAATGGATGGTTTCGTCCGTATCCGCGCTGAGTCGAATAAGCCAGCGCCAACACGAACCCTTCATCCCCCCGTGCCAAGGCTTGCAAGCGTGTGGCTCGGTCGGCAGGGAATTCCAGCGGGGTTCGTGTGATATCGGTCTCGGGTGCGTCACCGACTGGCGGCGCTTCGACCAGGCCTTCGTTTTCGAGAATCGACAACACAGCCGCCAGCTCTGAATCATCTGGAGCCGATTCTGGCGCCGCATGCACGTGAGGCTCAGACTCGTCATCCTCTGAGTCGACCGCATCTACGGCCAACTGGAAATCGAGTAATCGGTGGGTGTAGTCATAGGTTGGACCCAACAACTGACCGCCAGGAACGTCCTTAAACACCGCCGAAATTCGACGAATAATCCGCATCTGACCGGTTTGAATCGGTGCACTGTTTCCGTGCCGCGGCAAGGTCGTCCGGTAGGCCCTCAATAGGAAGATGGCCTCGATCATGTCGCCTTGCGCTTGCTTAATCGCCAAGGCAGCCAGCTCCGGGTCAAACAAGGAGCCTTCGTTCATAACCCGATCGACCGCCAAACTCATCTGGTTCTGAATTTGCTCGAGCGTCAGTTCAGGAACCGATGGATCCCCGCGCCTCATCTCTGCCAGCAGGGTGTGTGCTTGTTCGATGGCGCGCTCGCCACCCTTAACCGCCACATACATCAGTCAGTCCTCACCACTATGCGCGTCGACCGTGGAATACCTAACACGGTATGGTGATCCACAAAGTAGGCATCGAATCCAAGCGGGTAGGTTTTGGCTTGCTGTCCCAATCGATACGCCAGGGCCTCATTCATCGGCAAGCGTTGTTCGGTCGCCGATTTAAGCCCAGGCCCCTCGACCAGGGTGTCTGTGGTTTCCGACCCGACCACAAACAATACGGTAGCCGATAGGTCTGGGCGTTCATGGGACCCGACAGACACTCGATCCAGAAGGGCTAAGGTCTGCGGTGAATCGGCAGACAGGACGAGAAAGTCTGCCGTCTCTGGGGCCTCTGACCACTTTACGCCGGTGTGAAACAGCACATTGGCTTTCAGGGTCTCATCGGCCTCAGGCCAGTACACCGACACATCCTGATCGAGCAGGGTCAACACCAGGGCCCAAAGGGCTGGGCTGGCGCCTGCTGGATTGTCAATTTCAGGCACCGGTACGGCGCGCGCCGGCTCAGACAAGGCGGTTAATGCCGCACGAAATGTTTTTTGCATCATTTGCGCGGGCTGCGCGGGTGCTGCGATCAGCGCATGCGACATCAGGCTTCCCCCCGCACCAAGGTAAAGAAATTCACACGCGTTTCTTGGATCGCCTCATCTTCCATCGCGTCGAGCTCGTCCATCTCCTGACGCCACGCGGCCACGTGAGATTCCACCTCATCCGCACTCTCAGTACGCTGCAAGGCCAGATCCAGCAAAGCGATTGCGCGAGCTTGGGTTTTATTGCGGCCCAAAATCTGCCCATACCCTAGGTGACCCAAATCGTCTTGCAGAACGCATCGCGTAAGACTCACCTCGCCCAAGCGAAACGGCTGACCTGTGGCGTGAATACGTCCCTCGGTCATCATCAAGCCGATTTCTGGTGCCTTCAATTCAGTGACAGAAAATGACAGCGTATCGGCCAGCGCAATGAGATCGGAAGCGGGTACACGCACCAAAACCGAGAGCCAATTCAGGCGCGCATTTTTCAATGCCTCTTCACTGGAAAATCGTGAACTCATGCTGTTGCAGACCGCTCCATCAACCCTTCCAGCAAGGCTCTAAAATCCGCAAGATCGAGTGCCAGTTCCAAATCTTCTTCTTTGGCCAAATCATCCCAACGCCGCAACTGAATCGCTTCGCGTGCAAAGGGCACATTCAAGAACTGACGCTGGGCCTCGGCCGTCATTGGACCACCCTGTAGGTCAAGGCTGTGTTTGGACGCTGGACTGAGTGTCTCGTAATAGCTCGGATCGTTGCCCGTCAAAAACCGCTTAGCCACCACATGAAGACGAACCGGCTCAGTCACGGCTTTTGGAAACCATTGGCTTAAGAAATTCGCACCGGTTACTTCGTGCATCAAATCGTCACCTGGGTCTTTTTGACCCAGGCTCTCATCTAACATGTGCCCGATATCATGCAGCAGGGCTGCGGCAATCAATTCTGAGGCGGCACCTTCTTGCGATGCCAAGGTGGCGCACTGCAATGCATGCTGCCGTTGGGTGACAAATTCACCGTATTTCTTGTCGCCATGCTTCGCAAAGCAGCGCTCAATCACATCAAACATGGTCTTAAATTCCTGTCCGAGACCTGCCAATGCGCGCACAGTACGCAGGAATTGTGACAAGCCCATGAACATGGAATGACGTCATAAAACTGAAACAAAAACGTCATATAACCTGTAAAACTCAGGAGGTTTTATGACCACGCCCAACACCATCGCCATCGTCACCGACGCATGGTTTCCGCAAGTGAACGGAGTGGTTCGAACCCTATCTCGCACCAAGAATCTGCTGGAGGAACGCGGCCATCGAGTCGAGGTGATCAGCCCTGAAGGCTACCGCTCGATTCCCTGCCCCACCTACCCAGAGATTCGTTTAGCGCTCTTCGCGGCGCGCTCCGTTAAAAAACGACTGACCGCCCTAAAACCCGATGCCGTGCACATTGCCACCGAAGGGCCGCTGGGGTTAGCCGCACGCCGCTGGTGTCGTCGCAATCGATTGCCGTTTACAACCAGTTATCACACGCGGTTTCCAGAATACGTTCGACTGCGTCTGCCGATCCCTCTGGCCTGGTCATATGCCTTTTTACGGTGGTTTCACGGGCCAGCCCATCGCATGTTGGTAGCCACCCAATCGATGGAAAATGAGTTGGTCGAGCGCGGTTTTAAAAACATCGGACGTTGGTCTCGCGGGGTCGATCTCGAATTATTCAGACCGGACACCGATCGGATTGCTCCGGCCGACCCCGTGCTTCTGTACGTCGGGCGAGTCGCACCTGAAAAAAATATTGAAGCCTTCCTCAGTGCCAAGGTGCCCGGTTTGAAACGCGTTGTCGGCGGTGGGCCGCAATTGGCAGAACTTCAAGCCACTTACCCAGATGTGGAATTCGTGGGCTATCTGCACGGGGAAGAATTGGCAGCGGCGATGCGAGACGCCGACTGTTTTGTCTTCCCCTCACTGACAGACACCTTTGGCTTGGTGGTATTGGAAGCGATGGCATCGGGTGTACCGGTGGCTGCTTTCCCAGCGCCTGGACCCATTGACTTGGTTCAGAACGGATACAACGGCTTTTTAAGTGACGATTTGGAAGTGGCGATCCGTGAAGCACTGACTGTGGATCGAAACGCCTGTCGCACCTTTGCTGAAACCTTTTCATGGGCACGCTGCACCGATCAGTTTTCGTCTCAACTGAAACCCGCCGATCCCGAATTGGTTCAGCAGGCAGTGTCATAAAAAGTTCACACAAACGTCGCAAAGACGTCATGGCAAATTCATAGGATTGCAATCAACAACCGTTAGGGGGTTTGGATGTACGTATCTGCCTTAGCCAGCTTCTTCAATCGGCTCGACCGAGTGGAACGCCCTCTGTGCACGCTTGCAAACATGTTGGCGAACGTACCTGCCATCCATAGATTGTTTGTCTTTGTTTCTAAGCTCGGCGACGGACCTGCATGGGTCAGTCTTTTTGTTCTGATTGGATTGACGACACCCGATGCCGGCAATTTGCCTGCGGTTCTGATCGGGGCATCGTTATTTAACCTCGCACTGTACAAATTGATTAAGGGGCAAACCCTGCGCAATCGGCCATGCACGACCTGGGAAGCCATCAACCCGGCGACACCGCCCTTGGATCATTACAGTTTCCCAAGTGGCCACACACTGCATGCCGTAACGATCACCTTGATTATTTTTCCAGTGCTCCCGCTACTCGGCCTAATTCTCGCGCCAGTGACGCTTCTCATCATGCTGTCCCGGGTGATCTTGGGGCTTCACTATCCGAGTGATGTATTGATTGCCACTGCGATCGGGTGGTGCGTGGCGACCGTCGCCGGCCATCTGGTCTTCTTCTAACGCGTTCGGCGTTGATCCCAGGAATACAGCAAGGGCGCCAGACACCGGTCGTAAATCCAACAGCTCAGGTGATAGATCCCAGGGACTGCAATCAACCGTCCAAGAATCCGATACCCCGGCAAGGTGTTCCAAATCGCCAAGAACGCATCAACCCCCACCACCACCCCGCCCGAGGGGAGTCTGACGTGCAAACGTTGCTTGGCTTGCTCAACCGACAATCCCGTCTGGGTGAGCATCTCACCCTGTTCAGAGATGGGTTCAAACGCCAGCGGTAGCTGGCGCTTGAGGCTGATGCCGCGATAATGCCCAATCTCCAGAGAGCAGACTGGGCACTGATCGTTGTAGAGAACGGTTAATTTTCTCATGCCCTAACAGTGGGCATGAGTCCCCTAAAAACAAGTCATCAGCTGGTGACACGGCAATCGGCGGGTACGAAGGCATTCAGTGACGAAGATGACACCTCACATGACCACACCAGATTGTTGTTTGACACCGTCGGTGTGAACGACACACTGCCTGCGTCTAGTGCAGCATGCCCAGTTTCTTTCAGCGAAACCTCAATCACGCCGTTCGACACCTCAATGCCCTCTACAAATTTAGATGTAATTGCCGTTTTCACTGGCAGCCCTGCATCCGTGTTAGTAGCTGGCAATGCCCCATTCGAAATATAGGCTTCACTGACCGAGGCTTTGACTTGCGAGGCCATTGAGATGGCTTCAGACACCTTGGCTCGCGTGGCGTAATCTTGATAGGCAGGAATCGCCACCACCGCCAAAATTCCGACAATCGCGACCACGATCATCAACTCAATTAGCGTAAAACCCTTTTGCTTGATCAACATCGTATCTCTCCTTGGTTGCCATACGATGCTCACACCCTAGCTCGTAAAAAGCGCAGGATGATTCGGGCTGTTCTTCGGTCCAATGTGCTCCGCCACACTGGTTTTGGCATCTACAGTGCTGGCATGGAACCGATTGACTGCTTAGACCTTGCTTCATCCACCGGACTGCCCTGGGTCGAACTGTCGTTGGTGGCATCGAACGCAATCCATGCCACTTCATTGGGACCGCGATTGGCTTTACCCCTATCGCTTTCATTACCCCTAACGGATCAAACAACCCGTCTACAACATGCCATGCCCTACCAATTACTTGGTCTTGCAGATCCGGCCGATTGTGAGCGCTATACCGTGCGAGCCGACGAAGACTTCACCCTTGAGTTTGAGGAAGCCAAAGTAGACGACAGTGAGTTATTGCAAGCGCCGCTCGTCCGCTATGCGCGGCATCTCTTACTCCAAGCCATCACCAATGGCGCCTCAGACATCCACATCAATCCATTGGCCGAGGATTGCCAAATCTTATTTCGGATCGATGGCTTTTTGGTCGAACAACCCAAACCCCCAAACCAGCTGAACAAGCGCTTACTTGCACGGATTAAGGTGATGGCCAATCTGGATTTGACCGAGAGCGGCCAGGCGCAAGATGGGGTTTTAGCGGTTGAAGACATCCAAGGTATGTCCCGACGCTTTCGGGTTTCGGTACTGCCCTCATTGCACGGGGAAAAAGCGGTGTTGCGATTGGTAGGCCACGCCCAAGAAATCCCGTTACTCAGCGAACTCGGATTCACACCTCGCCAGCTGAATGAGGTGACTGAGCTGTTAAACCACACCCAAGGGCTGATTCTAGTCACTGGCCCAACCGGTTCAGGGAAGTCACTCACCTTGGGCCGCATGTTGATGGACTTGGCACGGAGCGATCGTCATGTTGCCTCGGTCGAAGACCCAATTGAGTTCGAATTACCAAACGTCCATCAGGTACAGCTCAACCGAAGCCGTCACCTTGATTTCCCCACCAGTCTTCGCGCCCTCTTGCGCCAAGACCCCGATGTCTTGATGGTCGGTGAAATTCGAGATCAAGAAACCGCGGAAATGGCCCTCCAGGCAGCCGAGACTGGGCATCTAGTCTTGTCCACCTTGCATACCAAACGCCCCTCCGATGCCGATCAACGCCTAGCGCATTTCGGCGTA
>CBFHVZ010000025.1:0-17000 GCA_965659195.1 Litorivicinaceae bacterium
AGGTGCTCTGATCAAGCGTGCCTACCAATGTCGGCGATTGCCCCGTCGCTTCCGCTGTTTCAAGCGACCAGAGTAAGAGGCTGCCGTTTGGCGTGACTGCGACCTCGCGTCGATGGGAGATAACGAGCACCTGATGCTGGCTGCCACCGGTCTCACCGGGGTGCCAGCGGAGGTCTAGATGATCTCCGAGCCAGCCGGTCACGGGGTTTGATCCCAGAGAATCTCACCCTGCCCCCGCATGGTACTGAGCAACGCCTGATGGCACGCACGTTCTTCCTCGGAGGGCTGGATGACCATCGGTGTTCGACCCTCGACGTTTAAAACGCTGACAGATTCGTCATGCGTGCGGGTGTTTGAGGCCTCTTGAGACCCAAACATATGGGACTGCTCGCGAGTCATCTCGAGGTAAACACGCGTTAGCAACTCAGCGTCAAGCAAGGCCCCGTGTAACTGACGCTCAGAGGCATCGACCTTGTAGTCCCGGCACAGTGCGTCCAACGAATTGCGCTTACCTGGCCGCTTCTCGCGGGCCAAGGCCAGGGTATCAATCGGTGCGCCACCGACCATCAGCTGCTCCATCGACGGGGCACCCGGGATTCGTCGCAGTTCTGCGTTTAAGAAGCCGACATCGAAACTCGCATTGTGCGCGATCACTTCGGCATCTCGTGCGAAGTCGATGAACTCTTCCACGATCCCTGCAAAAGTGGGCTTATCAGCGAGAAACTCAGAGGTGATTCCGTGAACGGCGACGGCTTCAGGGTCAATGTCGCGCTCGGGATTTATGTACACGTGGAAGGTGCGATTGGTGAGCCGACGATTCACCATTTCGACACAGCCAATTTCGATGACGCGATGCCCCTGAGCGGGATCCAAGCCTGTGGTCTCGGTGTCTAGGATGATTTGCCGCATGCGTCCACTCCTTGATTTGCCAATTGATCGGCCAGTTCGTTTCCGGGGTCGCCTGCATGGCCTTTGACCCAGTGCCATTGAACGGTATGTGCCGCCACGTGTCGGTCAAGCTCCACCCACAAGTCTTGGTTGGCGACCGGCTTCTTGGCGGCTGTCTTCCAACCGTTTTTCTTCCAGTTCGCCATCCAACGCGTGACGCCGTCTTTGACGTAAACCGAATCGGTGTAGAGATCGACGTGGCAGGGCCGCTTGAGCGCTTTTAGGCCTTCAATGGCCGCGGTGAGCTCCATCCGATTGTTGGTCGTCTCTGGCTCGCCACCAAACAGCGTTTTTTCATGCCCACGGCAACGGAGCACCACGCCCCACCCGCCTGGCCCCGGATTGCCCTTGCATGCGCCGTCGGTGTACATGACCACCGGATCGCTCATAGACGGGTGTAATCCTGCCCTGAACGCGAGATCCAATGATCGACGCGCTCTGCCACCGCATCGGCTGCGTCGCGACCTAGGCGAGCCGCCAATGATTTTTTCTCATGCCAATGGACGCCAACCAGCTGATGGGTGGCATGCCACTCCTGCAGGAGATCATCTGACGTTGCGATGCGGTCGCACAGTCCTTTTTCGATTGCGTCTGCCCCATAGAAGACAGAGCCATCGGAGACGGCTTCCACATCCAATTGCGGACGACGATCGGCGATCCATTGCTTAAATAAGGTGTGGGTGTGTTCGAGGTCTTCTTTGAACTTACGGCGACCTTCGGGGGTGTTCTCGCCGAGAATCGTCAGTGTGCGTTTATGCGCCCCTGCCGTATGCAATTCGACGTCCACATCTCGACCTTTGAGGAATCGATGGAAATTGGGCACCTGGGCAACCACGCCAATCGATCCGAGGACGGCAAAAGGGGCTGCGACGATGGTCTGTGCACAGACCGCCATCATGTAGCCTCCACTGGCTGCGACTGTGTCCACCACCGCAGTCACTTCCATGCCAGCGTCCCTCAGCCTTGCCAATTGGGAACTTGCGAGTCCGTACATATGAACCAAGCCACCCGGTGAGGTCAGCTTGATCATTACCCGATCGGGTTTTGGGTCCATCGCAAGAATGGCGCTGATTTCGTGGCGAAGCCCCTGAACTTGAGAGGCTTTCATATCACCCTTGAATTCGATGACGCAGGCTGTGGGTTTGGGACTGTCAGCCGGTTGATCCTCATCATTGGCTGCTTTGGGTGTTTTCTTGGTGACCGCCTTCAAGCGCTCTTTAAGTCGTCCCAGTACGGAGGCTTTCTCAATGGGTGCAAAGCTTTCTAAGGCTTTGCTCACCTGCTCAGCCTGCTTTTCCAGCCGCTCAGACAAATTGGTGATTTTCAGTTGCCCGCGATTCTCGTCGCCGCCACCCTGTGACATGCGACCGGCGATGGCTAATACCGCAACGATACCCACCAACACAGTCAGTGTTTGCAGGAGAAATAAGCCGTACGCGGTAAAAAAATCGCTCATCGACGAGTTAACTCCACGCGTTGTCCTAAGAAGTTACTGAATTCGCGGCTTTGTTGATCCAATCGAAGATTGCCCAGCGCGTTGACAAAGCCATCTCGGTTCTCATCATCCGTTGAGGCCAATGTCACTTGATCGACCCGTGCCACGGTGACAGGGTTAGACCCCGATTCGATGGAAACTGCGGGGCTATCAGACGGTGCCGCCACGCGAAACGCCGGTGCGATCAGGGTCGCTGACACGGAGTCGCTGCCCTCACGGGTCAGATCTGTAAACGCCTGGTGTGAGACGACGCTTGAGATGCCGCCTGGTAGACCGCTTTGGCCAGATTCCCAGTGACGCGCGATCTGGTCAGCCAGGTTCCGCGCTTCGGTCTTCTGGGCTTCGCTGATCAACGCCTCGATGACTTCACTGCGTACCACTTCAAGCGGTTGAACAGCCCGCGGTGCGTAATCTGTCACTCGGAATGTCATCCAAACGCCGGGCTCTACCTCAAAGGCTTCCGCATTGAGGTTGTTGTCTCTCAGTGCGGGATCAAAAGCCCGACGAATCAATCCGGGGCTTGCCAGCAACCCTTCTCCACCCTGTCGAGTGATCGGTCCGCTTGTCTCGATCGAGACACCATAGACCGTTCTCAGCTCTTCCAGCGTCCCTGAGAACGCGATGTTGGCAAAATCTTCGAGATTGTCATTAAGAGCCTGTTCTTTGGCGCGCGAGACCAAGTCGGCGCGAATGCTGTCGGCTCGGGCTGAAAACGCTTCAATGGGCTGTTTCCGCTCTTCGAGCACCTCGATCAGGTGAAAGCCAAATTCCGTTTGAACCGGCTCCGAGAGCGTATTCAGCGGGAGCGTATTGATGGCGTCTTCGAACGCGGCCACGAAGGTGCCGGCGGGTACAAATCCGAGTTCTCCCCCGAGTTCTCGGCTGGCGATGTCTTCTGAATGGGCTCGAGCCACATCAGCAAAGGCTGCCCCAGCTTCGATTTCAGCCCGTAGCGCCTGAATTTTCTCTAAACCGGCTTCTGGGTCGGTAATCAAGATGTGCCGTGCGCGACGCTCTGTGAGCTCAGCGGCCGCGGCCACTTCCGTTTCATAGGCGGCCCTAACGTCGTCTTCGGTCACTTCGATTTGATCAGCGAAGTGCTCCGCATCGAACGTCACATATTGAAGCGTGACCGCTTCGTCGCTCTCAAATGCCGCAGGGTTGTTTTGGTAATAGGTTTCAATGGCAGCTTCGTCGAAGGAAGTGGGGTCGATCACAATCTGAGTGGCATCGATTGAAGCGACTTCACCCGAACGGGTTTGATTTTGCAGTGCGATCAGCCGGTCGACTTCACTTGGCAGCACCATAACGGAGGTTTCGACCCCGCCAATCACTTGGTAGCTGATCACGTCTTTCTTTAATTCTTCACGAAAACCCAGTCGCGATTGACCAATCCGAGCAATGGCTTGGTCGTACAACACCGGATCAAACCGACCGTCTCGCTGAAATTGTGGGACGGTCACGATGATTTGATCGAGCAAGCTGTCTGTGACCGTGAAACCGAGTTGATTGGCATAATCTTGTGTGGCGGCTTCGTCCGCCAAAGCAGCTAATGCACGTTGCCGTAATTGGTTTTCGTCAATCGCCGATGGATCCGGAATAATTTGCAATAGCTGTCGACGTTCCAACTCCATGCGCGCAGCCAGTGCACGGTCGGTAATTTCGACCGAGCCTACTTCTGCAATCACGTTTTCTCCGTCGCCTACCACAAAGAAATTAACGCCGGTGACGACGAATGTGACCGCGATAAGGCCTACGATGATTTTGGCGATGATGCCGGAGGAACGATCTCGAATTGATTGCAGCATGAGTTTCTTCAGTCTCTAGATTCAAAAAAGGGGCCATTGGCCCCTTCCTTTGGAGTGTAAACCGATATTAGTTCACAGCGTCCTTCAGTGCTTTACCAGCCTTGAAGCCTGGTACTTTCGCAGCGGCGATTTGGATAGTTGCACCGGTCTGTGGGTTACGACCTGTGCGAGCAGCACGCGCCTTCACCTGGAACGTACCGAAACCTACCAAAGACACTGTATCGCCTTTCTTCAACGCACCTGTCACAGCTGACAAAGTCGCATCCAAAGCCTTACCAGCGTCCGCCTTAGTCAGGCCTGCGTCAGCTGCAATTGCATCGATCAATTCTGATTTATTCACTTAAAGTACCCCTATTGGTTTGTTTTCAACTCTGCGCCCTTTGTTTTGTGACATGGGCGTCCTTTTACTAGCGCACTATGTTTATACCAACCGAGACCGCATGAAACAACAGCTTAATGCGGTCTAGTGGCTTTTTTTTCGGTCTCTTGTTCTAACTCTGAACCGTTTGCACCGTCTTGGGTCACAAAGGGCTCTGGAATGTAGGCCAGTGCAATATCCAAGACCTGGTCGATCCACTGCACAGGCTTGATTTCCAGGACTTCCTTCACATTGTCCGGTATCTCTTTTAAATCCGGGACATTTTCTTCCGGAATGATCACCGTTTTGATGCCTCCACGGTGAGCGGCTAACAGCTTTTCTTTCAGTCCACCGATCTGTAATACCTGGCCCCGCAGTGTGATTTCGCCGGTCATCGCGACATCGGCACGGACAGGCACATTGGCCAGTACCGAAACCAAGGCGGTACACATCCCGATGCCTGCACTGGGTCCATCTTTGGGTGTAGCACCCTCCGGAACGTGAATATGCAGGTCGGTTTTTTCATGGAAATTAGGGTCGATACCCAAAGCAATGGCTCGCGACCGAGCCACGGTCATGGCGGCTTGGATCGACTCTTGCATGACATCACCTAACGATCCGGTCCGGATTTGCTTGCCCTTCCCTGGCATGGCGACAGCTTCGATGGTCAGCAATTCGCCGCCGACCGATGTCCAAGCGAGGCCCGTCACCTGCCCGATGCGATCCTCAGACTCTTTCAGGCCATAGGTGAACTTCCGAACGCCTGCGTAATCTTCGAGGTTGGCTGGGAGAATCCGAACCGGTTCGGGGCTGGATCCTGTCTTTTTGTAGCCTGCTTCAATGCGCTCGCGCACCACTTTTCGAGCCAGCTTGGATACCGCACGATCGAGCCCTCGGACACCCGCTTCTTTGGTGTAGTAGCGAATCAAGTCCACCAATGTGTCGTCTGGAATCTCAAGCTCTTTTGCACCCAGGCCGTTATTCTTGATCTGCTTGGGCACCAAATACTTCTTAGCGATGTTGAGCTTCTCATCCTCGGTGTATCCGGGAATCCGAATGATCTCCATTCGGTCTAAAAGAGGCGCCGGCATGTTCATGGAATTCGACGTACAAATGAACATCACTTCGCTGAGATCGAAATCGACCTCTAAATAATGGTCATTAAAGGTGTGGTTCTGCTCTGGGTCCAAGACTTCCAACAGCGCTGACGCCGGATCACCGCGGTGGTCCATGCCCATCTTATCGATTTCATCCAATAAAAAGAGCGGGTTTTTGACCCCTGATTTCGACAATTTCTGGATAATTTTACCTGGCATCGACCCGATGTACGTCCGACGGTGGCCTCGAATCTCTGATTCATCTCGCACGCCGCCTAAGGCCATGCGCACGAATTCGCGATTGGTCGCTCGAGCAATGGATTCACCAAGTGAGGTTTTACCAACACCAGGTGGACCCACCAAGCAAAGTACCGGGCTTTTCGATTTTTTGATCCGCATTTGAACGGCGAGGTATTCAAGGATCCGCTCCTTGACCTCTTCTAGGCCGTAATGCTCTTCTTCCAAAATATCGCGTGCCTTAATGAGATCGTGACGCACACGTGAGCGCTTAGTCCACGGGCAGCCCAGTACCCAGTCGAGGTAGGCGCGGACAACGGTTGCTTCCGCCGACATCGGCGACATCATCTTGAGCTTTTGGAGTTCGGCCTCGGCTTTCTCTTTGGCCTCTTTTGACATCCCAGCTTCGTCAATTCGCGCCTGGAGCGCGTCGATCTCATTGGGGGTTTCGTCAAGCTCGTTCATTTCCTTCTGAATGGCTTTCATTTGCTCATTCAGATAGTACTCACGCTGACTCTTCTCCATTTGTTCTTTGACGCGACCGCGAATCCGCTTTTCCACTTGAAGCAGATCCAATTCGGATTCCATCAATGCCACCAGGTATTCAAGCCGCTCTTTGACGTCATGGTGCGCTAACAGCGCCTGCTTCTCTTTCAAAGGCAAGGCCAAATGCGCCGCCATGGTGTCACAGAGACGGCCGGGCTCTTCGATGCTTTGCAGGGATGCCAACACCTCAGCTGGAATTTTTTTCGATGCTTTGACGTATTTATCGAACTGGTCGTTCAGTACGCGCAACAACGCGTCCTGATGATGTTCTTTCAGCGGAATGGATTCTAGGACTTCGGCACTCGCGCTGTAATAGTCGCCACCCAGATCAAACTGGTGCACGCGCGCCCGTTGGCCACCCTCAATCAAGACCTTGACGGTCCCATCTGGCAATTTCAGTAACTGCAGGATGGTCGCGATGGTGCCAATTTCATACAGTTCGGAGGGGCGGGGCTCGTCCTCGCTTGCCACTTTTTGCGCGACTAAAAGTATTTCTTTGCCGCCGTCCATGGCGCTTTGCAGCGCTTTGATTGAGCGTTCGCGCCCCACAAATAACGGGAGCACCATGTGTGGGTACACCACCACGTCCCGCAGCGGGAGTAATGGGAGGTCCAGCTGATGGGCACTCATGACAGATTTCCTATGCTAGTCAGCCGAATTGGCTGAACGTTTTTCTTTCGTTTGGTTGGCGTAGATTTTGAGCGGCTCGCTGTCGCCGGTGACCACGCTTTCGTCGATGACAATCTTGGTGACATCATCGTCTGACGGTATTTCAAACATGGGGTGCAATAGGATGGATTCAAGAATCGAGCGCAACCCTCGTGCGCCTGTTTTTCGTTCCATGGCCTTAGTGGCCACCGCGCGAAGCGCATCTGGGCGAACGTCCAGTTCCACCCCTTCCATTTGGAAAAGTTCCTTGTACTGCTTGATCAAGGCGTTTTTCGGCTCAGACAAGATCTGAATCAGCGCGTCCTCATCGAGCTCATTTAAGGTCGCCACAACCGGTAACCGGCCGACGAACTCAGGGATCAGGCCGTATTTCACCAAATCTTCCGGCTCAACCTCAGCAAAGGCTTCACCAATCGACTTCTGTGTGTTCTTAGAGCGCACTTCCGCACCAAACCCGATGCCACCCTTTTCACTCCGATCTCGGATCAGTTTATCGAGGCCGGCAAAAGCGCCGCCGCAGATAAACAAAATGTTCGAGGTGTCGACCTGCAGAAATTCCTGTTGTGGGTGCTTGCGACCTCCTTGAGGGGGCACAGACGCCACGGTGCCCTCAATCAACTTCAACAGAGCCTGCTGCACCCCTTCACCGGAGACATCTCGAGTGATGGATGGGTTGTCGGATTTGCGAGAAATTTTGTCAATTTCATCAATATAAACAATGCCTTGCTGGGCTTTCTCAACATCATAGTCGCATTTTTGCAGCAGTTTCTGAATGATGTTCTCGACGTCCTCGCCCACGTAACCGGCTTCGGTTAACGTGGTCGCATCGGCCATCGTAAAGGGCACATTTAATAGGCGCGCCAAAGTCTCTGCCAACAACGTTTTACCGGAGCCGGTCGGGCCGATCAGTAGAATGTTCGACTTCCCGAGCTCTACGTCGGTGCTTGATTTTTCGCCGTGACGAAGGCGCTTGTAATGGTTGTAGACAGCCACCGCCAGGACGCGCTTGGCTCGTTCTTGTCCAATGACGTAGTCGTCTAACGTGTCTTTGATGAATTTCGGGACAGGTAGACGCTCCGAGTCATCCGATTCCACTGCGTCTAAGATTTCTTCCCGGATGATGTCGTTGCACAGATCAACACACTCGTCGCAAATAAATACGCTTGGACCGGCGATCAACTTACGCACTTCATGCTGGCTTTTGCCGCAGAAAGAGCAATAAAGGACCTTGCCGTTGTTGTCTGTGGTTTTATCGGTTGTGTCTGTCATGGTCGGCCTCGCTTAGCGTCCACATTGCGCCGTTGGCGATGGAAAATCAAGAGGCCGAAACGGCGTCCGCGCGATGTGCGAGTACATCATCAATAAGGCCGTATTTTTTCGCTTCCTGAGCATCCATGAATCGGTCGCGATCCGTGTCTTTGGCGATGGTTTTCACCGTTTGACCGGTGTGTTGCGCCAAATGCTGATTCAACTTCTCTCGAATTTTCAAGATTTCACGCGCATGGATGTCGATGTCCGACGCCTGCCCTGAAAATCCGCCCAGAGGTTGATGGATCATCATCCGTGAGTTCGGCAAGGCAAACCGTTTCCCCTTGGCGCCACCGGCGAGCAGAAAGGCGCCCATGCTGGCCGCTTGGCCAATACACAAGGTTGACACGTCTGGCTTGATGAATTGCATGGTGTCGTAAATGGCCATGCCTGCGGTCACCGACCCACCGGGCGAGTTGATGTACAGATGGATGTCCTTGTCGGGGTTTTCAGATTCTAAAAATAGAAGCTGAGCGACAATAAGGTTGGCCATGTAGTCTTCGACCTGGCCCACCATGAAGATGACCCGCTCTTTGAGCAATCGAGAATAAATGTCATACGCACGCTCGCCGCGTGAACTTTGCTCTACTACTACGGGCACCATTCCGGTCATCTTCGCCAATCCTTCTACTTAAGCCTGTCGACTCTTCATAACGTCAGCGTAGGACATTTCAATGGTAGAGACCTTGGCTTTTGCCAAAAGTGCTTCAGCCACCTGCTCTTCGATCGCCAACGCTTCAACCTGACGCAAGTTCTCTTCTTTCGAGTAGTAGAAGTTCACCACCTGGTCTGGATCGTCATAGGCCGAGGCCATTTCGTCGACCAGTGCTTTGACGCGGTCGTGATCTGGTTTGATTTCCAACTGTTTCACGGTTGCTCCGAGCAAAACGCCAAGGCGTACACGACGCTCCGCCTGCTCTGTAAACAGATCGTCCGGCAGTGAGTTGGCATCGATATGGTTTCCGCCGCCAAAACGCTCAACCGCTTGGTGCTTCAGTGTTTGAATTTCTGACGCCACAGCCGCGGATGGGATAGGTGCATCGGCGTTGGCATCCAGCAGTGCGTCAAACACAGCCGTTTTATTCATGTTTTTGAGCGTCATCGAGAGCTCACGGCTCATTTGCTCTTTGAGCTCTTTCTTGAAGTCTTCTTCAGTGCCTGACTCTACGCCGAAGGACTTGATGAATTCTTCATCGACCGCAGGCAAGTCGCCGCGCTCGAGCTTCACAACGTCGATATTGAAGGTCGCTACTTTGCCTTTCAGGTTTTCTGCGTGATAGCCCTCTGGGAAGGTGACTTCGATCTCTCGGCTTTCACCCTTCTTCATGCCAATGATTCCGTCTTCAAAGCCTGGGATCATGGTGCCTGTGCCGAGGACCAAGGCGTGCTCTTCTGCCTTACCGCCATCGAAGGCTTCGCCGTCGACAAAGCCCTCAAAATTAATGGTCACGCGATCGCCATCTTTGGCAGCGGCGCGAGGTGACTCTTTCCACGTCTTTTTCTGTTCACGCAGGGTGGTGATCAATTCTTTGACATCGGCGGCGCTGATTTTGCACGCCTTCTGCTCAACGTCTTTGCCGTCGAGTAATACAGGCTCAAGTTCAGGGAATACCTCGAACGTCGCCTTGAATGAGAAATCTTGGCCTTCTTCGAATTTAACGTCTTCGATTTTTGGGCTACCGACCGGATTCACCTGATGTTCGCTCAAAGCTTGGCCGAGTGATTTTTCCATGAGGTCCGAGACAATTTCCTGACGGATGGCCTGACCGTAACGCTGGCGTACCACGGATGCAGGCACTTTGCCTGGGCGGAAGCCGTCAATGCGAACGCGTTTCGCGGTTTCTTTCAGTTTGGCTTCAAACTCGGTTTCCACGTCGCCGGTTGGGATCGTGATTGTGAATTGGCGCTCAAGCGCACTGGGGGATTCCAGGACAACCTGCATGGAGTAACCTCAATTGTACGAATTCATTAGAAATAAACGGTGCAGAATACTGTGTTCGAAACAGTCCGTACAGTCGTTGGTGCGGATGGAGGGACTTGAACCCCCACGCCTCGCGGCACCAGAACCTAAATCTGGCGTGTCTACCAATTTCACCACATCCGCCTGCCACGATGTACGTAACAAGGGCGCGAAGAGTGCATGAATTCGCCCCATAAATCAAGCATACTGCCTGCGTAATCTGCGTGTGACGGAGCCTCTATGTCGTTTCAATCTTTGTTAGAAACCCTGCCCGATGAGGCGCGTATTGTCGTGGTGGTGGCCTGTATTTTGGTCGCCGGCCTGTTTTTTGGAGCCATGGCGCATCGAGCGGTTAAGGCGGCCTTGGGTAAAACGAAGTTGGCTGGATTGGCAGCGAGCTTCTTGGGCCGAGCCGCTCGGATCGCGATTTATGTCATCACGCTGGTATCGGCTTTGGGCACAGCGGGTGTTGATACGACCAGCTTATTGGCGGCTCTCGGTGCAGCCGGCCTAGCCATCGGTTTGGCGCTGAGAGACACCCTCAGTAATTTGGCCGCCGGATTGATCCTTGCCTTTAATGGCGCATTTAAACAAGGCGACACCATTGAGGTCGATGGCATCGTGGGTACGGTCATGGAAATTGATCTGTTGACTACAGAGCTTAAAACCCCCGATGCGCGTAAGGCCGTACTGCCTAATGGGCAATTGATGCAATCGAGTGTAATCAATTACTCGACCTATCCTGCGAGGCGGATTGAGTTTCTCGTGGGGGTCTCCTACGACGACGATGTGTCAGAGGCTGAGCGAATTATTCTGGAGGTGATTGCGACCTTTCCGTTTTGTCATCCCGATCCCGCGCCGGTGGTGGGCGCGGATGCGTTGGGCGATTTCGGTCAAAACATTTTGGTCAGGGTTTGGGTGTCGTCCGATGAGGTCATCACCGGCAAGATGAAGTTACTGACGGCCATCAAAAAAGCGTTTGACGCCCAAGGCATTACTATCCCCTTCCCTCGGTACGAAGTTTCTAATTTGGGGGCGTGATAAATGGGGTGGATGATGGGACTCGAACCCACGACGACCGGAATCACAATCCGGGGCTCTACCAACTGAGCTACACCCACCATTGATGCCAGGCTGGCACGCCTGGCAGGAATCGAACCTGCAACCTACGGCTTAGAAGGCCGTTGCTCTATCCGGTTGAGCTACAGGCGCACGGTCAGTAATTGGTCGGGGCAGCTGGATTCGAACCAACGACCCTCTGCTCCCAAAGCAGATGCGCTACCAGACTGCGCTATACCCCGACTAGCCTGACTGAGCACTGGGTGCTCAACAGTGGGCGCAGAGTATAGTCAGGGTGTTCGAGTCACGCAAGCGTATTTCGGTGGTGTCGAGTGAGGCCGACCCAGTTACCTAGCAACACAAGTACGACAGCGAGGGCTGTCCAGTGATCGAGTGCCGCGTTTTCAAAGAGTACACTAAGCCCCATAGCAACCACCGGGAAGGCGACTGTGGCATAGGCGACTCGCCCGGGCCCCACGCGACCCAAAAGCGTTAAATAGGCGGCGAAGCCAGCCACGGAGCCCAATAAGACTAGATATAAAAAGCTGCCGACGTAGAGCCATGACAGGTCAAAATCCCAAGGGATTCCGGCAACATGGGCGCCAGTGAGTACCATGATGGATCCATACAGCATGCCAAGGCCGGTGGTGGGCCAGAGTGAATACCCCGCTCCTTGGGTCTTGGCCGAGATGAGATTTCCGGCGCTCGCACAGAGCGTTGCGCAGACACACAAGCTAAGCGCGACAACGGTTTGATCGGTCCAGGCAAGGGCTTCAATCTCAGTTAAAAATAAAAGGGCTAAGCCTGAAATGGCGATCCCGCCTCCGATCAGGACAGACGTCTCAAGTGGCTTGCCTAATACCCAGTGTGCGCCTAGGGCATTCCAAAACACCATGGTAGAAAAAATAACGCTGATTAACCCGGTGGTGAGCGTCAGGCTGGCGGTGTAGAACAGGCAATAATTAATACCAAACAATGTCAGGCCTTGTAGAAGTGCCAAGCCATGCACGGCCAATGGCAGTCGCAACGAAATACCCCGTGCCAAACAAATTCCGAGCAATATGCTGCCGGCAGCAAGAAAACGCCATCCGACCGAGACGACCGGATGAACGGTGCCCAGTTGCCCTAGAATCACGTACCAGGTGGTGCCCCATATGAGCACCGTGCTGACAAACAAGGTCGGATTGTTGAGGGTCATCGGCGATGCCAGCGTGTTCCCTCGGCGCTGTCTTCGATGACGATTCCGGCGAGATCGAGTTGGTCGCGGATTTCGTCGGCTTTTTTGAAGTCGCGTTGCGCACGGGCATCAGCACGCGCCTGTAATAGGTCATCCACGGCAGTGTCGGTTAGCGTGCTTTGATTAGCTTTGAGTTGCTGGCTTTCTTTGATGTATGCGGCATAAGGCGTTGCGAAGAGTCCGAGGATAACACCTAGGCCCCGGGCGCTGGCTTGGCTGGCTGCAGTGCCTCGATTGACTAAGTCAAACAACAACGCGATGGCCTTAGGGGTGTTGAAGTCATCGTCCATCACCGCTTTAAACTCGGCTTCGCTGTCTTGATCTACGGGACCGTCTGCGCCATCCACAGCCTGTAACAGTCGCGTGTAGGCGGCCTCTGCTTGATCCAATGCCGAATCGGAATAGGCAATCGCACTACGATAGTGGCTTTGCAGCAGAAAGAAGCGAATCACATCTGGGTGATGGGTGCTAAATAAATCGCTCAGGGTGACAAAATTGCCCAGCGATTTAGACATCTTTTCATCGTCGACCCGCACCGCGCCTGCATGCATCCAATACCGAGCATATTGACAGCCGGTTGCGGCCTCAGATTGTGCAATCTCGTTTTCGTGATGAGGGAATTTCAAATCCGGCCCGCCACCGTGGATATCGAAGGTTTGACCCAGCGCATCCATGCTCATCGCAGAACATTCGATATGCCACCCCGGGCGACCTTCACCGTGCGCACTGGGCCACGAAGCTTCGCCCTCTTTGGCCCGTTTCCAGAGTACGAAGTCCGCCGGATGTTCCTTATCTTCGGCTACCGCCACGCGCGCGCCCGCCTCCATCTCGTCAAGCTTTCGATTGTTCAACTTGCCGTAGTTCGGAAAGGCCGACACCCGGAAATACACATCACCGGACTTCCCCTGATAGGCCGCGCCGCGTTGGATGAGTGTCTCGATCAGTGCAAGCATCGACTCGATCGTGTCGGTCGCCTTGGGTTCTTGATTCGGAGGAAGGCAGCCGAGCGTGGTCTCATCTGCATGCATGGCATCGATCATTTCTCGGGTTAGCTCGGTGAATGGGATGCCTCGCTCAGCCGATCGCAAAAAGATTTTGTCGTCCACATCGGTGATGTTTCGAACGTAGGTGACCTCATAGCCTCGATACCGTAGGTACCGAACGATGGCATCGAAAGCCACCATGACCCGACCGTGGCCGAGATGGCATCGGTCATAGACGGTCATGCCACACACATACATTCCGATTTTTCCGGCTTCAAGCGGTGTGAACTCGCGCTTTGCGCGCGCCATGGTGTCAAAGATCTGTAAGGTCACTCGCCCTTCCTTGTTCGTAAATCGGTATAGTGGTGGTCTTAAATTTTAAGGAGAAAACCCGTGATTATATTCGAAACCACTCTGGGCAACATTACCATCGAGCTGTTTGAGACCGATGCCCCTGAAACCACCGCGAATTTCAAATCCTACGTGGAAGAAGGATTTTATGACGGGACCATTTTCCATCGCGTGATTGACGGCTTTATGATCCAGGGCGGCGGCTTTGAGCCGGGCATGATCCAAAAGAGCACCAAGGCGCCTATACAAAATGAGGCAGCCAACGGGTTGGCGAACAATCGCGGCACGCTCGCAATGGCGCGTACCATGGACCCACACTCGGCGACCGCACAATTCTTCATCAACGTGGCCAACAACGACTTCCTGAACTTCCGATCTGAAACCCCAGATGGTTTTGGCTATTGCGTGTTCGGTCGAGTACTCGATGGCATGGATACAGTGGATGCCATCCGCGCGGTTCAAACAACCAACCGTGCTGGTCACTCAGACGTCCCTGCCGACGATGTCGTCATCACCAAAGCGACCGTGGCTTGATTGATACCTTAGTCGTTTCGGATCTGCATCTCGATCCATCAGAGCCGCATCGCTACGAGGCGGCTTTGAGTGCTATCGCCCAGTGTTCAGTCGACCGCCTGGTGTTGGCCGGTGATATTTTTGAGGCTTGGGTGGGCGATGACGGCGCTGAGCCAGTGGATCTTGATTTCCTCAAGGCGCTTGGGGCACACGCATCTGAGTGCTGGTTTATTCCGGGTAATCGAGATTTTCTGGTATCTGAGTCGCTACTGCAGACCTTAAACATTCGATGGGTGCCCTCATTGGTGCTCGACGGCATCCTGATTCTGCACGGAGACGAGCTGTGCACCGATGATCAGGCATACCAAACGTTCAAGTCCGAAGTGCGACATCCAAATTGGCAACGCGCTTTCCTAGCCAAGCCCCTTTCTGAGCGACAGGCGATTGCACAAGGCCTGCGAAATGCCTCGCGAGAAACGCAGGCCAACCGTCCTGAGTCAATTGGCGATGCGGTGCAGACCACTGTATGTGAGTTCATGGTGTCTGCGGGAGTGTCGGCCTTAGTGCACGGTCACACGCATCGGCCTGGGATGGAGCGATTGGCCACGGGGCTTCGAGTGGTCACCTCCGATTGGAGCGATCGAGGGATTGGTGTGTGGTTTCGATCACACCCAGATGGAATGCGTGAGATCCGATCGGTTGAGCTGACTCCGGATCGCTTGCACTGGGGCGAGGCTTGGCTCGGTTATGCCGGTACGCCCGAATGGAAACGGAACTCAGGGTCATAAGAGCTAATCAGTTCCGCATCTTTGTCTAGAAACACAGAAAGCCGCTCATGGTACTCCCCTTCCTCGGTCTGCATTTTGGCTAAGGCCAAATAGTCCTGGTAATGCCGGCCCTCGGAGCGCAACAGACTTCGATAATACTTCCCAAGTTCCGTAGGTAACCTTGGCCAGATAGAGGCGAAGCGCTCACACGATCGTGCCTCGACAATGGCACCGATCAATAAGACGTCGGTTAAACGCGCGGGGTCTTCGCTTCGACAAAGCGCGTGCATCGAGCGGGCGTAGCGCGACGCAGACAAAGGTTCATAACGGATGCCCATCCTCTCCATAAACATCAGCACTTGTTCGTAGTGCAGCATTTCTTCGCGGACTAGGCGTGCCATGAGGCGCTGCAATTTGCCATGCCCACGATACCGATTGACCAACGACATCCCGGTGGCGGCCGCCTTATACTCACAGTTCGCGTGATCTCTCAAGAGCGTCGGCAGATCACCAAGCGCATGTTCAATCCAAGCGGTCGGAGTTGGGACTTTAAGAAACGCCCGAATCTCATCCACGATGGCATCTAAATTTCGGACCTTGGAGAGAATCGGGGCTGTCGTCATTACTTGTAGTACGCGTTTTCGCGTTGGCTGTGGTCGGTGACGTCGCGAACGCCTTTCAAATCTGGAATTCGATCCATCAGGGTTTTTTCTACGCCGTCTTTCAATGTCATGTCGACTGCGCTGCAGCCCTGACATCCACCCCCGAACTGCAACACAGCGATGTCGTCTTCTAAACGAATCAATCGCACTTCACCCCCGTGTGCGGCCAATCCCGGATTGATTTCAGAGACGAGAATTTCCACGATCTGCTGCTCAACCGGCCCGTCAAATGCCACGGCAGGTTGCTTGGCTTTGGGGGCTTTGATGGTCAACTGCCCGCCGAGTTTGTCGGCCACATAGTCCACTACGGCATCTTCGAGATAGGGCAAGCTGGGTTGATCTAAATAGGCCACAAAGCCATCGAGGCTCAGTTGCTCGTCTTCTTTTTTCTCTTCGCCCGGCCGGCAATACGCCAAGCACGTTTCCGCATATGCTGTCCCAGGTTGAGAGACAAACAAGCGGACGCCAATGCCATCGACGTTTTGCTTGGCTAAAAGGTCCTTGAGGTAGGTTTGTGCACTGTCAGTGATGGTAATGTGTTGCATTGTTTCTGATGCCCTATGGTTCCTGATACAGTGAATTGGGGTGTTCATTGTAATTTCCAGCCTGAGAAAACAACACCGGTATGCAAAAAATTCCTCTCATCATTGTAGGCGCGGGTCTGACCGGACTGAGTTGCGCCCGTCAATTCCCAGCAGATAGCGTGCGTGTCATTGAAAAAAGCCGAGGCCCAGGTGGGCGGCTTTCCTCAAAGCGTATTGACCAAGCACGTGCAGATCTTGGGGCGCAGTTCTTTACCGTTCGCGATCCCCGCTTCCAAACAGAGGTTGAGGGTATGCAGGCTGCAGGTGTCGTCGCGCCATGGCGGCCTCGGATGGGCTACTTCAGTGCCGGCTGTGTGACAGTTTCGCCGGATCGAGAACCCCGTTATGTCGGCACACCCTACATGAACGCGATGGGCCGATACCTAAGCCAGGGGGTGTCAATTGACGCCGAACGTCG
>CBFHVZ010000026.1:0-12404 GCA_965659195.1 Litorivicinaceae bacterium
CATGCAGATCTTCGATCCGCTCCATGACCGCGTAGTCGATCGAGATTGAGGGTGAGGCTGAGAAGGCCGCACTGTCGACTCGTTTGAAGTCCAAATCACCGGAAGCTGTTTCAAAGGCTTGATGACAGCATTCGAATATCTCAGGTTCGAACCGCTTCAAGGCGTCGAGATAGGCATGGGCATCCAGCATAAACATGCCGCTATTCCATAGGTAATTGCCCGCGTTTACGTAGTGCTGTGCTGTATCGAGGTCAGGCTTTTCTTTAAATGAGGCCACCAGATATGCGGTGCCCTCGGGTGCCCCGCATTCGATATACCCATAGCCGGTTTCTGGACGGGTGGGTTGCACGCCAAACAGCACACAGGGTGCGTCGGAGGCAAAAGCCTCCATCACCACATGACTGAATGCGTCAAGATCTTGAATGTAGTGATCCGCGGTCTGTATTAACAGCTTTGGGTTTTTATGGCTGGCAAGGGCTTCAAAAGCCGCCAATGCAATCGCCGGGGCTGTGTTTCGTGCCGCAGGTTCCAACAAAATGGAGCCGATGGGTGTTTGTGCTTCGCGGGCTTGTTGGGCGACCAAAAATCGGTAGTCCTCGCCGGTCACAATGATCCATGGGGATGGGTTTTCTAGTGTTTGGCAGCGTTTGAGTGCCGACTGCAAAAAAGAATCGCCTGACTCAGTCAGATCCACGAATTGCTTTGGGTAACTTTTCCGTGAGGTAGGCCACAGGCGGGTGCCTGATCCGCCGGCCAATAAAACGGGCACGAGGGTATTCATCAAGGGCGCCTTATCTTGGGTTTGTGTTGGTTAGGGAACATTGCATCATCCACTGATTGTACTGTGTTTGAACTGGTAATGGTCTGCAGAGTGAGCAAATCAGCACCTTGTATCAAACCTCTCATGCCGTGCGCTTTTGTTCACGCGGGTTGTGCTTCTCACAGTTTGAGGGCAGGCAAGACTCAATCTATGAGCAGCCACTCGGCTCGAGTGGGTGCAGCACAAGATCTGTTGCGAGCAGGGGAAACATTGCCCAGACCATGCGTCGAGGCGGCTGGGAATCAGCCGCCATGCTCGTGCGCTGCACGGAACAGACCGATTTGAAGCCTATGGAATAGTGCAAACTGGCTTAAGGAAGTCTCGGCTTAAGATTCGAACTTGTAATACTCCTGGTTCAAAAACTCAGCCACGTCTTTTTCCTCTTCTGGGAACCAGCCCATATTTAAGACTTGGGCACACGCACTGACCTGCCCATTCAAGCGAATTCGCTCATTTACCACACGATTTTCGCGGGTATAGAGCGCTTCGTGATTGTCCATCATGTGGCATTCAACGCAGTGCTCTGCGTGCAAGAAGGCGCCATTTTCCACATCAGGTGTGTAGTCTTCCGCGAGCGCCCATGGGCTACTTAGCAGGACGGCAGCGGTGATTAGAGTGCGCATCTGTCTTTCCTTTTTATCGTTTCTGTAAAACCAATCGGACGATATGTCCCAGGCCTTGGTGACGGTCGCCCTCATCAAGATGACTCAGACCGTCTAAGGCGTCTAATACATCCATCTGTTTGAAATCAGACAATAAAGTATCGCGACTGTAAAGCAGATCAATGGCCTTGGGTCCACCGGTCCCGTAGTTGACCTGGCTCTGATGATAGGCCTCTAGAATAAACAACCCACCGGGTTTCAGGGCACGCTCACAGCGGGCATGAACGGTCTCCCTGACAGGCGAGGGCAGGTGGGTGTAGATCGAGCAGACGACGTCGAAGGCGCCGGGTTCCGGTTCATAGTCGGCCAGGTCTGCTTGGAGTGTGGCCAGTGAGACCGCTTTGCCAGTCGCCAACTCGCGTGCTTTCTGGAGCCCCACTTCCGATAGATCGACCGAGAGTGTCTCGAGCCCTAAACCGGCTAAATACACCCCGTTTCGGCCCTCGCCGTCACCGATTGAAAGGGCGCGTCCCTCTGTGGGCAGGCGGTCTTGATTCATGAGCAGCCATCGGCAGGGCTCCGTGCCAAAAATATAATTGGGTGTGCTGTAGCGTTCATCCCACATGATTTTTCCTTATCGGTTCTCACTGACTGTACTCAAGTCCCAATGCCTCCGCCAACTGCAAATTGCCGACTAGGCTCTCTTGGAGTCTCAAAGGAGGACACACATGCATCGTTACGTCGCAAAACAAAGTGGCCAAGGCTTATCCGAGTACTTGGTAATCGTTGGATTGATTGCGGTGGCTTCAATTGCCGCCGTGGGGTTTCTGGGGGGCACGGTCCGCTCACAGGTCGCCGCCGTGGCCAACGAGATCGCCGGTCAAGACGGCTCAGTCGCCATGATCTTCGCAGAGGGCAATGCCTTGCAGGCGTCGGCACAGGCCGCCGCCAGTAAACATTTAGGGAATTATGTTGGGCAAAACGCCACTTTGGATGGCAACTAAGGGTGCGGGAGCGGGGGATGGCCTTGCTAATGACCTTGGTGTTTTTACCGGTGTTAGCAGCCGCCCTGGCCTGGTTGGCGGCAGGGCCTGACCTGATGCGTCGGTTTGAAGGGCACTCTGAGGCCGACCGAGTGGCGTTTTCCACCGCCGCACAGATGGCCACCGAGCTCAATGATATGGCGGTCTTAAACCGGAAAATACTGGCAAGCCACCTGATGGTGGCGCATTTGACCACCTATTTATCGTTTACCCGGTATCTCAAAGACATGGTCGATGGGTTGTCGTACCTGTTGCCCTTTGGCCACGCCTTTATCAAGGGCGGCACGACGCTCTTGGTTGAGACCGCAAAAATTCAACTGCAAGGCGGCATTGGTGTGGCGTTGGGCATGCAACATCAATGGGCGTTTCAAAGTGCGGAGATTTTGATGAAGGGAGGCAGTCGCATCCTGGCGGAGGCTGAAAATAAAGAGGGTCAATGGCCGTTGGAAAGCGTCTGTGTAGGCAGCCTGTGCGGACGGGCCGCTTTGGATACCGCGCTTCATGCCGCGATCCCTGTCATTGAAGAAAATCCGGCTGACTACACCCGGCTCTCCATGCAGGCACTTTCGGGTCTGCCTCAGGCGGGTTGGCACACAGGGCGTCAATGGCAGCAAAACGTGTTAGGGCTATTGGAGGCCAGGCGCTCGGGGGCGACCCAAAGCGATTTTACGGGACGCGGGTGGCGTGCCTCCGATCAGCTGGCCGCACGGATAAAATTCCTGTTCTTTGGCTTTCGTTGGCGAACGCTCATCGACAGCTCGGCCTCCACCGTGTTCGATGGGTTTGTCTATCGCGGGCTTCCATGGCTATTGGAATGGCACGGCCCCTCTATTTTCCCGCTGACACTCAAATTTAAACACCCGACGGCGGGTACGGTCGAAGCGACCAGCCGGACCCGTTTTTTAGGGGGTGGTGACACAGATCTCTGGCGCCCTGTGTGGCGCGCTGAACTCACAGGAGGAGCCTAATGCAAAGGGGACAAGCCTTAATTGAGTTGCTGATTGTGATGCCTTTAATCGCGTTGATGATTGCGTTGTTAGGGGCGTTCGCAAGCGTGGTGCACACCACACATCTTGCGACCGATGGGTTGAAGGAAGCGCTGTGGTTCTCTGATGAGCCGGTCCGGCAATTGACCCATCGCCAAATGATTCCAACCGAGACATCCGAATCCCTGATGCCGGTTGTCGTCGATCAGCAGGGCCGTTTATTGCGTGATGACGGGTGGTTGGCGGCAGGTTCTGAGTTTCATGAGGCCGTGATGGAGGACTCTCTGATTTTGTCTGAGACGGGGCTCAAGCTGACTCAGGCCTCGGTTGAGCTCATCCGACGGCTTGGGTCGCCCTTGCCGTTTCGAGAGGTCAGGCCGTCCGCCATTACCTCAGTCGGTGTCGTCGGTCATCGCGACATGCCCTTGCCTGCACGGATCAATGTCTATGACTAAGCCATGGATGGGAGTGTGTTTGATGTGTGTGTTGAGTCAATCCGTCGCTGCCGGGTCCTGTTTTGACCAGGTCCCCGAGATGCGCGCCGAGAAGACCCCGCCGTTTGGATGGATTTATTGGTCGCCTCTGAAACAGGCAGAGCAGCTTCGATCGTGGCTTCGCTCGGCCGACTTCATGGCCATTCCGTTAGAGGGCCCTGCACCGGATGAGTTTTGGGTGAAAGGGGAATGCTTGGCGCAGATCGCAGTACTCGAAGGAACCGATCAGGCGTGGTTGGTGGGGTCTGAATTCGGTGCGATTTGGTCTGAGGTGCTGGAGGTCCGTGATGCAGATTCGTGAGTGGGCGCGGACGTATTGGCAGGCTCCGGCCGCGTTGTTGGTGGCTGGAATCGCGGTGGGCTTGAGTCACCGAAATGAGCCCTTGCCTCAGGTCCTGCCGGAGCCCAAGCCGGATTTGGTGACCGCGGTTGTGGTTCGAGGGCAGATTGATGCCGGTCAGCCCATCGATCCCCAGGCGCTCGAGCCCGTGGCCTATCCGTTAGCCTGGATGCCGTTGGATGCCCTGACGCCTGAGGATCCTCGTCTTCAAGCATGGCCGTTGGCGTCACAAACCCTCACATCGGGCACTCCCCTGGCCGCACACATGGTAATGCCCAATCCCATGACCGAACTGGGGGAGCAGCTGGATGCCGGTCATTTGTTCATGCCGGTGCCTGCCGAGCTGTCCCGTATGTTGCCGCGGACCCTGCCTCCAAAAGCGCGCGCTTCGCTGGTCTATGAGTCCAAGGTGGGCAAGGCAGGGGGCGTGGTCTTGAGCGGATTGCCGGTCACGCGCGCCGGCGAAGGCGAAGTCAATGAAGTGACCTGGTTCTTATTGGATGAAAAACAGTTGAATACCTTGCAACGAGCCCTCCGGTTGGGGCGGGTGCAACTGGCGCTGTGCCGAGAAGTGCATTGTCCGCCGGTGGATTTGAAGCGGATTCCTGAGCCTGTCGTAGCGGAAGAGCGAAAAGAATCCAAAGCCACGGTTACGGTGGGCTTGTCATGAAGCGGGTAGGACTCTGTGGGGCGCTTTATTGGATGGCCTCTGCATTGATGGCGGCAGAGCGCATCACCTTGGCTCCGGGTGAAACCACCTTGGTTAAGTGCCCGAAGGTCGAACACGTCGCGTTGGGCAATGCGCAAGTGATTTCTGTGGTGGAAACCGCGCCCGGTAAATTATTGCTGTCTGCAAAAACGCCCGGTGCAACGCAGTTGTGGTGTTTACGTGGGAGTTCTGAAAAAGCCTTTGATGTGGTGGTGACCGGTTTAGCCCGGGAGGCGCCGGCGCAGTATGTGTTGGATGTGCTGGTCGCTGAAGTGACCCGATCGGCGAGTCGTCAATTGGGCGCGGAGACCACCTTCGATGGCAGCTTGACGCTTTCCGGTCGCGGTCAATCGGCCGGGCTCAATCCAGCTGAAGACTCAGCTCAGGGCTTTTTGACCTTGGATTTGTTCAGTCAACTGAGTCTTCTCGAGCGGTCGGGTCAAGCCGAGCTTTGGTCTCGCGGTGAGATTCGTGTGCAAAGCGGACAGTCGAGTGAGGTGCTGGCCGGGGGTGAAATCCCAATCCCTGGGGGCGAGCAAAGTACCGAATTTCGACCCTATGGCTTGGAGATGACGGTGGCCGCTGACACGGTGGATTTGAACACGGTGGCCTTGTCGATTGATCTGTCCCTGACCGCACTTGACTACGGGGTCGCGATTGAGGGGGTGCCCGGTCTTTCGAGTCGTGAGGTGACCACGGACCGTCAATTTTCACTTGGTGAGCCCGTGTTGTTGGCTCGGATCACACGCGCGGAACAAGGGGCTAACGATGCCGGTTTGCCTGGGATTCCAACCGCTCAGAGCCGAAGTGAAGAGGCACGCGAGCTGTGGGTCATGATTCGGCCGGTCGCGGAAGGGAAAAGGGTGCGACAGCACACCTTGGCCACGCCGATGGCAGGCTCTCGTGGCGCCTTGGGGGTGTATGAATGAACCCATCGATTCGCGAACGGTTGGTGCTGGATTTGGACCGTTATTTGGCGGAAGAAGCACGGATTGGAGACCCCGATCTCCGCCCGGATCAAGGCACCTTAGTCGAGCGATTTCTACAACAAGCCTTGGCCAGTGAGACGGCTCTCAGTGCCGAACAACGAGACCGGGTGGCCACTGAGGTGCGCAATGACTTATTGGGGTTTGGACCCTTGGAGTCCGTCATTGCCGACCCTGAGGTCTCTGAGATTATGGTGGTGGGACATCGCCAGATTTTTGTCGAGCGCGAAGCCGGTTTAAGCTCTCATCCAGAGGTCTTTGTCAACGAAGATTTTTGCCGCCGGGCCATTCTTCGGATGCTCGAGCCTTTGGGGCGTCGGTTGGATGAGCAGTCACCGACGGCCGACGGGCGTCTGCTTGATGGGTCGCGCATCAATGCGGTCTTGCCTCCGATTGCACCGGACGGCCCGATGCTGACCATTCGGAAATTCAAAGCCGGACTCAAGTCGCTCGATGCCCTGGCAGCCGCTGGGATGTTCGATGCCGAGGCGCAACGTCACTTAATGGCGGTCGTCGGTCGCGGTGACAACTTGCTCGTCTGTGGCGGGACTGGAGCCGGAAAAACCACCTTATTGAACGCGTTAGGTCGTGAGATTGACCCGAAAGAGCGAATCATCACCCTGGAGGATGCCGCCGAGTTGTCGCTCGGCTTGCCCCACACCGTCAGGCTTGAAACACGCCCGGCCAACATGGAAGGTCAGGGTGCGGTCAGTTTGCGTGATCTGTTGATTAATGCCCTTCGTATGCGGCCCGATCGACTGGTGGTGGGTGAGTGTCGTGGTCCGGAAGCGCTCGACATGTTGCAAGCCATGAATACAGGTCATCGCGGCTGCATGACCACTGTGCATGCCAACTCGGCGCGGGATGCGATTCGACGTCTTGAAGTGTTAACCCTGTTGTCAGGGGTTGAGATCCCGGTGCGTGCGATTCGGGAGCAAATTGCCGGCGCCATTGATGTGATTTGTCACGTCGGGCGGGACACGACGGGGCGGCGCACCCTGAGCTCGATCGATCGAGTGGTCGGCCTAGAAGGCGATCAAGTCTTGTTGGACCCCATCTGGGGTGTAAACGAGTCAGATGTGGGGGTTCAATGGCCCTCGGTGTAGCGGTGTTTTTGAGCCTATGGTGTCTTTGGTCGGCACCCACTTGGGTTGCCGGGGTGAAGCGTTTGCGCCGCGTGCATGCTCTGAAACGGGCGCTTGATGCCGAGCTCGACTCAATTCTTTCCATTCTCGCGCGTCAGTTGCGAGCCGGGCACGATTTGGGTCGGGCCCTCAAAGAAGCGGAGGCCAATTACGACGGCGTGGTGCTGCAAGAGCTCAATCATTGGCGTGCCGAACGGCAGGTGTCTTTATCCCTTGGGCAGGTGCTGCTGCAGCGAGGTGAGCGACTCGGAATGGAGCCGTTGAAAATCGCCGGAGCCACCTTGTTGGTACGCGATAAATTGGGCGGTCCGTTGGCGGCTACACTGGAGGAGCTTGCACAAAGTCTCCGCAACAGCCGAAGCCTGCGCTTAAAGATCGAAGCTGCAAGTGCCACGCATCGGATGCAGGCGTTGATGCTCTCTATTTTAATCCCGCTGTTATCAGCCGGTGCCATCGCCCTCAGCCCAGGTGCCACCGCAGCTGTTTTTACTACCCCGGCGGGTTGGGCGCTTTTAAGTGTATCGGTTGTGTTGTTGTTGGTAGGCCATCTCTGGGTCGGGAGACTCTGTCGTGTGGATTGAGTCTGGTCTCTACTCAGTCGCTGTGGGGGTGCTGATCATTGGCATCAAGGCATCCTGGGCCCTGAAGCGGCGGGTCATGATCGGCTGTCTTGGGCTCATTTGGTGGCCGGCGGCCTGGGTGTATTGGGGCCTATGGGTGCTGTGTGATTTCCTTCTGTCTCGCCTCGCTGCACTCGGTCAACGACGACGCGATGAGAAGGCGTTTAAAGCCTACTGGCCCTGGCTGGTGGATTTGATGCGGATTGCCATCGGCGGTGGGGCGGCCCATGGATTGGCCTTTGATCATGCGGTGACGGCCTTAAAGGATTCGCCGCTTGCGCACTTTGGGTCCCAAGTATTTGCCAGGCGGCGTGAAGGTCAGGATCGTATTGCCGCCATCGTGTCTGTGGCCTCAGAGCTTAAGTCCAAAGAAGCCCTCGAGCTTGGGCTCGCGATGCGCGAATCAGCCCGGCAAGGATCGGATCTCTCACCGTTACTGGTGGAGCAGGCAAGAGCGCTTCGTGAACGGACCACCCGGCGGCTTGAGAAGGCAGCCAATGGCCTGTCTGTGAAGCTTCTGATTCCACTCATGTTTTGTTTCTTTCCGATGTTCTTCATCGTCTTGGCGTTCACTATTTTGCACAGCCTAGGGAGGTTGCCATGGAGTCATTGAGGCAGATGCCACTGCCGGCTTTGTTTTTTCACACGGACTATCCGGCCGATATTCAAGCGGATTTAACCGTGAAACGCTGTGAGCACTTTTGGGATCGATGTCTGGGATTGGCCGGCACCGGTCATCAGGGGGCGTTGTTGTTTCCGGGTACCCGTGGGCTGCACAGTATCGGGTTTGCCGAATCGATTTGGGTGATCTGGTTAGATGCCGACTACCAAGTGGTCAAAGCGGAGTGGTTGCATCCCAATCGGTTTACGACTCGACCGGAGGGGGCCTGCCATGCGGTGGAGGTGAGTTTGGATGCGATGGAGGGCTTGGCATGCGATTCGCTGCACTGATTGGCTGTTGGCTGTGTGGGATAGGTCTCGCCCAGGCGAATGATTCAACCGAACGCTCGGTGACCTTGCCAGCCTGGGCACAGGCGCAGTACGCCGAAGCCCGGGCCACGACCGACCCGGTGGCGAGGCGATTGTTGCTTGAGCATTTATTGGATGCGTTGTCACCTGAGGACTTGTTGTGGCTTCGCGTGAAAGGGCAGTTAATGGTGTTGGCCTATTGGGAGGGGCGATGAGACGGACAGTGGCAACCGCGTGTGTGGTCGGTGTGTTAAGTGGGTGCAGTGCGACGGGCCAGCAAACGCCCTTATTGCGGGACACCCCGGTGGTCGAGCCGGTGACGAACTCAGCGCAACAGCACTACACCGCGGGAAATTTGGCATTGCGTCGGGGTGAACTCGAGACCGCGATTGCTGCCTACCGACGGACTCTCGCCTCGAGTCCGTCAATGTATGAGGCGCGCTATAACTTGGGTATTGCCCTCCTTAAGCAGGCTAGGATGGAGTTTTTTATGTACGCAGGTCTCGCGCCCGACAGTGAGCGACTCGAGCCAATTGCGCCGATGCTGCAATGTTTAGAGGCCTATGTTGGAGAGGGCGGTGACGGGCTCTGCCGTTAGACACCCAAGAGCCTTGGGTGGCCTGTTATTGGAGACGGTGATCAGTGCGGCTACTTTGGTGCTTGCGCTGATTGGGGTGGTGCATTTGGTGGCGATGGCCTGGTGGGCGATTGCGCTTCCGCTGTCCAACAGCGAAGTCAGCCGTCAGGTCTTGTCACAAATGAGTCTGGTGCAGTTGGCCATTGATCCCCCGGAAGTCGGTGTGTTGACCCCAGTCGAAGCCTTTGGTGTGGACGCGTCTTCTCAAGTCCATGCCAGCCGATGGTTGTTGCCGGCCGCACCCGAGTCGTGGGTGGCGACCGAGCTTTTCGAGAAAAGACTCAGGTATCGTTGTTTGCTGTTAAAAGACCGGCGTGGATTCATGCAATTGGGCTGTCGAGCCGATTGGCAGACGCCCTTTGGCTGGGCGCTGTCCCGGTCTGATTGGATCTCGCAACGACCGGGTGGGACCGTGGATCGATTTGAGGGCGAGTTCTTTAAAACCCCACCGTCGTAAATCGACACGGAATCGTCACATTGAATCTGCTATCTTTATGACGTTTAAGTGACAGATTCGTGACGAAGGAGTCCGGATGATCCATAAGTGTTTGTTTCCCGTGGCCGGCTACGGGACCCGTTTTTTGCCTGCGACCAAGTCCTCCCCGAAAGAAATGCTCCCCGTGGTGAATAAGCCGCTGATTGAATATGCGGTCGAAGAGGCCGTGGATGCGGGTTTGACGCGAATCGGCTTTGTGACCGGTCGCGGTAAGCGGGCGATCGAGGATCATTTCGACAAGAACTACGAATTGGAAGATCAGATTCGTGGGACCGGAAAAGAAGATTTGATTCAGCCGACGCGGAAGCTGATTGACACCTGTGAGTTTTCTTACACCCGTCAAAAAGAAATGAAGGGTTTAGGTCATGCGATCTTGACCGGCGAAACCTTAATCGGTGACGAACCGTTTGCCGTGGTCTTGGCAGACGACTTGTGTATCGCCGAAGAAGACAGCGTGTTGAGGCAGATGGTGACACTCTTTAAACAGTTCCGTTGTTCGATCGTCGCGGTCGAGGAAGTGCCCGAGTCGCATATCCATCAGTATGGGGTGGTCGCCGGTGAGCCTCTCAAAGACGGGGTCTATCGGATTACCGACATGGTGGAGAAGCCCGCCAAAGAAGAGGCACCGTCGAATCTCGGCATCATCGGTCGATACATTTTAACGCCGGATATTTTTGATATTTTGCGGGAAACGCCGCCCGGTAAAAACGGCGAGTTGCAAATCACCGACGCTCTGAAGCGCCAGGCCGCCGATGGGTGCGTATTGGCTTATCGCTTTAAAGGCCGCCGATTCGATTGCGGCTCCATTGATGGCTTTGTGGATGCCACCAATTACTGTTACGAAACTTTTTACAAGAACGGACGCTAAACACGATGAAATTGGCTGTAGTAGGCACAGGGTATGTTGGACTGGTGACTGGCGCCTGTTTCGCGGAAATGGGCAACCAGGTGGTCTGTGTTGATGTCGATAAAGACAAGCTGGCTCGCTTAAATCGCGGTGAGATCCCGATTTATGAGCCGGGTTTAGAGGACATCGTGGTCCGAAACTTTGAGCGTGGATCGCTCAGTTTTACCGACGACCTAGCGGCTGCACTGGAAGGCACTCAGGTCGCGATGATTGCGGTAGGCACGCCACCCGGTGAAGACGGCTCGGCCGATCTCCGCTATGTGTTGGATGTGGCGCGTGGCATCGGGACACACATGACCGATTATTTGGTGGTTGCGGATAAGTCGACTGTGCCTGTGGGTACCGCGGAGAAAGTGGCGAAGGCGATTCAAGCCGCGCAAACCGCCCGTGGGGTGTCGATTGCCTTTGACGTGGTCAGTAATCCGGAGTTCCTGAAAGAGGGTGCGGCGGTTGAAGACTTTATGCGTCCTGATCGTGTGGTCGTTGGGACCGACTCGGATCGTGCACGCGACGTGTTGAGTGAGCTCTATGAACCGTTCAGTCGTACGCGGGACAAGCTGATGTTTATGGGTATCCGCGATGCGGAGATGACCAAGTACGCCGCCAATGCGATGTTGGCGACCAAAATCTCTTTTATGAACGAGATGGCGAATCTTTGTGAGCGTCTCGGTGCCGATGTGGAAAATGTCCGTAAAGGCATCGGGTCCGATCCACGGATTGGGTTCAGCTTTATTTTCCCGGGCTGTGGCTACGGCGGTTCGTGTTTTCCAAAGGATGTCAAAGCCATCTTAGGGATGTCGAAAGACGTCGGCTTCTCACCGATTTTGATGCAGGCGGTGGAAGACCGAAACCAGCTGCAAAAGCATCGCTTAGTGGAGCGCATTGTTGAGCGCTATGGGGATGATTTGACGGGCAAGGTATTTGGCATGTGGGGCTTGGCGTTTAAGCCGGGCACCGACGATGTGCGTGAAGCCTCCTCGGCTGTCATGATCCGTGAATTGGTGGCACGGGGTGCGGTGGTGAAGGCCTACGACCCGGTGGCTATGGACACCATCACCCACGAAATCGAGGCTGCCTGGATTGGGAATACGGTACACCTGTGCGATCACCAATACGATGCGGTCAAAGAAGCCGACGCGCTGATTCTCGCCACCGAGTGGAATCTCTTCAGGCAGCCAGACTTCAAGGCCATGGAGCGGGTCATGAAGGCGAAGGCGATCTTTGACGGTCGCAACCAATACGATCCGAAGCGCTTGAGGGAACAAGGCTGGGAGTACGTCGGTATCGGCCGGTGAGGCCACTGCCGATTGTCTGGGATCCGGGTTACAGCCCGGCGTTCCCGGCAAATCATCGCTTTCCGATGGCCAAGTTCGGCCACCTTAAAGACTGGGTCGACACCCATGTGCCCCACACTGAGCTGCATCGACCCGCACCCTGCCCAATCGATGTGGTCTCGGCGGTGCACGCTCGGGACTATGTCGAGGGCTTCCAAGCCGGCACCCTGGATGCCAAGGCCTTCAGAGAGATCGGTCTGCCTTGGAGCGAAGGCTTGGCGGCTCGCACCATTTTAGCCTTAGGCGGCTCAGTGTTGACCTGCCAGCTGGCGCTCCGTGACGGCTTGGCCAGCCATTTGGCGGGCGGCACGCATCA
>CBFHVZ010000026.1:12503-16921 GCA_965659195.1 Litorivicinaceae bacterium
TGCGCACCGTGCTCGGGGTTCCGGTTTTTGTATCTACAACGACCTCGCGGTCTGTGCGCGGTATCTGACGGGTGAGGGGCTGGCCTCTCGGGTACTGGTCTTTGATTGCGATGTGCACCAAGGCGACGGCACCGCTGCCTTATTAGCGGACCACCCAGGCAGTTTTACCTGCTCTATCCATGCAGAGAAAAATTTTCCGGCGCGCAAGATGGCCAGTGATCTCGATGTCAATTTGCCCGATGGCATGACCGATCAAGCCTATCTGGCGGCGGTATTCGATACCCTCGAGTCGGTGTTGGCGAGCTGGCGTCCTGATTTTGTGCTCTACGACGCAGGCGCTGATGTCCATATCGAGGATGCGCTGGGTCGGCTTTCGGTCACCACAGAGGGCCTCTGGGCCCGTGATTATGGGGTGATTGCGAGAATCCGGGATGCGGGGATTCCGTGCGCCACTGTCATTGGCGGCGGTTATGACAGAGAGCCGAAGCGTCTCGCTGCGAGACACGGGGTGGTGATTCAGGCCGCTGCCGAGGTCATGGCTCGAAGCTAAATGCAGTGGATTTTTTTCATCAAGGCCTTGCACTTCGTGCTCGCGCTGGCATAATGCGCGCCTGTTTCCGCTGATGCCCAACTAGGCCTGGGTTTAGGAAACTCTCGGTTAGTCCCGTTCGTCTAGAGGCCTAGGACTCCGCCCTTTCACGGCGGCAACAGGGGTTCGAATCCCCTACGGGACGCCACTTGCGGGAATAGCTCAGTTGGTAGAGCACAACCTTGCCAAGGTTGGGGTCGCGAGTTCGAGTCTCGTTTCCCGCTCCATATTCAAAAAGCCCGAGTGATCGGGCTTTTTTATGCCTTGAATTCAGGCCCGGTTGACGTCATTGACGGATGCATTGTGAAGGCCATCTCGGTATCCTCTTGGCCTCTTGTTTTTCGACACACCATTGGATTGTTTGTGACCTACGCGCTCGACATTAAAGGCTTAACCAAGACCTACGACAACGGTTTTACTGCCCTGAAAGGCATTGATTTGGCGGTGGAACGGGGTGATTTTTTTGCCCTTTTGGGCCCCAACGGGGCCGGTAAATCCACCACCATTGGCATCTTGTGTTCGCTGGTGAATAAAACAGCCGGTCAGGTGTCTGTGATGGGCTATGACATCGACACCGATTTTGCGATGGCCAAGCGGCGGTTGGGCGTGGTGCCTCAAGAGTTCAACTTCAATCAATTCGAAAAGACACAGAACATTCTGATCAATACCGCCGGATACCATGGCATCCCGCGGGAAGAGGCCGAGCCTCGCATCGAGCATTATCTGAAACGCTTGGGGCTTTGGGAAAAACGCGACAATGCCTCAAGGGAATTGTCAGGCGGGATGAAGCGTCGGTTGTTGATTGCCCGGGCGTTGGTTCATCAACCGGATTTATTGATCTTGGATGAGCCGACCGCAGGTGTTGATATCGAGCTCCGGCGGGGCATGTGGGACTTCTTGTCGGAAATTAACGCACAGGGCACCACCATTATCTTGACCACCCATTATTTGGAAGAGGCGGAGGCGTTGTGCCGCAATGTCGCCATCATCAACCACGGTGAAATCATTGCTAAATCGCCGGTCCGTGACTTGCTAGCCACTCTGCACACGGTGACCTTTGTGTGTGATTTGGCGCACGCGCTCAGTGAAGCGCCGGTGATTGAAGGCTATGAGTGCAAGCTGGCAGATCCCTTGACTCTCGAAGTGGAGGTGGACAAGGGCCAATCCTTAAACGCAGTGTTTACCAGTTTGTCGGCGCACGGGGTGGAGGTGAGCAGCATGCGCACCAAGACCAATCGCCTTGAAGAGTTGTTTGTGACCATGACCCAGGGAGCCCCGGCATGAGTGAGTTGGCTAATTACGAGGCGACTGCCAAGGACTTCGGCAACCCCAACTGGGTGGCGTACCAGACCATTGTGCGGACTGAGGTGCGGCGTTTCACCCGGATATGGGTGCAAACCTTGATTCCACCGGCGATCACCATGACGCTTTATTTTGTCATCTTTGGCAGCCTGATCGGTCGACGCATTGGTGAGATGGGTGGCTTTGATTACATGGCGTACATTGTGCCCGGTTTGATCATGATGAGTGTGATCACCAACGCGTACGCCAATGTCTCGAGCTCCTTTTTTGGCGCCAAGTTTGGTCGCTTTATTGAAGAGATGCTGGTCTCGCCGATCTCCAATCAAACCATTCTCTTGGGTTATGTCACCGGCGGCGTCGCCCGTGCGCTTTGTGTGGCGGTGATTGTCACTATTTTGTCGCTGTTTTTTACCCACATGAGCCTCTACAACCTCTTGGCCGTGGTCTCCATTGCCCTATTAACGGCGGTGCTGTTTTCCCTGTTGGGCTTTATCAATGGCGTGTATGCCAAGCGTTTCGATGACGTGAGCATCGTGCCTACTTTTGTGCTGACGCCTCTGACGTATCTCGGCGGTGTCTTTTTCAGCATCGATTTGCTGCCTGACTTCTGGGCCGGTGTGGCGCAGTTAAATCCCATTCTCTATGTGGTCAATGCCTTCCGCTTCGGCATCTTAGGAGTCACTGACGTGTCGCTTTGGGTGGCCTACGGCATCTTGATTTCGATGACGGTGATTGCCTATGTGATTGCCTTGCGGCTTTTATCGAAAGGCGCCGGGGTCCGTTCCTAATGGCCAATATCACGGGTCTTGAGGGCATCGCAGGCGCGCTGCCACTCGGGCAAACCTCGGAGCAGCCAACGGTCTTTGATCCGTCTGTTTTGGTGTCGGTGCCGCGCACGCTCGCACGCGGTGTGGAAGGCATCGAAGCGGCGGGTTTTACCGGTCATGATCTGTGGAATTGTTGGGAAGTGTCTTGGCTTAACCCCATGGGTCGCCCTGAATGCCGAATCGGCCAGTTGGTGGTGCCGGCGGACAGCCCCAATCTGGTGGAATCGAAGTCCCTGAAGTTGTTTTTAAACAGTTTCAGTAACGACCGCTTTGACGATGAGGCGGCGGTGAGAGAGGCCGTGGTGTCGGCATTGACACCGGCTTTGGGTGTGGCGCCCGAGTTTCGTCTGTATGCAGTGAGCGATGCACGGTTTGCAGTTGAAGCCCCTAAAGGGGAGTCCCTCGATGATTGGCCGGTTGACTGTGCGGTCTATGAACCCGATGCCCGTTTATTGGTGGTGACCCCCGATGTGCCGACCCAAGCGCGCTATCACACGCATCTGTTTCGCTCGAACTGCCCCGTGACATCGCAGCCGGATTGGGCGACTGTGGTGGTAAAGTACGACGCCAATGCTCGGTTGCAACCGGAGTCGTTATTGGCCTACCTGGTCAGTTACCGAAACCACACCGGCTTCCACGAAGCCTGTATCGAGCGCATTTATCAGGATGTGAAGCAGGCTTTAAACCCCGAAGAACTGGTGGTTTGGGCTGGGTTTGTGCGCCGCGGTGGCTTGGATATCAATCCGGTTCGGAGTCTCAAGCCGACGAAGTTCTTGCCTCCGAGGCTCGCTCGGCACTAAGTTAGGACGAATCAATCAGCGTTTAGCGAACTCTAGAAGAGGACTGTGCATGTCGCCCATTGAAGCCTTGTTGTCCCGGGTCTCGATTCCGCGGGTGAGTGAGCCGGGTGTGTCACCCGAAGCTTTGGATTTGATGCTGCGCGCAGGTCTCCGTGCCTGCGATCATGGCCGTCTGCGGCCTTACCGGTTCATCTTGTTGGAAAATGAGGCCCGTGAACGGTTAGGCGACGCCATGAGCGAGTACCTCCATGGTGATCTGGTTGATGTGTCGGAAGACGCGATTGATGCGGCCAAAAACAAAGCGCTTAGAGCGCCCACTTTGTTGTCGGTGATTTTCTCACCAAAGGACAACGACAAGATCCCGGAAAGCGAGCAGTTGGTGGCCGCAGGCTGTGCCGCGCAGTTGATTGTGACCGCTGCTCATATGCTGGGTCTGGGTGCGATGTGGCGGACCGGTAACGTAGCCTACTCCGGTGAAGTGTCTCGGGCTTTAGAGCTTGAAGAGCACGAGCAGGTGGTGGCGATGATTTATTTAGGGACTCCCATTGCTGAGCGTCCTGCGCCGCCTGATTTGGATCCCGAGGCTTTTCTGACACGGCTTTGAGTTCACTGGAAGTAAGCAGCGAGACTCGGTATAGTGCGCGCCTCCAAGGAGACGTGTCTGAGTGGTTGAAAGAGCACGCCTGGAAAGTGTGTATACGTTAATAGCGTATCGAGGGTTCGAATCCCTCCGTCTCCGCCATCGACTCAAAACGAACTTTCATATGCCCGAGATGGCATGCCTTCAAGAGCTTAACGAGACAGTCGTGAGCGGGTCACCATGCGTCGGTCATGCCGTATTCGTCAGGGTGAATCTGACAATGATCCGATCTTGGGGGTGTGAGTTTTCAGTGAACAACC
>CBFHVZ010000027.1:0-15400 GCA_965659195.1 Litorivicinaceae bacterium
CATGTGCAAAGTGGATCTGAGGATGGCTTTATCGATCGTTTGGTCTCCGTGGCTCGCGAGTCCACTCACCCCTTGGCCGAGGCGGTGGTCCGAGCGTTTCCGGATCGGGGACTGCCAGATTGGCAGGTTATCACCAGCGACAACCAACCCGGCCAAGGCATCGAAGTGACTACCGATCGGCATCGCTACCGGTTCGGTCAGTGGGCCTTTGTGGATCCAACCGGCGGTCAGCCCCAAGGCGAGGACACAGAAAGCGCACTGTCTGAAGACGGCCACGTCTTGGGTTCGGTTGCCTTTCAAGACAGGCTCCGGCCTGAGAGCGCTGAGGTGATGAGTGCGCTCAAACAGCAAGGTCTGCAAACCCATATGCTGACCGGCGATCGCGCATCCGTCGCCAACCCCTTGGGCGTCTCCCTCGGCCTTGATCATGTGGCCGCAGGTTTGTCGCCGGACGACAAGATCGCCCATATCCACGCCCTCAAGGCAGAAGGCGAGATCGTCGGCATGGTCGGGGATGGCATCAATGATGGCCCGGCACTGGCCGCGGCCCATGTGGGCATCGCGCTTAGCTCCGGATCCGATATCGCGCTGCAATCAGCGCCTGTGGTGCTGATGCGGCCGGATCTTCGATTGGTACTCGATGCCATTGGCTATGCGCGGAAAACCCGCCGCATCATCCGGCAAAATCTGATTTGGGCATTTGGCTACAACATACTCTGTATCCCCTTGGCGATTTCAGGGGTGTTAACGCCCGCGATCGCAGGCTTTGCCATGGCCCTATCGTCTGTGAGCGTGGTCGGTAATGCGCTTCGTTTGAAGTATCAGCGCGTGCGCTAAGACGACGATGCCGCGCGATACCCGAGCGCAGCCCAGACCAGTCCCCCGATCATCAACAGGCCTCCGATCGGGGTGATCGCCCCGAGGATGCCAAGATCCAACGCGACCAGCGCGTATAAACTGCCGCTGAAGATCAGCATCCCGGCTGCCATGGTCCAAAGCGCACCGGGTACAACCGCGAACCGCCCTGCATTTAAGGCCAATAAGGCCAAACTCATCCATACCTGATAGCGAACGGCGGTCTCCCAGGTTTCGAGCCGGGACTCACTGACCAGGTCCGTTAGGCCATGGGCCCCAAATGCCCCAAGCCCAATGGCCAATGCCAGACTCAAAAGCGCCACCCGCACCCACATCATAGCCAACTCACAATCCCCCAGATCAGACCACCGAACAGTAAGACCAAAAGCCCCAGTAACACAAAGAGGGTTTGCACCCAATCAACGATTAATGCACGGACCAACTGCGCGGTCGTTCTCGAGCCAAAGGCCAACCATACCACCGCCAAAGACACCGGAAAGAACGCGATGACAAGCGTTTGCACGGCCAAGAATTCGATCCAAGACAGTTTAAGGAAGGGATTTTCAGGACCAGGCGACTGTGACATACCGTCAGTATGCCACAGTGACCCAAGCTGCCTCTGAGAAACTCTTAGATCGGGTTGCCGGTGTAGGCCGGAGACTCATCCGGTAAAGACACTAAAAGGCCTTCGGTGAAGAGCGTTAAGGCCTGAAGCTCTTGCGCATTGAGCGACAAGTCCAGAGCACCAGCGCTGGATCCCAAGCGATACGTCAGACGCTCAGACGCGACACTGACACCCACCACAGACGCCAGCGACCAACTGACCGCGGTCTCATACCAGCATCCAGTCTCGGTCGGGGCACAGGTCTTTGAGGTGTCTGTGACAAACTGAGCACGCTGCCCGGCCGCCTCGACCGCGGTCACGGTGAAAGGCACCTTAGAGCGCACCATGGTTTGTAAGACGTACTCCACGGTCTGCGTCGACTGACCGATCACCGCCATGGCGTGATGGCGCACTTCAAATTCAGCCGGCAAGTTGCCGTCTTCGTTGGACCCACAAAACAAGGTGGTCACCCTAAGCCGGTTTGCTTCCGGTTCATGAAAGACTTCCAAACACCCCATGAAATCAGACAATCCGCGCGGCGGCTCGGCTGCCTCAGCCATTGCGCTGACACTCAAGCCAAGGGCACACACACTGGCAGTCATCACTCGGTTCCACATACGCCTTCTCCCGTGCTGTTTTATGAAAAACTAGCACCGATTGCGCTTTATATGCATGCATTATGTGCGGATTGTAATAATTATATGATCATAACTTATTGGTTTTATTGAATATGAATAAAAAATGACAATGAATTATGACAACACCCGGCGGTCTTTCGGTCGCACGCACATCAGCCCCCAAAATCGCCCCGCCCCTATTGGGGCTCACCGGCCACCCAAGGCATGAGGAAATACCCCACCACAAAGCCGCCTAAGTGCGCCTGCCAGGCAATGGCTCCACCCATGAACACATCCAAGAGAAGGTGCACCACAACCAAGGCGATCACAAGAGACAGAATGGAGCGCGGCCTGCCGCCTCGGACCCGAATCCACTGCCGACTGGCCGCCAACCACCACCCCAGCAAACAAAAGACCACACCAGAGGCGCCGATCATGGGGGCATGGGTGTTCTCGAGAAGCCCAAACCCCAAGGCACCACCCACCGCACCGGCCAAGAGCCCGACCGTTAACACGCGCATGCCATAGACCAAGGCCAACGTTTTAGCCAAGGCCAACAACATCACAGTGTTCATCAACACATGGAGCGTCCCGCCGTGTAAGAGTGCATGCGTGACCCACATGCCATAAGCCTGACCTGGGTATAAGGCTTGGTCGACCCGCCCTGGGGGGAACAGAAAATCCCAAAAGGCGCCGTAGGAAATTGCCAAGGCTCGCCAGTCGACGGCACCAAACCATCCCTGGTCCGACAGCTGCAAAAGCCCTTCAATAGCCAACATGACGCCGACCACCCACCACAGAGCCACTGGCGTTTTGGGTCCGCCAAACACAGGAACAATACGCATAACTCTCCTTCGTTAGCGTCCTAGCATACCCAACTCAGCTCGGGAGGCCCATGCAAACGGCCGCCTTTGCTCCCCCTTGATCGCCATCACACCAACGCCAAGAATCATCGGCGTTGAGTTCTCTGCGCCAAGCACGCACACTTCACGCTTTACGGCGTTCAACAAAAGGCATTTCGTCACATGGCACAGTTTGTGTACACAATGAATCGGGTTAGCAAAATCGTGCCCCCGAAACGAGAGATTCTAAAAGACATTTCCCTGTCATTTTTCCCAGGCGCCAAGATCGGCGTACTCGGCCTGAACGGTTCGGGTAAATCATCACTGCTTCGCATCATGGCCGGGGTCGACACCGAAATCGACGGCGAAGCCCGGCCACAGCCTGGCATCCACGTCGGCTATTTGCCGCAGGAACCGCAGCTTGATCCGACGCAAACCGTTCGCGACGCGGTGGAAGAAGGTGTGGCTGAAATCAAAACCCTGCTGACCCGGTTTGACGAGATCTCAATGGCCTTTGCCGAGCCCATGACCGACGATGAAATGAACGATCTGCTGATGGAGCAAGGCGAACTGCAAAATAAAATCGATGCGGTCAACGGCTGGGAACTCGACCGCATGCTCGAACAGGCCGCCGACGCCCTGCGACTCCCACCTTGGGACGCGAAAATAGAACACCTCTCAGGCGGTGAAAAGCGCCGTGTTGCGCTCTGTCGTCTGTTGCTGCAAAAACCCGACATGCTGCTGCTCGATGAGCCCACCAACCATCTGGATGCGGAATCCGTGGCCTGGCTTGAGCACTTCCTAGTTGATTTCGACGGCACAGTCGTCGCCGTAACCCACGACCGCTACTTCCTAGACAACGCCGCCGGTTGGATTTTGGAGCTCGACCGCGGCCGCGGTATCCCATTTGAAGGCAACTATTCGACTTGGCTTGAAGCCAAAGAACAACGGCTGTCCCAAGAACAGAAAACCGAAGAAGCGCGTCAGAAGACCATCAAAAGCGAACTGGAGTGGGTGCGGCAAAACGCCAAGGGCCGCCAAGCCAAATCCAAAGCGCGTCTTAAAGCCTTTGAAGAGCTGCAAAGCCAAGACACGCAAAAACGAAACGAAACCCAAGAAATCTACATCCCACCTGGGCCTCGCTTGGGCGACAAGGTGATTGAAGTCGAAGGGGTCTCGAAGTCCTTCGAAGGGCGTTTGCTGATCGACAACCTCACCTGTTCGATCCCAGCCGGCGCCATCGTCGGCATCATCGGCGGCAACGGCGCGGGTAAATCCACCCTGTTTAAGATGATCACCGGCGTCGAAACCCCAGATGCCGGTTCGGTGACGCTCGGCGACACCGTCAAACTGGCCTACGTGGATCAGTCGCGCGATGCCCTCGACGGCAAGAAAACCGTCTGGGAAGAAGTCTCAGACGGCCAAGACATCATCACCGTCGGCAACTACTCGGTTCCGTCGCGAGCCTATTTGGGCCGCTTTAACTTCAAAGGCGGCGACCAGCAAAAGTTTGTCAAAGACCTCTCAGGCGGTGAGCGGAACCGACTGCATTTAGCCAACACCTTAAAGCAAGGCGGCAACGTCTTGTTACTCGACGAGCCGACCAACGATTTGGACGTCGAGACCCTCCGCGCACTCGAAGAGGCGCTGTTGAGCTTCCCAGGCACGGTCATGGTGATCTCGCACGACCGTTGGTTCTTAGACCGGATTGCGACCCACATCCTCGCCTATGAGGGCGACTCGCAAGTGACCTTCTTTGAAGGCAACTACACCGAGTACGAGGAGGATCGTAAGAAGCGTTTGGGCGGTGAGATCGTGCCGACCCGCGTTCGCTATCGGAAACTGGCAGACTGAGGCCCATGTGGAATGGCACCCAACGCCTGAGACCCGTCGTCGTCATGACAGCCTAAAGTGGGCCACCTACCCAGCCGGTGAGTTGCCGCTGTGGGTGGCCGACATGGATTGTGCGCCGCCACCCGTGGTGCACCGGGTCCTCTCCCAAGCACTCGAGCACGGCGTCTTTGGTTACGGCCGCGAACCCGAGGGGTTCCGCGCCGCCTGGGTCGATCATTTAAACACCCGTCATGATTGGGCCATTGATCCGGATTGGATCGTACCAGTCGCCGGGGTCGTCCCGGCGATGCGCATGGCGTTGATGGCTCACCCAGAGGTGACCGATGTCGTCACCCCGACCCCAATTTACCCCTATTTCCGATCGATCCCGCCCCTGGAGGCACGGCGCCACCATCCGGTCGCCCTCACCCAAGACAACGGTTCTTCCTATGCCAGTCTGGGCTGCGACCGCTCGGCCATTGCCCAAGCGCTCGCCGCGTGTCAGGGGGCGTCCGCGGTCCTCTGGTGCAACCCACAAAATCCGGGCGGCACCGTCTACGATTCAGCCTTTGTCCGCGACCTAATCGGCCAAGCAGCGAGCGCGCAAAGCCTGCTGGTCTCGGATGAAATCTGGGCGGATCTGCGACTGAATGCCACACCACACTGCCCACTTGGGCGGGAAGCCCCGATCGATCAGCCGACGATTACCCTGATGGCCGCCACCAAAACCTTCAATGTGGCAGGCTTTGCCTGTGCCGTCGCCATCATCCCAGAGCCAAAGACACGGCATCGATTTGAACAACTGCAACAGGCCATGCCGCACGTGACGCCCTTAGCCGCCCAGATCACTGAAGCGTGCCTTCGTGAAGGCTGGGCGTGGCACGCAGAGCTGTTGGACGCCTTAAAAACCAACCGCAATTTGGTCCTCCAGTGGGCCAGCACCCACCCTGAGCTGACTCTTTCGCTTGGGGACGCCAGTTTCTTGGCGTGGTTTAAAACCCCCTATCTGGATCCGGATGCCATCCTCGCGGAGTGTGGCGTTCGGGTGTCTGGCGGCCGTGCCTTTGGCGATCCACGATGCTTTCGGTTGAATTTCGGCTGCTCGCCCGCCACCTTAACCGAAGCAATGGCACGTATGGATGACGGGTTGGCTCGGTTGGCAACCCAAGGAGGCCCCAATGATTGAAAAAAGACCCCTCGGACGCACTGGATTAGAAGTGACGTCACTGTGTTTAGGCACCATGACGTGGGGTGAGCAAAACACCGAAGCCGAGGCTCACGCCCAGTTGAGCTACGCCTGCGATGAACGAGGCCTTAACTTCATCGATACCGCCGAACTCTATCCCGTCCCGCCCAAGGCCGACACTCAAGGACGGACCGAGCAATACATTGGCTCATGGCTCAGCCAGCGGGGCCGTCGCGACGATCTGATTCTCGCCACTAAGGCCTGTGGACCCGGTGAGTGGGTGAAGTATTTTCGTGGCGGTCCACGCCATCAACGGAACCATCTTGAGGCTGCCATCGACGATTCACTCAATCGACTGCAGACCGACTACGTGGATTTGTATCAACTGCACTGGCCCGACCGAAACACCAATTACTTTGGACGCTTGGGCTATACCCATGAGGACGCAGCCGATGAAACGCCCATCGATGAGATTTTGACCGCGCTGGAGAGTTTGGTGGTCAGCGGTAAAGTGCGCGCCATTGGGCTCTCCAATGAGACGCCCTGGGGTGTGATGACCTTTTTGGAAATCGCCCGTCGCGAAGGCCTTCCCGTCGTCGCCTCGATCCAAAACCCGTATTCGCTCCTCAATCGCACCTTTGAGATTGGCCTTGCGGAAGTCGCCCACCGAGAACAGGTCGGTCTGCTGGCATACTCCCCACTGGCCTTTGGCATGCTCTCGGGCAAGTACTTAGGCGGAAAGCGCCCAGAAGGCGCACGCTTAACGCTTTTTGATCGATTCAGCCGATACTCGAACCCTGAAGCGATCAAAGCCACTGAGGCCTATGCTTCCCTGGCCGACTCTCACGGATTGAGTCTCACCGAAATGGCGCTGGCTTTTGTAACCTCAAGGCCTTTTGTCACCTCCAACATCATTGGGGCGACAACCCTCGAGCAGCTTAAAGAGAACATCGACAGCCACAGCCTCACCTTGTCTGCCGAGGTCATGGCTGGGATTGAGGCGATTCATACCCAACAACCTAACCCGTCGCCCTAAGGGATGCCATGGCACTGAGACGCTCTTGTTTATTTATGCCCGCCCACAATGAGCGGGCCATCGCCAAAGCCCAACAGATGGCGGTGGATGCCGTGATCCTCGACTTGGAAGACGCGGTGGCACCCCACACCAAAGCACACGCACGCGAGACCGCGCGCGCCGCACTGATCACAGCCACCTGGGGCTACCGGGCGTGTCTTATTCGGGTTAATGGCACCGAGACCGCCTGGCATGTCGATGATTTGACCGCGTTCGCCGACGCGCCGATCGATGGCATCGTACTCCCCAAAGCCGAGACACACGCGCAGATTGCCGCGGTGGGTGAGGCCATGGATCGCCTGAACTACCCGGCATCGGTCGCCCTGTGGGTGATGGCAGAAACCCCAGAAGGCGTGTTAAACGCACACACCTTTAAAGGAGCCCATCCCCGAGTGTCAGCATTGGTGATGGGCACGTCAGATCTCGCCAAATGCCTGAGAACACCCCCGCATCCGGATCGACTGGGACTCACCTGGGCTTTGTCTCAGTGTGTGATGGCAGCCCGTGCCCAACAGCTCACCGTACTCGACGGCGTGTGTCTGAACCTCAATGACGCCCAGAGATTGGATCGGGAGTGCGCGCAAGGCCGCGCCCTCGGCTTTGATGGCAAGACCCTGATTCATCCCTCACAAATTGACGCCGCCCATCGCCATTTCTCACCGAGTCCCGAGGCCATAGACCGGGCCACCCGGATTGTCGATACCTGGGCGGCCGCACAACAGGCCGGGGAAGGCCTTTGTGTGTTAGACGGACGGCTGGTTGAGTCATTGCACGTGGAAGACGCCGAACGAATTCTGGCCGATGCACAGGCAATCGCTGAACGCGATGCCTGATCAGTCGGCTGGCGTGACGTCGACTGAGACCTCAAGCTGATGCTGAGAGCCGCCGGTCATTAATCCTTTCAACGGCACCACATCGGCGTAGTCTCGCCCCCACGCCAAGGTAATGTGGCGCTCGGAGGGGTTGATCCCGTTGGTGGGATCAAAATCGACCCAGCCCGTTCCCGGAATAAAGACCGAGACCCAGGCATGGGACGCATCCGCGCCCATCAACTTAGGCTGGCCCGGCGGCGGATCGGTCTCTAAATACCCCGACACATAGCGACACGCCACGCCATGGCTTCGAAGCGCCGAAAGCATCAAATACGCAAAGTCCTGACAGACCCCGCGCTTTTCCGCCAACACCCAATGCACTGGGGTCTCAACATCACTAAAGCCTGGGTCGTAAACAAACTCATGGAAGATGTGTTGATTGATCGCGTCACAGACTGAAAACAAGTCACGGCCTGGGGTGAAAAATGGCTCTGCGAACCCACGAATGGTCATGTCTTGGGTCGGCACATACACACTAGGTCGCAAATAGAGTCGGCTCTTCGCCGGGATGTTCATGGGCTGATCCCAGGCCACACCGGTCGCGCCCTCGAGCTGATTAACCCGGACCTCAACCTCCGACTCGGCCAGCACCGTCAGTTCACTGTGCAGCTCTTCCACTGAAAACGCAGACAAGCGGTTGCCAAACAGATCCTTCCGCTCAGTGACCGACTCAATCACCGGCAAAATGATCAAGCGACTGCTGATCACTTGCTGGTTCAGGGTGTCACGTGGCAATAAACAGGCCGCGTTGTGGCAGAGACTCACGGGCTGGTCGTATTGGTAGCGGTTTTTGTGGCGAACGCGATATTTCATCGGCTCACCTTCACCAGTTGCTGCGGCACATCGGCGAGACTGAAATAGGCCAAGGTAATGGCCTCACTTAACCCGGCAAGCTGCTCAATCATCCCGTCTAAATGTTCAAACAAAGGCTTCTTCGCCGTGCCCTGCGCGGTCATCCAATCATCCACCGAGCTCATTTGCAGATTGGCGTGAATACTGAACGCCAACCGTTGCAATTGGTTCTTCCGGCTGCCCAATTGCTGCACCGGCAGCGCATGCACCTGACGTTCCAGTCGAGCCGATAGATAGCTTAAGGAGCGCGGTGTTTCCACATCCAATAACAACAAATCCAGAATCGCCGTTGGGTGCAATCGCGTCCTAAACCGTCGCCGGTAGGTCATGACCGTATCGGTGACCTCCAACACCATCTCCCACTGATCGATGTCCTGAGGCTTTAACGTGTGGAGCGCATAATTTAATAAAATCAGTGTTTTACTGGCCCGCTCCAGGTGTCGACCGATGTCCATAAAGCGGTTGGCAAAAGTGCGACTCATGGTGTCGTTATTCAGCCCTGAGAAGGTCGCCAACTGCATCAACACCAAATCCACTTGGTCGAGCAGCCGGCCCGCATCGGCCTGTTTCATCCCCGCCATCCGAAGCACCATCTGCTCTAGATTCACCAAGGCCCGCCACGCATCGTCACTCAAATAGTCCGGGGTCGCCCGAGCGTTGCGCATGATGGAGTTGACCAGATCAGGCAGTCCACCGACCGCTGACTTGGCAAATAGATGACGATGGATGTCCGCGGTCACCGCTTCATCGGACTCTGCATCCGAATGAACATGCACCCCCAACAGCCAATGGGCCGCTTGGCGCTTTTCCATACGCACGTCGATGATGCCGGTCAACACTTCGCGGATGAGTCGCGTCAGGGCATCGGCCCGCTCGATGTAGCGCCCGAGCCAGAACATGGCATCGGCCACCCGCGATGGGGTCATCGATTGATCCAGTGGCCCAAGCGCAACCGAATCCATCTCGGCAAACATCGAGAGCTGAGTGTCGGGCTCATCGCCCATAACCCACAGGTCTTTGTAGCGCTCAGGGGTGTTGGGGCGAAGCTGTGCCCACAGCAAATCGTGGTTACAGGCGGCCAAGCCGCCAGGCATGACATCCACTTTTTGATCTTGCGACTGTGCCGTGTACAGCCGAAGTACCGCATGCGCCTGCTCGCGCTCGACGCCATTAGCCACTGTGACCGTTTCCAAATCCAAGGCCACCCAACCCACCCAGGCGGCAGGATCGGCGTCAATCCGTGCCCGAAGTGCGGCCTGATCGGCCGCCGACAAGTCCCGCACCACAAAGGATTCACCGGCTGGGTAGGCCGCACCATGGCGCACCAACACCTCAGGCCAAACAGCCTCAAATTCGGCCCGCTCATCGGCATCCCCAAGCCACAAAGCAGGCACGGATTTGATCAGCAACTCCTCGCCCAAGAGCTTCTGACAGAGTCCCTCAAAGCGGCCCATCCAGAGTGGTGAGTCAATCACCCCAGCACCGGGGACGTTGCCCATCCGGACACCGCCGGTTCGGACCACGTTCATGAGCCCTGGCGTGCCTTGGCGCGAAAACGCATTGAGTTCTAAGGGATCGACGTCACGGTCCACCACCCGACGCAGAACACCCGAGACCGATCGGAGCCCACTTAAGGTCTTCAACATCAGTCGGTTGTTACGAACGGTCAGGTCATCGCCTTCCGCCAAGGTGAAATCCAAATGATTGGCGAGAAAGGCGTGTTCAAAATAGCTTTCGACCGACTGCCCAGGCGTCATCAAGATCGACAAATCCTGATCTCTGGAATCGGCGCGCAAGAACGACCGAAGGGTTCTGAAGAAGCCCGACAACCGTTTCACAGACAGCCGACGGAGCAAGTACCCCATCACCCGCGACATAATCAGCCGTCGTTCAAGCACATAGCCAAGACCGGCCGGCGCCCGGGTGCTTTGGCCCAGTACCATCCACTGGCCATCGGCATTTCGAATCACGTCGTGGGCCAAAAAGCTGATCCAGGGCGTGTGCGGATTCAACCCATGGGCTTCAATCAAATATTCCGGATTGGCGAATAACAAATCAGCCGGCACCGAGCCATCGGCGAGCACGTTTCGCTCACCGTAGAGGTCATTTAAGAGCGCCTCAAAAAACCGAACCCGTTGGGTCAGACCGCGCGCTAAGGTCTCAAAGCTTGCTTCATCGAGCAAATAGGGCACCACATCGAGCTGGCCTTGACGGTGCTTGTGGTGCTTAGAGGTGTGCGCTTGGTAGGTGAGGCCGTTTTCTTTGAGACGACGTTCCACCTCATCCGACCATCGCGCCTGCTGATGGCCGTCATCGAAGTCGAGCGCACCAAAGAGCGTTTCCCAGGCCGCTTGGTTGTCGATGGTCTCGGGGATGCTGTCCTGCATAGAGTGGGCCGGTCGCCTAAAAGAGCCAGTGTACCCCGTCCTGATTTGGCGGTGCACCTCTTAGGCCCTGTTATCCGACGGGGTCGCCTCCTTTTTGACGCGCCTTAAGCTCCGACACCTCGGTTCGCAGGACCTTAAGCTCTGACAACAATTCGGCCACGTCCGCTTGTGTCGCAGGATCAGTAGGCTGGGGACCATTGGCTTCGGCCTCCATTTTTTGCGCGATTTGCATCGAATCGACAATGATGCCGATAAAGAAGTTCAAGACGGCAAAGCTCGTGATGATGATAAAGGGCAGGAAAAACAGCCAGGCCCAAGGGAAGAGCGCCATGGTCGGCCGAACAATGCCCATCGACCAACTTTCCAGGGTCATGACCTGAAAGAGCGTGTAGGCCGACGCACTGATCGAGCCAAACCACTCCTGCATATTGGGGTCCGGATGCATCCCAAAGAGCTTGGTGGCCAACACGGCAGACACATAAAAAATCAGGCCCAAGACCCCCACCACGGAGACCATGCCCGGGATGGAATGGCCAATCGCAGAAATCACCCGTCTCAGCTGGGGCACCACCGAGATCAAGCGAAGTACTCGAAGCACGCGAAGCGCTCGGAGTACGGATAAGTTGCCACTTGCGGGCACCCAAGCAATGCCGACGATCAACAAATCAAAGATGTTCCAACCGGACTTAAAAAAGCCCAAGCGATAGGCATACAACTTAAGGGCCAGCTCAAGAGTGAAGACCCACAAAATGGCCAGGTCGATGGCAAGCAACCACTCACCGTAGACCGCCATCACAGCGTGATCGGTTTCAAGGCCGAGCGTGACCGCATTGATGAGAATCAATACGGTAATGGCAGCGGTCACTCGACGGCCTTCCACCCATGCTTGGGCTCTCGCACGAAGTCCTGTCATTACCAAGGTGTCAGACATCTCACAGTCCCTTTGAAAAACGCGCTAAGACTAGACGGGGATGCCCGGTCAGACAAGAGCAGCGCTTGGCTTTTCAGGCACCGCAATGAGCAGCTTCATTGCGGCGTGCGCTCGGCCAACACCCCGCTGATAAAGGCATCGGCTGAGCCATAGCGGTCGTGACAGTTTTGGATATTCGACCAGCGACTCTCGATGCTGATGGGCGGGAAGCCAATGGCCGCCATGTCCTGACTGAGGGCCGCTTTTAGTGTGGCAAGCTTCGCCCCATCATCGCCCCACTCGTCCCGAAGTTTTAGGATGGCGACGCAATCTGCAATGGCCTCGTTCATTAAATGGGCCGAGCTGTTTCTCGGCGGATGGGGCCGGTCCACATCACCGACCTCATGGTGCGCGCATTCATGTCGATCAATGAAAGCCTGAAATTCAGGCGCTGCGAGGTGGTAGTTCATACCGGTCACAGACGGCACGCCATCTGCCCCCCGAAACGCACGACCGGCTGCGAAGCCACCCTGAGCTTGGGAGCGGCGGTTGAACTGAACGGCTTCCCCTAGATTATTGACACACCGTGGCGGGTCAACCACTGGAAACCCCTCATTGGCCTGAACTGGATAGGCTGACGCTACTAAGACGATCAGCAGCATCGTTTGCAACCCACGTTTCACGAGCGCACCTCCCTCAGTCCCTACGCACCCAACTCAGATGGATCCATCAGGCGAATCACATCCCAATCTGAACCCTCTTCAACCAACGGTCGCCCACACTTGGGACAAAGCCACAGGTCTCCATCGAAAAAGTCCGAGGCCGGTCCCACATAGGCGCACAAAAAATGGTGTAGCACGCGCAGATCGGGCTGCTCGCGCTGATCCTGTTTACTGCCAGACACCGGCACTCCGCATCACTTGCAAGTAAAAATCGACTGCGTCATCAAACAATGGCCAATAGTTAAAGCGGACTTCGACCGGTGAAAGCAAAGGCGGGTATTGAAGTCCTTCATCGAGCTCCACTCGGACCAACTGCCCACTGCTGGGGGCTCGAAAAATGGACGACGCCGTGTCTGGACGATCGGCAATCGATAACAATTCGGTGATCGTACCCCTCAATACACGCGGCCCCGCCATCACATACACGACATCACCAACATTGGGCCTGCGCAGATAACCGGGCTCTAAAAACCACTCGATGTGCAGATCACGCACACTTAAAATTGCAACGATCGGTTCACCCGGCAGCACGGTTTGCCCCTCATCTGCAATCCGCGAAGATATGACTCCGCTGACAGCGCTTCTGACACGGCCGTTGTTGAAAGCATCCGAGACCTGTTTCTGCAATCCTTGGATTTGCAACTGCAAGGCCATGGTTCGCTGAATTTGTCGCTCGGCCGCTGACACTGATGCTTGCAGCTCCAACAATGCATTCGTCGCTTCCGCATGCTCACGATACACTTGGGCACAGAAGGTGGAAGTGGCAAAACATTCGCCGCCCCTCAAGCGATTCAGAGCGTCTGTGGCAGATGCCAGCCGCTCTTTCGCGCTCGGCAAACTCAACCGCGCCACCTCAAGTCGACTGTTCTGATCGATTTCTTGGTTCAGTTGCTCGGTGAGCGCCATCGACAACTCGAGGAGCCTCGACTGAAATTCAGGTGAATCAATACTGGCTACAGGCTGGCCACCGCCCACGTATTGCCCCGGCGTCACATTTATTTCAGTCACACGCCCCTCGAAAGGCACTGACATGATGACCTTAGTCGAGGTGACTTCACCGGGGGTCTGCAAAAAAATCAGCGGTTTGATCATCAGCCAGCCGAGGACGATACCCAAACCTAGGATCAATAAGCCGTATAACAACCGAATCAAAGATCCGGCAGACACGCGGCGATTGCTGACAGGGTCAGGCAGGCGGTCACGTTCAATCATTGCGTCACTCCTTTGGGACCATACAGCGCACGGCGAATACGCTCGGGTATGTAAGCATCTCGACGAGACCCTGCACACAAAAGTTCATAAGAAAAAGCCACAAAACGAACCAACTTCATGACCACGCCCTGATATAAAGGAAGCACTGGGAACAAAATCAGGTCATAGAGGTTGGGCCAACGCTTCAAAGCCACAAAGGCCATCATGATATTAGCCACATACAAGACCAAAAGCGCACCGTAAATTCCAACCATAAGGGTACTGAAGCCAGCCCACCCATAACTGAGCAAAAGTCCGGCCAGATAAAATGGAAATAAGAACGTCGGAATCCACTCCAGCACATTGAAGTCCAATCGAGTGATCGCATCGGACAGCCCTTCACCCCGATGTCCTAAGCCAGTCTCTCGATACATCAGCACCCGAATCGCAAAGGCATCTCGATCCCAACGCATCCGTTGACGAACCAGGTCTCGAACTCCTTCGGGCACGTAGGTGTGTGCAATCGCCTCGGACACAAAGTGAATTCGGTATCCCGCATGCCGCAGTCGCAGGGTAATTTCCAAATCCTCGCCCGGCCCTACATTGAGCCCACCCACGGCTAGAAACGCAGACCGCCGAAACATTGAAAGCGCTCCCGAGAGGCAGGCCAGGGCATGCAGATGTTCGAGAAAGGCACGACCGAGCGAGATGGACATCAAATATTCTAACGATTGAAGACCGGTAATCGGGTTCGCCTGGGCATTGGTAACTCGCAAATTTCCGGTGGCGCCAGCCACTTTGGGATCGTCAAAAGCGGCCGCCATGAGCGCCACCGTATGCCAATGCACCTCGGTGTCTGCATCTAGAGTGAGCAGCAAGTCACCCTTGGCGAACCGAGCTGCATGATTAATCGCCGCACTTTTACCCGCGCGCTCTGGGTGTCGAAACACGCGAATCCGGGGATCCCGAGCTGCCAGAGCCTGCATCCGCTGTCCGGTCCCGTCAGTGGATCCATCATCGATCAAAATCACTTCTATAACGCGACCATGGCCCTTGAGTAGCTGCTCGAGGCCCTGTTCAATATTCTCTCGCTCGTTGAAGGCCGGGACAATGACCGTCACCGTTTCAGACCCCTCGGGCGCTTTGGGTTGCTTCCGAAACGAAGTGATGAGCAACACCACAATCGAGCCGGTGTAGCGAGGCACTTCCAGCAGGATGGCCAAAAAGGCAAACAACAGCGGTTGCTCAAGCAATGCCGCCCACATGAGCGCAGTGGCTTCAGTTAGCAAGGCGTCCTCCGAGTGACTGATGACTGGGCATTCCTTTGTCGTTGTTGCGCTTGGAATTTCGCGCCTGCAACATCAATTCATCATAGGAGCATCTTTAGACGCTGAATTCAACGAATGAACGGGGCCCTTATCGGCTTATGAACGATTCACCCGTCGTATCTATGC
>CBFHVZ010000028.1:0-10914 GCA_965659195.1 Litorivicinaceae bacterium
CTTTGCACATGCCGTGCCGTGACCTCAGGCCGGCCTTCGGTGAGGGTGCCGGTTTTATCAAAGCAAAGCACCGTCATCGAGGGAAGCGCTTCAAGGGTTTGAATGTCCTTAATCAGAATCCCCGCTCGGGCGGCTAGGCCAGTGCCCGCCACTAAGGCGGTGGGCGTAGCCAAGCCCAGTGCGCAGGGGCAGGCAATCACCAGCACACTGATCGCCGCCATCAAGGCAAAGTCCACCGAGGCGCCGGCGAGCGACCACCCGATGAAGGTCAAAAGCGCAATCCCCATGACTGCCGGCACAAACCGGCGGCTCACCTGGTCGACCAGCTTCTGGATAGGTGCTTCACCCATCTGCGCGTTTTTCACTAAATCGGCCACCTGAGAGACCGCCGAGGCTGCACCGACCCGTTCAGCGCGGATGCGAATCTGTCCGTTGACCACCAAGGTGCCAGACAGCGCTGGATCTCCGACCTGTTTGAGCTCGGGTAGGGGTTCCCCGGTCATCGCTTGTGCGTCGACCTCGGCTTCGCCTTTTAGCACCAACCCGTCGGCGCCGATCCGCTCACCGGCACGGACCACGATGACATCCCCAGTCCGAAGCGCGCTGGCGGAGATCAAGGTTTCTTGACCCTGTTTTAGGATACGAATGGTGTCGGGTTTGAGGGCCAAAAGCGCCTTTAGGGCCGCGGTTGCCGAGTGCTTCGCGCGTTGCTCGATGGTCTTGCCGACTAAAACCAGGGTAATGACCACGGCGGCCGCCTCGAAATAGAGCATACCGGTGGCCGCAGTGCCGAGCAGGGCCCACTGTGCCACTGAGTAGCCATAGGCCACCGAGGTGCCGAGTGCCACAAGCGTATCCATGTTGGCTTCTCGGCGCTTCAGCGCCGACCAGGCGCCTTGATAAAAGCGCCGGCCCATCCAAAACTGAATCGGTGTAGCCAAGAGCCACTCAGCCATCGGGGGAAAATGCCATCCAAGCCCAAACCACATCGAGCCCATCTGAGCCACCAAAGGCAACGTCAAGGCAATGGCCAACCACAACTCCCAAGTCTCGCGATGTGTCTGGGAGGGGCGGGCGTCGGTTTCGGGTGCAGGCTCGGTAAACCCGACATCGGTCAGTGCGTGATAGAGCGCCTCAAGTTCGGCATCGGCAAGCGTTGTCACGTCGAGCGTTTTTAATCCCGGGTGCCAGTGCCAGTCCACCACGTCAGGGCGGGTCAAAAGCTCGGTCAGATGCTCGCTTTTAGGGGCTTCGGTGGAGGCTGCCCAGACAAAGCGATGCGTGTCACTTAAGACCGAAAACCCAGCCTCTCGAACACGCTGCACCCATTCGCGAGCCGCCACAGCCTCAGTGGTGGTGATTTTGGCTTCCTCGGTGGCGAAGTTGACTTCGGCGTTGACCACGTCGGACGACTCGCTCAGTGCGCGCTTTAAGCCGGCCGCACAGCCCCCGCAGGTCATGCCATTGATATGAAGTTGGATCGATTGCATGCACACTCCTTGTCCACAGCAGGGTATCAGAGCAGGACCTTGGGATGACACTGGGAAGGTCTCTGAAATGTCATCTTCTCGCCATCATTTCGTCATCTGAATTGCTTAATTTCGCGCATGGGAATGGATCCCATAAGATGTGAAAGGAGCGATCATCATGACTACTGAATTATCGTTTGATGCTTGGGATGAGCAGCAACAGCCAGAGCGCGCTAAAGACACGGATTTCGATGTCGTGATGTCGCGCCGGTATTTTTTGAAAGGCGCCTCAGTTCTCGGTGCTTCAGCCTTTGTGATGACCGCGGGGTTGGCTTCAACCGCCGCCAAAGCGGCCAGTAAGGCTGGGTTTAGGTTTTCACCGATCGCGGCCAACACAGCCGATGCCATCACCTTACCCGAAGGCTTCACCTCGCAAGTCGTTATTCGCTGGGGCGATCCATTGACCTCCGATGCGCCTGAGTTTGATCACGCAACCCGGGGCACCGCAGCCAGCCAGGCCCTAGTCGCCGGTGACAATAACGACGGCATGGACGTGTTTGTGGTCGACGGTCGCACGATTTTGGTGATCAATAACGAATACACCAACCGAAGCATTACCTTCGGCAACCGCGAAACCAAACTGCCTGAGACGGACGACGACGTGAACAAAGGCAAGATGGCGCACGGTCTGACTGTGGTGGAACTGGCTGAAACCAATGGACAGTGGCGCATCGTTAAAGACAGCCCATACAACCGCCGTGTGACACCGGATACGCCCTTTGATGTGGCAGGTCCTGTGCGCGGCAGCGATCTCATCAAAACCTCAGTCGACCCGAAGGGCATTGAAATCCTAGGCACCTTCAACAACTGCGGTAATGGCAAAACCCCCTGGGGTACCTACCTGGCCTGTGAAGAGAACTTCAACGGGTACTTCTCATCCTATGAGGGGGAAAATTACAAGCAAACTGCCGAACAGAAGCGGTACGGCATCGCAAAAGGCGGAAAGGATTGGGGCTATAAGTGGGCGCAAACCGATGACCGTTTCGATGTCAGTAAAGAACCCAATGAAGCCCATCGTCACGGCTGGGTGGTCGAAGTGGATCCATCCGGTCGGAAGAAGCCAGTCAAATTGACTGCGCTCGGTCGGTTTAAGCACGAGAATGCGGAAGTTGTGATCGCCAAAGACGGTCGTGCGGTGGTGTATTTGGGTGACGATGAGCGCGGTGAGTTCCTGTACCGTTTTGTGAGTCGCGACCGCTATCAACCAAACGGTGACAACTCAACCTTATTGCACGAAGGCAGCCTGTTTGTGGCGAAATTCCACGACAACGGTCAGGGTGAGTGGATGAACTTGGCCGATGCCGGCATGGCGCCCGATGAGACACTGGTGTTTGCTCGCTTGGCGGCCTCAAAGCTTGGGGCGACCACCATGGATCGCCCGGAGTGGGTGGCGGCCAATCCTCACAAGGCGGAAGCCTATGTGGCGTTGACCAACAACAAGTACCGCGGTGAGCGCGAGAATCAGCCACTGAATATGGCCAATCCGCGCGCGAAGAACCCCTATGGGCACATCGTCCGTTGGGCACCCACCGGCGCCGATCACGCGGCCGATACTTTTGCCTGGGATATGTATGTCATGGCGGGGAATCCGATGGTGCATAGCGATTTGATGGCCGGTTCAAGCAACATCACCGCAGACAACATGTTCAATAGCCCGGACGGTTTGAAGTTCGATGCGGCCGGCAATCTGTGGATTCAGACCGACGGCAACTATTCAAACGAGAAAGGGTTTGCTGGCATGGGTAACAACCAAATGCTGATGGGCGATCCAGAGACTGGTGAAATCCATCGCTTTTTGGTGGGTCCGAACGAGTGTGAAATCACAGGCCTTACCTGGTCTGCCGACCGAAAGACCATGTTCGTCGGCGTTCAGCACCCAGGTGAAGACGGCAACAGCCACTGGCCAGAAGGGGGGCAAGCGGTCCCTCGATCAGCGGTCATCGCGGTGAAACGTACCGACGGCGGATTGATCGGCTAACACCGATTGGTTTGCGACGTAAAGCCGGGGTTCGCCCCCGGCTTTTTTATGCGCGGTGTTTGTGGTTCGCTTAGTGCGTGTTTGCTCGATTCGGATAAAAATAAAGTGATCCCCGCTCTGCGTCTTTGGCCTGTATGTCTCCTTGGCTCTTTAGGAATCCTTGCTGGATGTGCTTTCGATCCGGTGCAGGGCGAGTACTCCAAAGCCCAAGTCTCGCAGACCGTTGAGACAGTCGCTCCAGAGCAGGGGCTGCTCGTATTCCGGACCCGTGGATTTAAATTGTGGGAAGAGCAAAACGCTGAGTTTTTAATTAACGGGGAGTCCGTGGCGCAGTTTAAAGCCGGCGGAGCCAGTTACTTACCGTTAGAGCCCGGCGAACACACCATCGTGGTTCGAGAGCCCGGTCACTTTCTAACCTGTGAGCTGACTTTTGAGTACACCCCAGGCCAGGGCCAGTTCGTCGAAATTTACGAGCGATTTGATCCGGGTGCACTCATGATCAGTTTTATCTTTGCGGATCTGCAAAGCCGTCTCTTGTATGACCCGCATCCCGGCAGTTCGTGTGTCGGGGTCTATGGCCTGTCCATGGGCCATTTGCCGGCCGATGTGGAAATTGCCCGCTCGCTCGATAAAGAGTACAGTTTCCAAGTGGTCAAGCGCTAAGGGTTTAGGCCACGTCGGCCATCGGCTCCAGAGCCTCGATCGCTTCATTTAATACCCCCCAAGCTGTCTGCGCTTTAAAGCGCTCGTATACCGGTGCTTCAGGGTGTTGAGCCAGCCAATCAGCGAACTGGATCCTGAGTTCGACACAGGGTTCAATTTGATCGTATTCGATGCATTTAATCGCAGCCTCAATCCAGTCCAATGGTACGCGAGTCTGATTCTGTGCCATGGTCGTCGAGCCTCTACAAATGAATTCACATGAATATTAATGCAAATCATTTGCAAGTGCAAATGCATGTCTTATAGCTCGATAACCGTGTTTGAAATCCCGCGTGACTCAAGTGTGTTTGAAACGCGTGGTTACATTGTTTTAAGCGTTTTTAACGTCGGTTGCATGGTAAGGTGATGATTGCCTTCGAAGTGTTTCCCTGTAAGCGAGTGTTATGGAATTACATCCGTCATTGAGAGATAACGTCCGGCTCTTAGGTGAGCAGTTGGGCGACATTATGGTGGCCGATCGCGGTGACGCCTTTCTGGAGTCCATCGAAACCTTGCGCACGCTGTCAAAGGCGTTTCAGCAGGGTGATACGAAAGCACGGGATCGGCTGATTGAGCTGGTCTCTCGATTGGAAGGCGAGACTCTGGTCTCGGTGGCTCGAGCCTTCACGCAGTTTTTGAATTTGGCAAACATCGCCGAACAGCATCATCGGGTTCGCAAGCACCGTGGCGACTTTGCTGAAAGCGATCCGTATCTCGATGAGGTGGCCATTCCGGGATTGTTCGAGGCGTTACTGGCCGAGGGCCTCTCTGCCGATACCTTGCACCAGACGCTGTCCGAGATGCAGATTGATTTAGTGTTGACCGCCCACCCCACAGAATCGATGCGACGCACCTTGATTCAGAAATACGAAAAGATCGCGGCCTGCCTCTCAGAGTTTGACGGGGGCGCGTTGTCGGAACGCCGTGATCGGCACATCAAACGACGGTTGAAGCGCCTCGTCAGTGAGTGTTGGCACACCAATGAGATGCGAGCTACGCGTCCGTCGCCAGTCGACGAGGCGAAATGGGGCTTTGCGATGGTGGAGAATTCGCTTTGGCACGCGGTTCCCGATTACCTGCGAGACCTGAGTGCAGACCTCGAACGGGTGACGGGACGGCCGCTACCGCCTGAGGTGGCTCCGGTTCGATTTTGTTCATGGATGGGCGGAGATCGCGATGGCAATCCCTTTGTGACCCATGCTGTCACGCGAGAGGTCATCGCACTCGCTCGTTGGGTGGCAGCCGATCTGTATCAGCGGGACTTGGCGCTCCTCACTTCCGATCTTTCAATGTCTCGCGCCACGCCTGAACTGAGGGCTTTGGCCGGTGAAGATGCGGTTGAGCCGTATCGAGTGGTGTTGAAACGATTGCGTTCGGAGCTCTTGTGTTTGCAGCAGCAAATTGAGGCTGAACTCGACGGGCGGCCGGTCGAGCGCATGAGTAGTCTTCGGGTAACCGAGGATCTGTTGACGCCCATGCGACTGATGTGGGACTCACTCCATGCGTTGGGTATGGGCGAGATTGCCGATGGGTATCTGCTGGATGCGCTCAGACGCATAGCCACCTTTGGGCTGAATTTGGTGACCTTGGACATCCGGCAAGAGTCTGCGCGTCATACCGAGGCGCTCTCAGAAATCACAGAGGCATTGGGCGTTGGGAAGTATGCAGAGTGGGACGAAGCCACTCGGCTGAGCTTTTTGCGAGCTGAATTGGCGAATCCTCGGCCTTTGATACCTATTCATTTCGAGGGTTCTGAATCTGCTCAAGAAGTGATCGCCACACTTCGGGTGTTGGCAGAGACCGATCCGCGCGCGTTGGGGTCTTACGTGATTTCAATGGCTCAGCAGGCGTCTGATGTTTTGGCGGTGATGCTGTTACAAAAAGCGTGTGGTGTTGAAAAACCCTTGCCGGTTTCGCCGCTGTTCGAAACTTTGGACGATCTCGAGCGCGCACCTCAGGTGCTGCAGACGCTGCTGTCCGATTCGGCCTATGTTGATGCCATCCAGGGTACCCAACACGTCATGATTGGCTATTCAGACTCCGCCAAAGACGCAGGCACCCTAGGAGCTGCTTGGGCGCAGTATCGTGCGCAGCAGGCATTAAGCGCGATTGCTTCCGAGCATCAAGTCAAACTGATTCTATTCCACGGTCGCGGTGGAACTGTGGGTCGCGGCGGTGGACCGGCGCATCGCGCTATTTTGGCGCAACCACCCGGCTCGGTGATGAATGCCATCCGAGTCACGGAGCAAGGCGAGATGATTCGCTGGAAATTTGGTCTCCCAGATTTGGCCGCACAAACGCTGTCGTCTTATATCTTCGCGGTGACCCAGGCCACGCTTCGACCGGGGGCGCCCGCCAAGCCTGAGTGGACCGAGACGATGAATCATTTGGCTGCAACCGCGGTTGAAAGTTACCGGGCGGTGGTGCATCACACCCCAGAATTTGTGGACTATTTTCGCCAGGTGACCCCGGAAAGCGCCTTGGGCAAATTGCCGCTGGGTTCGCGGCCTGCGAAACGTAAGGCCGACGGCGGTATTGAAAGCCTGCGCGCGATCCCGTGGATTTTTGCCTGGATGCAAATGCGGTTGATGTTGCCGGCATGGCTTGGTACCGACTCAGCGCTCAAGCAATCTTCAGAGGCAGGCCAACTCCCACTATTGCAGGACATGTATCAACATTGGCCATTCTTTACCGTCTATGTGGACATGCTCGAAATGGTCTTGGCCAAGAGCGATGTCAAAGTGGCAGCGCACTATGAGCAGGTGTTGGCGGGTGCAGTCATGCCGCTCGGCGAGCAGTTACGCGCTCGATTGGCGGTAGTCACCCAAGAAATCATGGCAGTCAAAGACATCTCGCGACTCCTGGAGTGCAATCCGGGGATTGAGCGGGCCTTAGCAACACGGCATCCGTACCTAGAGCCGCTTCATATTCTCCAAGCCGAGCTCTTAAAGCGCGATCGGGATCAGGGGCCAGACAGTACCGTGGAGCGCGCGTTGATGGCATCGGTTGCGGGTATAGCCGCTGGGATGCGGAACACGGGCTAAAGCCGAGTGGCGGACAATCGACGAAGACGGAAGCTGATGGAGTGATTGGAGCGGGTAGAGGGAATCGAACCCTCATCTCTAGCTTGGAAGGCTAGGGTAATAGCCTTTATACGATACCCGCGGCTACTTGATGACAGGGCGCAAATAGTAGTGGGTGCGTGTTAGCCCGTCAACGACCGTTATATGATCAGTCCATAGAAAATCTACAACTACACTCTCGGAGAGTTTAATAAATGCGTCCTGTATTCCAAAAAATAGCGCTATTGACTTCCTTGTTCGTGGCGCCTGTGGCGTCTGCTGAATCGACCTTTTCACTGAAATCGTTGACGCCTGAGGTGGCGATGCGGCTGGCCGAGGCGGCGCGTGCCTCATGCAACGAGTCCGGATACCAAGTGGCTGTCGCGGTGGTGGATCGCAGTGGGTTGCTGCAAGCATTCATTCGTGACCGGTTTGCCACCCCTCATACGGTCGAAGTGGCCGAGCGCAAGGCTTGGACGGCTTTGTCCTTTCGGATTCCAACTTCCGCCATGGAAGCTGCAACCGCGCCAGAGACCGAAATGATGGGCATTCGGCATGCCTCTAAAGCCTTGATGGTTGGGGGCGGACTGCCAATTGAGGCCGGCGGCAGCTTGGTCGGGGGCATTGGGATTAGTGGCGCACCCGGTGGCGATTTGGATGAAATCTGCGCGGCCGATGGTCTGGCCGCGATTGAGGATGATCTTTTGTTCTAAGCCGCGTTGCGCGGCTTAGAGGTTGAGTGGGTCATTAAGGTTTGACGGTGGTGAGTCCCAGGCTCTCCCAAGCCTGCATACCACCGCGGTACCACTTAATCTTGTGAGCGGGATAGCCCAGGGTCAAAAGTGTGCGGATGTTGGTCGGAGACTGTCCACACCAAGGCCCGTTGCAGTAAAGCAAGAGCGTTTTCGCGTTCGAAAAATCCCACAGCCCGTCTAAGGGAATGGCGCCGAACTGCGTCTCTAAGATGTCCGCAATCGTGAAGCTGTCTGATTTGCTCAGTGACAGGGTGGTCCAGGGGATGTTGACGGCACTCGGAATCATGCCCTTAGCGGCCCAATCGGGTGTGCGTGAGTCAATCAAAAGCGCATCAATTTCACCGAAGTCGCGTTGCTCTAACAGCGTTAACAGTTCGAGTTCACCCAAGGTTTCAACGCCCGGTGCAATGGTCATGGGTTGCACGCAAAACGGCGGGCAAGGTCGTGACGTTAGCGCGAAGTCATCCACGATCCGGTTGTCGTGATCAGGGTTTCTCTCAATGACGACGGTCCTGCCTTGATGAGGTACTTCAAGACTTTGCAGGCTGCTGCTGATGCCGACCGGTCTTGAATCACTGGCGACGACCAGTGGGCTGGTGATCAGGCACAAAAGGCCGATTAACAGAGGGTGCTTCATGCGTCTCTCCTGAGTCCATTGTTATGCTTAGGCTCAGAGTAGTGTCGCCGGTGATGGCTGTCTAGATTCGATCCACGCCTTCTCCATCATTACTCACCGACTCCTCCCATCTGTTGACTCTGATCTCTTATTCAATGGCGCCATCAACACAGAGGAGACTTTTATGAAAGCATTGATTCGAGTGGCGTTGGTGGGTGCCTTAGCCACACCGGCCTGGGCAGATACGTCGGTGTCTCAGATGCCTGAGCACATTGGGTTTGGCTCGGGCGCCTTGTTGGGTGCTGCCATTGCAGGACCGGTCGGCGTGGTCGTCGGCGGCACACTCGGGGCGCTCATGGGGCACGATGTGGTCAACGATCAGGTGATTGCATCCAAAACCGAGGCCTTAACGGCCTTAGAGATCGAGGTGGCCGAGGCCAGAAATGCGTTGGCCCAGGTACAGGCTGAGACCGCGAAAGCCGAAGCCGAATTGGCCGCATTTAAATCCTTAATGGCCGATCTGTCGTTATCGGTTCACTTTGAGACCGACTCAGCGATGACTGCGGAGAGCTACCGACAGGCACTCGAGGCCCTAGCCAAGGCCAGCCAGCAAATTGACGGCATGACCGTATCGTTAGTGGGGCATGCCGATGCTCGTGGCAGTGCCACACACAATCACGCGCTCTCCAAAGCCCGAGCCGACTCGGTCAGTGCAGTGCTGGCGGCTGCCGGGGCGCCAAAAGACGTCTTGCACACTGAGGCGCGGGGGGAAGCGGATGCGGGCGAGGACGGCGCTTGTGGTTTCCATGCGCTCGATCGTCGCGTGGACCTCCAAGTGCGCTTTTCTGAGGATGCCGCCAATGCGGGTCTTTATACCCTTCGACAGTGATCCTGGGGCCGAGCCGGCCCCTTTGGTGCCCTTTGATCGCTTGACCATGACGCCCATGGCAAGCCGAAATCTCGAGGAGAGTGTGGATGGAACAGGCAAAGACGTGGACGGAGTCTCGGGAGCGCGCGATGCCGAACCGGCTTTCGGTGGCAAAACGCGGTATGGTTGCGGTCAGGGCACGGGAGCAGCTGACCTTTGAATGGACAGGAGGGGCGATGCACTCACACATCGTGGTGGTAGAAGACGACGTCGATCAGCTGGCGAACTATTCCTATGCCCTGAGTAAGAAGGGTTTTACGGTATCTGGGTATGAGTCGCCCGATGAGGTGTTGCACGCACTGTCTGGGCAACCGAGCTTGGTGCTTTTGGACATCCATTTGGGGAAAGACCCAGATGCCGGCTTTGGTATTTGTCGCTGGCTCTTAGACCGCTACCCTGGATTGCCAGTCATTTTTCTAACCAGTCGCACCGATGAAATCGATCAAATTTTTGGACTGCGTTTGGGTGCTTGGGACTATCTAACCAAGCCAATCTCAGCGGCCTTATTGGTCGAGAAGGTGGCTGCCGTATTGAAGCGGGCCAATCGAAGCCGACAGGCCTTGGGTTCTGTGGTTCAGGACGGGTCCTTGATCTTGGATCCCGATCGGGCCGTGGTGACCTATCAAGGGCAACACGTCAATTTCACAGTGACTGAGATGTCTATCTTGGAAGCCTTGTTGCGGGCGGGCGGCACCCTTTTGACCTATGACCAACTGGCCGAACGCACCCGGCAGACGGTCGTCACCAACAACACGTTGAGCACGCACATCAAACACATCCGTCGGAAGTTGAAGGCCATCGATCCAAGCTTTGATGCGCTGATTAATGTCTACGGCACGGGATATCGCTGGGAGTCTCCGCCCGGATGAGACTTGGCCTACGTCTGAAACTGTTTTTGTTTGTGCCGGTGGTGGCTTTGCTGCCCTGGCTTGGGTATCAGACGTACGTCAAACTCGATGTGTTTGTGGTGGAAGCGCAAGCGGAATCGATGCGCGTACTGGCGGAAACGCTGCGTGCGGAACTGGATGCATTGCCACCAAGGCGCACAAGGGCCCCGCGTGGATTGGCCGTGGAGCCTTTCGCGGAGCCGCCTGTCATCGATGGGTTTATGGACGATTGGCCGGCAATCAGTCCGGTGTTGTCAGATGAGCGGTTGTCCTTGTACCTCGGTCAGTACGATCAGATGGTGACGCTGGTCGCCGAGATCCGCGATCCCACACGGTTTTACCGTGAACCCCTGTTTGGTAGGGCCGAGGCCGTGCCCTTTGATGCGGTTCGGATACGGCAATTGAGTGATCTAAAAAGTGAGCTGACTCTGGCGACGGAAGCGCCGGGTGGGTTCTC
>CBFHVZ010000028.1:10924-13184 GCA_965659195.1 Litorivicinaceae bacterium
GAGACCGAGGCCTCCGTCTGGGCGCCAGCCCGTGTGATGGCGCACTGGTGGGAGATCGCTGGGGGCTATCGGCTCGAGTGGCGCATGCCGGTGCGATTCTTTACCCAAGGCTTCACCGAATTGACCGTGGTGGATCACAACTGGGCGTCCCCGGTTAGAGAAGTGTACCGGTTTCGGGTCGAGCCGCTGGATCCCGGGACCACGCAACTTGCGCGGCGACTCGCCGGGGATACGCGGCAACTGATGGTGGTCGATGCCGAGCGTAGGCTGGTGGCGAAAACGGCAGCGCTGCCGGAACTGCCCGGATTAAAGCCCTCGGATATCGAATTGGGTAACCGGAGCAGCACCAATTTTTTAACCCGCGTGATTCCGGTGCGATCCGAACGGGGTGAGACCTATCAGGTTGTGATCCGCTCGCCACGAAGCTCGGTGATCGGTGGCGCCCAACAAGCGCTGGTGACTTTGGGGTGGCAAACACTCGGCGTGTTGGCCGCGTTGGTGGTTGGTTTATCCGTGTTTTCAGGGCGATTGGCCGAGCGGATTGGCCGATTGCGCCGGGAACTGAAATCCTATTTGGATGTGCGAGGTCGCCTGCAACCGGTGCCCCAATTAAGCGGCACCGAGGCCTCGGATGAAGTGGGGGATTTAGCCAGGGACATTGGGACCGTGCTTTCGGACTTGAATCGGTACACCGCTTTTTTAGAGCGTATTCCGCGGACGTTAAAACATGAGCTCAGTAATCCCATGAGTGCCATTCAAACGAGCCTTGAACTGTTAGCGGAAGAGACTGATCCGGTGCAAATCGCGCGGCTTCGTGCGACCGCGGAACGGGGTATCCAGAAGCTTGAGTCCACCTTGGCGCAAGTCACTGAGGCGGCCAGTTTGGAAGAAGCGCTTCGCGATGACGGGCAGGCCCCTTTTGATTTGGTGGGGCTGACCGAGCAGGCGCTCGACAGCATGCGGTTATCAGCGCCAGACCGTCGTTGGGAGTTGGATGCGCCCATGACGACCCTTTGGGTGTTCGGCAACGACCTCAGGTTTGAGCAACTGCTGGATAAGGTGTTCGATAATGCGCGGGATTTTACGCCGATCGGTGGGCGCGTTCGGGTGTCCATTCGCGACCAAATTACCTCGGTCAGCGTCGCCATTGAAAATGAGGGCCCTGCACTGACTGAGCAGGCGCTCGCAGATGCGTTTCAGTTGTTCTCGGGCACACGGAACGATGCCAGTGGCCAGCATCTGGGCTTGGGGCTTTATGTGGTGCGGCTGATTGCAGAGTCCATGGGTGCCACGGTGTCGCTGACTAACACCGCCCACGGGGTGTCTGTGCTCGTGGAAGGGCTGCGCGTTCCCGGCTGATCGTCACAAAGGCGTCACATTTCTGTGATCAAGTGGCGGTTTTGCGAAAGGATGCGAGCGTGACAGATTCAGACGAGTGGAATGCCCTTGAAAAGCGCATACAACTCGAAGACCTCTTCGATGAGTTGTATGAAACCGAGTTGGAAGACGATGTGTTGGTCTCTGAAAAGGTCCGCGAAGTCTACAAGTCGGCGCGGCCCCCGCAGATGGATCGACGCCTGTATTTTAAAGAATTGCTCCGTCTGCAATTTGAGCTGATCAAACTCCAAGACTGGGTGGAAGCCACCGGCGAGCGCGTGTGCGTGGTGTTTGAAGGCCGGGATTCGGCCGGTAAAGGGGGGGTGATTAAACGCATCACCCAGCGTTTGAATCCACGGATCTGTCGAGTGGTCGCTTTGTCAAAGCCGACCGAGCAAGAGCGCACCCAGTGGTACTTCCAGCGCTACGTCAGTCACCTGCCGGCGGCCGGTGAAATCGTCCTGTTTGATCGGTCTTGGTATAACCGCGCCGGTGTGGAGCGGGTCATGGGGTTTGCTTCAGACAGTCAGGTCAATGAATTTATGCAAGACGCGCCCGAGTTTGAGCGGATGATCACTCGCTCCGGGATCCGCTTGGTGAAGTATTGGTTCTCGATTACCGACGAAGAACAGCAGTTGCGATTCTTAATGCGCATCCACGATCCGATGAAGCAGTGGAAGTTATCGCCAATGGACCTTCAGTCGCGGGTGCGCTGGGAGGATTACACCAAGGCCAAAGAAGAGATGTTCCGGAATACCAATATTCCAGAGGCACCTTGGTATGTCGTGGAAGCCAACGACAAGCGACGAGCCCGTCTGAACTGTATTGCGCACTTTTTGGATTTGATTCCGTACCACGAGATCCCCAAAGAGACGGTCGAACT
>CBFHVZ010000029.1:0-13173 GCA_965659195.1 Litorivicinaceae bacterium
CCTGAACATGGGTCGCTTCATTACGTGCATCCAGACTTAACGCCAGCCCAGTACCCAAGACAATCTGGGCATCAGCCGCGGCCGTAATCCGTGTTTTGACATCCGAAACAATGACCGACCCGGTCAATGCAATCCCCTTCTGACCCGATGCCACAGCCAACCCAGCAGCAAACTGGTAATACTCAGACTGATCACGCGCACTAAGTGACACCGCACCGGCGGTGATGGCCATGGTCTGGAGGTTGCCGCCCATGGAAGCCACCAGCGTCTTGTCAGCATCAAGCGCAACCACCGCGCCAGCCACACCCACGCTGGTCTGCGCTCCCGCCCCGCTTGCAATGGCACCGGCGCCTGCAACCAGAACGCGTTCGGATTTATCCTGAGCAGAGAGCGTGATGCTCGGAGCAGACACCGTCGTAAAGTTCGCCATCGACGCCTCGATGGCCTGTAATTCTTTTAACGACACCGCCGACCCTGAAATGGCAAAGCCTGACTGAGATGCCGTGGTGCCTGAGCCTGCGACCGAAGAGGAGGCACTGCCTGCGGCCGAGCCCCCAGCGGTCGACGTGTTGGAGCTCGCGGGCGTCGCCGAACCGGCTGCGGGCTTGCCCCCGGCCTTAGCAGCCGCGATAGCACCCCCGACCAATACGCCATCGGCCGTGGCATCAATCGTCACAGATCCGGCTGGATCAGACACCGTGAGCGTTCCACCGGAGCCGGTGTCACCAAGGCTCGCTTGAACGGTTCGATCCGTCTCAAGCGTGACACCTGACAGTCCGACTGCCACCTTAGAAGAGGTACTGAGACCGCCGGCAAATTGGAATAAATCCACCCGTTCGTCGGCATTGAGGGTCAACCCCGAGACCAAATCGAGCGTGGCGGCTCCATCGATTAGCGCTTTGACTTGGGTCGTGACGTCACTGTGGTTCCATGCGCCGTTGAGGCTCAACTTGCCGCCTTTACCACCGGCCACCGCAACGCCAATGGCCCAGGGTGTGCCCGTGGCGCTGACATCGAGGTCATAGGACACAATCGTGGCATCACCAATCGTCGCCTGAGCTTCTGCGGCAAGCTCATGAATGGCCACGCTGCCACCCACCGAGGAAACCACGACCTCACCATTGGTTTCAGTCCCGATAGACGCCGGCACCCGGTTGTTCAAGCTGGCCAAAATACCGCTGCGTCCCGAGTCGCGCGCGGTGGAAGATACAAACCCAAAGGGCGCCACATTTCCGGCCGCTGTAATGACGTCGTTGTCCGTTAGTGCCGTGACATCCACCGTGTGTGACGAATCGACAGCGCCATCGCTTTCCCCGGTCGAGGTCACCTGAATCACCGCGCCGTCTCGGACGTCTGCGCGTGCCGCATACGACAAATCGAGTGCGTTGGCAGACAGCGCCAAGCCGAGTTTTTGGCCGCGCGCAAAGGCTTGCGCCCAGACATCGAATAACTGCTCAGCCAAGCCAAAGTTGTCGTCTAAATAGCCAGACACCACATCCAAAAACCCAACCACTGCGGTGGCTGGATCGGTCGGAATCTCATCCCAAATCGTATCGTCGGAAAAGTCGCCCGAACCCAGATCAATCTGCGTCTGCGTGGCCTTGGCGGCGTACAAGGTTCCATCGGCCGCTTCCACCACATCGCCAACTTCCACGGTGACGGTCCCATCGGTCACCACATGATCAGGCGTCAGTTCATCCCCGGAGAAGAAGGTCACCAAATTCGCGCCCCACAACTCAGACGGATCCACCGAATTCAGGCTCTGTGCGGCCACGGTAACTGCATCTTCAGACTTCAAAGTTAACGAGTCGGCCACAATCGCGTCTGCGGTGATATCAAAATCGGCGACGTTAACTGCGACCGAGGCCGCCAAAGCAGCTAGCTTCCCATTGGCAACCTCTTCACCCTCCTCCGCATCGCCTTCACTGCCGGCCTTACCGTCATTGGCGACCAGAGAAATCGCGATCATCTTCGGTCGGGCAGACGCATGAGCGAACACATCGGTGGTTCCACCGACTTCAATGGTATCGCTCACGGTCCCGTCCCCGAGTTGGGCTGTCACGGTATCTTGGTCAATCGAAATCCCGATTGCACCGCCGATTTGGAAAGGCGGTTCTGCCGCACCCCGATCTAACTTCCCGGTGATATAGCCAACACCCCAATCGGTTAAGAACGCAAGAACACCATTGGTGACCGCTTCGGTGTACTGCTCCGGGTCTGACCCATCGTCCATCGGCGTGCCCGCATCAAATGAACTGAGATAGGGCACTTCATCTGTAAGATTGCCCGTGGAGCCGGTGCCCGTGACGGTAGTCGCATTGACAGCGGACGCAGACGTGGTCGGTAACACACTTAAAAAACTGCTTTCCAGCTCGGTCTTCACCGACTCAGCCTGAACCACCAAATTCCCACCGACGGCAAGGTCGACGCCACTCACTTGGGCGGTTGTGGTATTCGCGCCTTGCTCGAAAGCCAAAGCCACGGCCGCAATGCCGTTGCCTTCAGTCCCCGCACTGGCCTCGGTCAAGATGCGTTCTCGTGTATTGGCCTCGACACGCAAGGCGCCATCGACTGCACTGCCCGAGCGTGGGGATACCTCCACGGAATGATCAATCTGCGTTAAGTTGACCCCCACGGCCACCCCAAATCCAGCCGCGCCATCACCGGCATCGGCATTGGCGTGATTGGTGACATCCACGACAGAAATCACGGCGGTATCCCCGTCGACATCGAGTGCGCCTTTGAATTCCACCGTTTGCGTCACATCGACCAAGGCCACTGCCACCGCACCCAGTAACCCAATGGGTTCGGCTTCGTTCACTACTTCAGTAACCACGTTTACATTGAGGTCTCCAGTGGCGCGGATCCGACTTTGAGAGGTGGCCTGAACATTGACGTGACTGACGGTTCTCGAGACCGCCGCAATAGCCGCCAACGATTCGAGTGAATCCGTGATCACCCCAAAAAAATCAGCCGCTGAAAAACCACTGTCATCGTCGTCCGGCAACTCACCGACGGCGATGTCTATCTGAATGTCAGCGGCCTCAATCACCGCATCGGATGACACGCCGGTAACGGCCTCACCGAACACAAAACTGACGTCTAAATCCTGGATCTGATAAAAACCCGAGGTCCAACGGTCGTCCTCGGCACGGGATTGGAACACCACGGTGCCGCCGGCGTTGCTGAGGGTCGCACCGGCTTCCATAGCAAAATCTTGAGTCTTGAACGTAAAAATGCCGCCACTGCCCGATAGGGTTGTGCCAGTCTCCAGCCGAATTTGCTCTGCCGCAAACGTGACATTCGCCCCGGCAAAATCCACCGTTTGATCAATGACCAGCTGCGTTTGCCGGCTGTCACTGAGTCGCGTCTCTCGAATCACTTCCACCAAGGCGGGCAACTCACCAAACACGACCTCGATATCAGATGCGATGCCTTTTGCGGTGTAGGCAATGGTATCGAGCGGTGTGCTGCCGAGTGCGCCTTCCACTGATACATAGACGCGATCGTCTGCGTTCTGTGTACTGGTGGCTGAGGCAGCGGAGGTGATGGTGAGGGTATTCGCAGTGGGCAAAGCATCCACCACGATCCAATCGATGCCTTGGGACTTTTCAATCGCATCGTCACCGCCGCCGGTGCGATACAGCAGATTTCCGGCAAAGCCACTGGCATCGATGGTTTCTTTAGCGGACGTACCACGAATTTCCAGCCATTCCGCGTCGTGTACGGTCAGCAAATTGAGTACGGAATCACCCGGTTCTTCCACCGTCCATGTCGAGCCAAGTCCAGTGATATCCAAATTCTTGGCAATGCCCGCCTTGGAGACCAAGACATGGTCTGAGCCAGCACCTGCATGCACGATATCGTCTTGGCCGCCGGCAATGATCAAATCATCACCGGCCGATCCGGTCAGCGTATCCACCCCGGCACCGCCATCGATAACGACAGAACGTCCACTGGCCAAGGCACTGGTCAGTGTCCCAGCTACCCCGGTACCGGCCAACCCGAGCGCGCTTAACAAAGGCGTCACGCCGACACCATTGGCAGAAAGTCCCTCGACCGTTAAATCGGTGGCGCCAGCCGCTGTGAGTTCGAGAGCACCTGAATTCACCGCAGCAACCAGTCCAGTCACTTTGTTCAGTTGTGCAATCAGCCCAGCCAGCGTGGTGGCTTCGACTCCTCCGGACCCACCGGTATAAAAACGGGCTAACGCAATCTCGGCCACGAGATTATTGGCAGGGTCCGGATAGGTGATGGTGATTCTGAGGTTTGGACTGTCGGTATCGAACATCGCCAGCGGCAATCCTTGCCCGCGGAGCAACTGATCAAGTGGGGTATTGGCCGTTAGCGCGGCACTGCTCAGTCCAGACGCATCAATGGCATCGGCACCGGCTGTGCCGTTCAGCCAAAAATCCTCAAAGCCTGCGAAACGGACCTTACTCTCGGGATCTCCAACTTGCTCTTTAAATGCCAAGGTGTCATCGGTCAGGGTTTGGTATGACGCGGCGGCCGCAATCTCTGTGATAAACCGGTCGTAGCCGCCGCCGCCGTCGACTGTGACCGTCGAGCCGTCATCAGACCCCACTGCTCTCAACGTCACGCGGTCATCGCCTGCGCCGGCATCGATGACGTGATCGGCGCCAATGATGAACTCATCGGCTCGATCCGATCCCGTGACAGCTACATTAAGACTAGAGGCCGCTTGGGACACATTGACCCAGCCCGCTCGATCCTCATCTAGCGCTAACTCAACCGAACTGATTCCGGTGAGCGTTTCGCCGGTGTGGCTTCTCACCGAAGCCGTTGAGGTCATCGCCTGAGAGGCTGTTGTGCCGTCATTGGCTGTGGACTTAAGGACACCAGTGAGGGGCAGATTCTCCCCCACATAGCGACCGGCGAATGACAGCGTGAGTGTGCCATCATCGGCGTGTACGGCTGAGACGGAACGGGCATCAAAAAACTCGAGCGATCGCAGTGCGCGGGTGAAGCGATCCGAACTCCAGTCGGCAGACAAAATAGGCGCCGACTCCAACACCACCCGATTGTCATAGGTCAAGGACAGCACAACCGACTCGGTGTCACCCACAACAGGCAGCGCCACGGATAACGTAAAGGCCGTATCCGAGATGGAGCCATGAGTGAGTGTCTGGTTCGCCAGTTGGTACCAAGCCGCGCCGGATTCTTGCAGCGTGTTATCGCCGCCGCCACCGTCGAGTAGGTCGACGCCATCGCCGCCGGACAACACGTCATCGCCCGAACCGCCAGTCAGGGTATCGTTCCCGCCACCCCCGAGAAGGGCCACCTTGGCTCGGGTTAAGCCACTGGCATCGAAGACGTTGGCCGAATCATCACCCACCAAGCGCACCTCGGAGAGGCCGGTTAGGGTATGCACGCCCCCGCTTGATGAGGTGACAGTGATCCCGGTGTCACCCGAAGCGTCACCGATGTCGCGATTGCCGGATATTTCGGCTTCCAAAAACACATCTGTGCCACCGGCTGAGCCGACACTGAAGGTGTCAGACCCAGCAGATCCGAGAACCACATCACTCGCGGCTGTTCCCAAGAAGGCGTCGTTTCCTGCACCCCCTTGGAAGATCGCCCCCACTGAATCTGTCGGATCAAAACCACTGGCATCAAACGACACGGCCTCTGATCGGGTAGCCAAGGCCAACAAATCAAGCCCTTCAATCCCAGCCAAGGTCATCGAGATGGTTAAGTTATCGGCCGCCGTACCCAAGCCCACGGTCGTCGCTGTGGCGACTACTGCGTTTTGGTCAATATCGAGGAGCCGCACTCGATCCTCACCGGCGCCACCGTCTGCGGTTACACCTGTGACGGTCGGATCGAGTATTAACAGGTCATCGCCCTCACCGCCTTGAAGATGAAGGGTCACCGAAGAACCGGTCAGCCGGTCATCAAACCGACTGCCAATCAGTGTGGCCACAGGGCCGGAAAAAGCGCTGAAGCCGGAGGCTTCACCCAAAGGCAAATCGACCGAGACGGGTCCACTAAATGCATCGATTCCAGCACCGCCCCCGTAGGTCAAGGTCAAGGCGGTGGCGCTTGCATTGTTGCCACGTGCGACGTTGGTGTAGCTAAACGCATGTCCGGCGCTATTTTTCACGGTACCCGCGTACACGTCGGTCACATACCAGGTCAGGGCCGTGCCTAAATCAACGCTCAACCAGTCGGAGTCGCTGAGCCACTCCGTCGACGCGGAAGCGCCTTGCCCCTCGAATACATTTACGCCGGCAAAGGACACCGAAGACCCTTCGGTGGTAGCCACACCTTGTTGGAAATACACCAATTGCGCATCGCCTGTCGCACCCGCTGCATCGAGACCATCCACTAAGAATCGAGTGCTCAATGGAACCGAGGTTTGCGTACCAGAAGCCCCATCGTCCTCATCGCCCGGTTCCAGCACATTGGCCACGTTCTCCAAATCCACACCGTAGTCGGCTGCGTCAAAGGTGATCTCTACGGTGGCGTCTTCGTCGCCGAATAATCGGTCGGCGCTGCCGGCGCCCATATCGATGCTGACTGAGGAGCTAGTCGGTCGAGTAAACGTCACCTGATCGTCGCCGGCGTCTGTCACCACCGTCAAGGTATCGGCGGCCATAATCACTTCATCGGCACCGCCTTGGGTCACCACACCGCGGATCCCATTAACACTCCGGAAACCTGACGCAGTACCAGCCACCAAATCCACACTCAAATCGACCGCAGTGTCATCTAGTGTGTAGTGGAGGATCACTGGGTCTGCGCCCAAAAAGTTGAGATGCTCAACGCCAGACGCAAGAACACCCTCTAACGGCTTGGTTGCATCTAAGGCCAGCCGAATCGAGGGGTTCGTAATCGCTTCATTCACAAAGACCGTCAGGTCCTGACCCGGCGCATAACGAACTCTGTCTTCAGACTCACCACCGATTATCCAGTCAACGCCCAGTAACTGACCACTTGTGCCCGAAACTCGATTGGTGAAATCGTCGATGTTGGCATAGGCCGTTACGGTAATATTCGATTCCGGCGCCAGTCCTGGGGCCTTCGATGTAATTTCCCACTCTAAAAAGTCGTCTGACCCAAAGACCACGTCGCTCCCAAGCTTCAAATCGGCAGAAAATCCACTCGCAATGCGCACCTGATCATTGGCTTGGGTTCCGGTGAATCGAGTGACGTTGCGGGTCTCGAACTCGACTTCGGGCTGACTAAAGTCTGTGGCATCGGCGGCCATGTAGCGGAGGGCACCGGATTCGGCATTGAACTGCGCACCGGCTTTACCCGATACAAATCGATTGTCGGCTGAGAGATCCAGGTGGGTCAGTGACGTACCCACCAAGGCGTCGGCATTCATGAAACTAAAGGAACCGGTGACTAGACCGATGTAATTGTTTGCATTGGTAGCCAGCCAGGACACTTCGGATTTTGCGCCGTCCGCTAATTCGTCTTGCGACCGATCCACCAACACATCTCGGCTGTCACTGCCACCGAATATCAGATTATTAACGCCCGTAAACGAGACAAACTGATCGCGTCCACCGTCGTAGGTGACCCGACCGTCGAGCACAGTCGCGTCAGATTCGGGCGCAGACAAATCCGATGAAGCAGCCAAAAGCGCCAGTTCACCTGTAATGGAGGTAGTTTTTTGATCTAGGGACCATACCAACCCTTCGGATTGCTTCGGCCCCATCAACGTATTGGATCCGCCTTTGAGATCAACCGAGATCTCCGCAAACTGATCTAAGCTCAACACGCTTGAGTCGATTTTTAACAGATTGTTGTCGGAGGTGCCGTCAACTTGGATATGGGTCTTGATCTGCCGACCCTCTACCACACCCGCGGTCGCTGGATCGTCTTCAATCTCATCTTGGGTCCAATCACTCGAGACCAGGGTTTCCACCCCGTCGATCTCGATAATCCTCAGCTCAGAGAGCACCAACGCATCGCGGGCTTTTTCATCGAGGCCTTGAATCAACTGAACCCGACGCTCTCGCCGCTCGTCAGGTGCGTCCGGATCGCTACTGCGATCGTATTTGACCTCAGTAACGCGAAGCGTGGCGTCGGAGACCATGGCCATGGTAGCCGACAAGGGATCAGCCGACAGCAGGACTCGAGGCTCTAGCGCCTCGACCGCAGTTGGCTTGGGTAAAAACGGCGGAGGTGACCGAGAGGCGCGCAATGCGCGCGCCAAGGGCTTGAAGGCCACACCCAGATCCAGAGTATGAACGGCAGGGCGCAGCGCAACCTGTGCACCGCGTCGGGTCAGTCGTTCAATCCAACGGCCTGCCATTTCCTAGAACTCACTCTGCTGGTGTTGCCTCATTCAACTCAGGCACTGCGGGCGATGCGGCAATTGCCTTACCGACCAATACCTCAGCCAAATTCAATGATTGAAGATGCATTTGCGCCAGAGCCAAATCACCGGAACGGAACAGGGTCACCACATCGGCGTCGTCGAGCGCTGCCAATTTGGTGGCCGAAACACGCAAGAAACCAGTCACACCACCTTGTTGACCATCCGGAGTCCGGTACTCAATGCGGGCCTCCTCCAAGAGATCGTGCGCCAACAAACGCTCGCAAAACCGCTCTGTTCGGGCAAAGGTCGCTTGATACTCTTCCATAAACTTCAAGACATTGTCTAAATACGACGTGTTCTGCCCTGAGCCATCGAATAACCGCTCACCTAGGTTTTCTGTATTCAGTCCAGAAAAGGATTCATCAACACACAGCGTCAATCGGTCTGACTCCGGGTCAGTTGAAAATACAAAAGGATAGCGGCGCAAAAAGGCAGGGATGTAGCGCCCGCTCCACTTGCCGTCATCGGTGATAAACGCGTTGCGGTCTTGGGCAGTGCCCATAAGTGCTAAGGGCATCGCCCCTTTTTCAGTCTTAGCAAACACGATCGGCATCTCTGCAGCAACACGCGAGAATTCGCTGTCTACGATCGGCACTGAGTTGATGTGCTTTGCGAAGTCTAACGAGCTTGCGCGTGCGACCGCGGTGTCTTTGTGGGTATCGCGACTGACGGGAACGACTGTGTCGTATATCAACAATTGTTTACTCATGACCATCCTTTATTGTGAGGGAGTTGCTGGGACGTTTTTAGCAAGGGCACCCCCAGCCAGTACCACATTCAGTTGATCGATATCTAACGCACCGAAGAGCCCGTATAACTCAGCTTGCGCTTTCAAAAACGCCAGTGAATGTTGACGCTGTCGCACATTGAGCGCGGCGACTCGAAGCTCCGCTTCTTGAACGACACCCAAACCGACGCGCCCTGAGTTGACCTGGGCTTTAACCGCTGCCAAACGCTTAGCGGCCAACGCCTGTTCCCGCCGCAAGGCGGCCAAGATGCGCTCTTGCCCACGCAAAACCTCCATCAGCGACTCATACCGACGCTCAATGCCCTGAGCCACCTCATAGCGGCGTTCGGTGGCTATATTTAACGCATGCAGGGCTTCTCGGGAACGGGCATCGACTGCACCCCCTTCGTATAGAAGCCAGGTGATGTCGACCCCATACTCGGTGGATTCCACTTCGCTGCCGCCTCCAAACAGTGACCCTTCGGTCGTCTCGTGCTCTGTCTGTATGCGAAGGTTGACCTTAGGGTAGTAGGCTGCGTTGACCAACCTCAATTCTTTTTCAGCCACTACGAGCTCCGCATCAGCCAGTTGCACAGCCGGATTTAGAAGTGGCAATTGCTCTTTAGACAGCACCTGAGAAAGGCCTTCCACTCGCGGCAATTCAGCGACAAATCCAGACACTTCAACCCCAGTCACATCCGGTCCCACCAACTGGTGGAGACCCGCCAAGGCTTCGGTCCACTGCCGATCCGTGACCAACCTTTGAGATTGCGCACTCAGATAGTCCGACTGAATCGCAAGCACTTGAGCCGATTCGATCCGACCGGCCGTCAACAGGGTTTGTGCATCTCGCCACAGAGCTTCCCGGGCCCGCTCCATTAACTGCTGCTCCTCGCGTGCCGCCTCAGATTCGGCTGCCGTGAGAAAACGTTGAATCAAATCACCCCACAGCTGATTTAAGCTCGCCTCTTCGCGAAGCACGGCTACCTGTTCTTCCGCTTGGGCTAGCGGATACTGACGAAATCGCTCGGCATCATAAATCGGCTGGGTAATCGATAAACTGTAGGTAGTCGTGGGGTAGTCAGACGTGCCTTGCTGAAAAGTGTCATTATCCTGGCTGATAATGTCTTGCTGAGTTTGTAGGTAATTTAGGTTCAGTTGCACCCGCGGCAGGCGCTCGCCAAAAGCCACGCGTGTTCGCTCTGCTGCGGTCGCACGCTCTAACGACAGAAGCTTGAGTTGTTTGGAATAGCTGACCATGCGCTCGGCCGCTTCGGCCAAGCTCACAGACTGAGCGAAAGCCGAGCCCGAAATGCAAAAGGCTACTGCAAGCAATCCAAGGTGTCGCTTTACCTGTACCACGTATCATCCGCTCATTGGTTGGGTTACTAGGAAACTTCTCATAGGCTGGGCATGCTGTCCATAGCCCAAAACGCTGACCGATAAGTTCATAATTAAAACAAATGGGTCAACAGAGATACCATAGGTCGGCGGACATGCTGTGATGCCACCGATCACACTGTCGGTTGACACACGCTCGATGAAGCCTGCCGAGGTGGTACGACCATCACGCTCCGGATTTGCCTCTCCCAAACACCTCGATTCATCAGTGAAGGGATCAGGTTGGCGGTATATTTCGAGGACCGATCCGGTGTGACCAATCAGTTAGGTCACTTTTATGCGCATAAAAGTGTTATTTTTTTCATTTTAATGCGCATAAAAGTGTATTACGGGATATGCTATTGATGTTTGGTAGTCTTTTGGCGGGAAATGGCAATGCAGCGCAACTTACTCAACGCCCTACTTGCATGGAAAAACAAACCTGCGCGTAAACCATTGTTGATCGATGGCGCCAGACAAACCGGGAAAACCTATCTGCTCCAAGCGTTGTTTGGAAACACCTTCCCCAACATTCTTCGGATCGACTTACTTGAGAATCCAACCTACAAAGCGGCATTCGATGGCTCACTGTCACCTGACGAACTCATCATGAACATTGAGTTGTTGACCAATCAAACGTTCAACCCAAAAACCGACTTGCTGATATTCGATGAAATTGGCGAATGTGAACGCGCGGTGACTTCGCTGAAATATTTTGCCGAAAAAGCCCCGTCCTATTTTGTTGCAGCCAGCGGTTCGAACATAGGTTTGCTCGACACCTTCCCTGTGGGCAAGGTGGAACACTACAATTTAAGACCACTGACCTTTCAAGAATTTATTCATGCATCCAATGAGCCAGCACTGATCAAAGCATTTGATCGTCAAGCAACCACACCGGCAGTACACATTCAATTGATGAATAAACTCACAGACTATTTTTTTACCGGTGGTATGCCGGAAGCCGTGTCTGCTTGGTATCAGTTGAGGGACGCAAGCATCCTAGAGCGTGTTGAAAAGATCACCCAAATTCATTCGGATTTAGTTGCAGGTTATCGTCGCGATTTCGGTAAGTACGCGGGCAAGGTCGACGCCACACTGATTGAATCTGTGTTTAATAGCATTCCAGCGCAGCTGTCACTTGTGCGCGACGAGTCCGTGAAACGGTTTAAATTTAAGCATGCGCATGAACGAAAATCTCGTTATAGCGATTTTGAAACCGCGATCCATTGGCTTCACTGCTGCCGCTTAGCTTTGCCAAACTACCCTGTTGAAGGCATGCCGAAATCGCCGCTGACGGCCTATAAAAAACAGAATATGATGAAGCTCTTTTTGTTTGATGTGGGCCTACTCAACCATATGCTAGGCAGCGGGTATAAAGAGATCAAAGACCAAAACCATGAATACAAAGGCTATGTGGCTGAAAACTTTGTGCAACAAGAGCTCGCTGCGCTTGGTATTGACCCAAGCTACTCTTGGAGTGACGCGAGAGCCGAAATCGAATTTATTTTGGCAACCGATGAAGGCGATATCGTCCCTGTTGAAGTCAAAAGTGGAAAACGGACAAGAGCAAAATCATTGGCGTCCTACGTCGAAAAATGTGCGCCAAATACAACCTTCAAGTTAACGGGCACGCAAGGCTCTCCAGCGTTTGAACAAACCCATATCGTGATGCCTTTGTATTTCACGCAGTATTTACCTCAAAGATGGTAAAGCGCGTTATCTGGAAACACGTGATCTTCCAATTGACTAGGAAACGCCGCAAGAGCGAATGACTTTACCGCTGGGAAAAAGAGGTGGGACAGGCGTGAGCGCCAGAACCGGTTCGCCCTGCTGTGCGCCTGCCTCAGGTCGAAAAGAGACATTAACGGCGTCACCGTATAACAAGGATATACCCTTGACATATACAACCTCAGCCCTACTATGAATAATCTTCAAAGAGTGACCGTGGGGTTAGGTTATGGAAAATGCCGCAGTGTTTAAAAGCAATACCTCACAGGCCGTTCGCTTACCCAAGCGGGTGGCTTTGCCTGAGTCCGTAAAACGGGTGGACATTATCCCTCTCGGTCGGGCGCGCTTGATTGTGCCCGAGGGCGAAGGCTGGGACAGCTGGTTCGATGGGGAGTGTGCAACCGACGACTTCATGATGCAACGCAATCAGCCCGATGACCAGGAACGCGAAAGTCTTTAATGCGCAAGTACCTGTTAGACACGAATATCGTGATTTATACGATGAAGAATCGACCGACAGAGGTTCGTGAAGCGTTTCGGCAACACAACGGGCAAATCTGCATCTCAACCGTGACCTACATGGAGTTAGTTTATGGGGCGGAGCGCTCAGCGAATCCGGAGCAGAATTTACGTGTCCTTGAGGGTTTCGCCGCGAGATTGGATACGCTCAGTTACGACATCGGTGCCGCGACACACACCGGTCAGATTCGTGCAGAACTGGCCGCTACCGGCGCCCCGATCGGACCCTACGACCAGATGATCGCCGGCCACGCCAGGTCGCAGGGTCTCATTGTTGTGACCCACAACGTGAAGGAGTTTGCGCGGGTCGAAGGACTTCGTGTTGAAAACTGGGTGGCGGATTGATCGGTCGATAAGAACGTTTATCGGTTTCACCCAATGGTCTACGTGACGCAAGCGTCAACGAAGTTTACTCCCATTGGTGTCATAGTTATCGCGTCCACTCCTTTGTAGATGGTTAGTGCCT
>CBFHVZ010000030.1:0-12503 GCA_965659195.1 Litorivicinaceae bacterium
TATGACATGGTGTTAAACGGCACTGAATTGGGAGGTGGGTCGATTCGTATCCACGACCAGCGAATGCAGGAAGCCGTCTTTACCGTTTTGAACATCACGCCTGAGGAACAGCGCGAGAAGTTTGGCTTCTTACTCGATGCGCTTCGTTACGGGGCTCCTCCACACGGCGGCTTGGCCTTTGGACTGGATCGCCTGGTGATGCTGATGCTCGGCGCACAGTCGATTCGTGACGTGATTGCCTTCCCGAAAACCCAGTCGGCCACTTGTTTGCTGACTGACGCGCCCGGTGCCGTGAGTGCAGAGCAATTAAAAGAAGTGGGTGTTCGGATTCGTCAGGAAAAAGCGGAGTCGATGTAATGGCAGGTCATTCCAAGTGGGCCAACATTAAGCACAAAAAAGCCGCGCAAGATGCGAAGCGCGGGAAGATTTTTACCAAGCTGATCCGTGAAATCACGGTGGCTGCGAAGTTAGGGGGCGGGGAAGTCGCCGACAACCCGCGCTTGCGCGCAGCCGTGGATAAAGCCCTGTCAGCCAACATGACCAAAGACACTATTCAGCGAGCCATCGAGCGCGGAGCGGGCGGCGGTGACAACGAAAATGTCGAAGAGCTCATGTACGAGGGCTATGGCGCTGGCGGTGTGGCGGTTTTGATTGAGGTGATGACCGACAACCGAAATCGCACCGTGGCCGAAGTCCGTCATGCGTTTAACAAATGCGGTGGCAATTTGGGGACCGACGGTTCGGTGGCCTACTTGTTTACCAAGCGTGGTCAGATTTTGATTGAATCCGGTGATGAAGATCAGATCATGGAAGTGGCGTTAGAAGCGGGTGCAGAAGACATCATCGGCCAAGAAGATGGCTCGTTTGACGTGGCCACGGCACAGACCGATGTGATCGAAATCAAAGATGCGCTGGTGGCAGCCGGTATTGATGTGGCGTCCGCGGACGTGGCGCTTGTGCCTTCGATCTTGGCCGAGCTCGACGAAGACACCGCACTCAAAGTCATGAAGTTGATCGACATGTTGGAAGACTTGGATGACGTGCAAAACGTCTACACCAACGCCAACTTCACTGACGAGTTGCTTGAGTCCCTGGCTTGAAGCGGATTGTCCTTGGCATCGACCCCGGCTCACTGAAAACAGGGTGGGGCGTGGTTGAGGTCCAAGGCAGTCAGGTAACCTATCAAGACTCCGGAATTCTCAAACTCGGCAACGGCCCAATGGCAGAGCGTTTGATGGTGTTGCATCAAGGCTTAGAGGCGGTCATGACCCGTTTTTCTCCAACAGAGTGTGCGGTCGAAGAAGTTTTTTTGGCCAAGAATTTCCAATCGGCACTGAAGCTCGGTCAGGCCCGGGGTGTCGCCATTTTATCGGCCGGCATGCATCACATTCCCGTCCAAGAATTTGCAGCCAAAACGGTGAAACAGGCGATCTGTGGGCAAGGCCAGGCCACTAAAGCGCAGATGCAGGCCATGGTGATTCGAATTTTAGGGTTGTCGGAAAATCCGGGAGAAGATGCAGCAGACGCTTTGGGAATCGCGTTATGCTGTGCGCACGCGAAAACCGGGGCCGGAGCGGATGCACGTTTTCGGTTATCGACCCGGGCTCGGGGTCGTAGCCAGCGGCGTTGGCGTCTAGAGGAGGGCAGTGAATGATTGGGCGATTGACCGGTCGATTGGTGGAGATCGAACAGACCGTCGCTGTACTCGACGTGCAGGGCGTGGGCTATGAGGTGGAATGTCCGATCAGTACCCTTTGTGAATTGCCCGCAGTCGGCGAGACCGTCTCGCTGTGGACCCACTTTGTCGTTCGCGAAGATGCTCAGTTGCTGTTTGGGTTCATGGCCCGCGAAGACCGGGCGTGCTTTCGGACGCTCATCAAAATTTCAGGCGTCGGCCCTAAATTAGCGGTCGGGATCTTATCTGGGTTGTCTGGAGATGAACTGGCGCAGGCCGTAGAGCGTGATGACGTCAATACCCTGACCCGACTGCCGGGCATCGGACGGAAAACCGCCGAGCGGTTATTGGTGGAATTGCGCGGTCGGCTGACGGCTGGCTCGAGTGCATCTACGGTGACTCAGGCATCCCCGGTTGAAGACGCTGTGCTCGGACTTATGGCGCTCGGTTACAAAGAAAGCGATGCAAGGAAAGTGCTCGGTGGTTTGAGTGTGACGGATCAAACCCCTGAAACCCTGGTGCGCGCCGCACTTCAAGCGATGTTGCGAAAACCATGACGGAGCGTTTGATCGAAGGGGGCGCTCAGCCCGAAGACGCGCGAATTGATCGAGCGGTCCGGCCCAAGCGATTGGCCGACTATGAGGGGCAGCCTAAAGTTCGGGATCAAATGCAATTGTTCGTCGAAGCGGCGCGCGGTCGAGGCGAACCCCTTGATCACACCTTGGTGTTTGGACCGCCTGGCTTGGGTAAAACCACCTTGGCCAATATTCTGGCCGAGGAAATGGGGGCATCATTGAAGTCGACCTCGGGTCCCGTGCTTGAGCGGGCCGGCGATCTGGCGGCTATGCTGACTAATTTAGATGCCGGTGATGTGCTCTTTATCGATGAAATTCACCGGCTCTCTGCCGTGGTTGAAGAGATTTTGTATCCGGCGATGGAAGACTATCAGCTGGATATCATGATTGGAGAAGGGCCTGCGGCGCGTTCAATCAAGCTCGACCTGCCCCCGTTTACCCTGGTGGGTGCGACCACGCGGGCCGGTCTTTTGACCAGTCCACTGCGCGATCGGTTCGGGATCGTGCAGCGCTTAGAATTCTACGCGGTCGATGATTTGAGTCGCATTGTGGCGCGCTCTGCGCATCTGTTGGGTATTCAGGCAGACCTCGCGGGCGCGACGGAAATCGCGAAGCGCGCGCGCGGGACCCCGCGAATTGCCAATCGCTTGTTACGTCGGGTTCGAGACTATGCTGAAGTGCGAGCCGATGGTGTGATTACCCAAACGGTCGCCGATGACGCGTTGAATCTGTTGCATGTCGATGCCCACGGGTTCGATCAAATGGATCGGAAGTTGTTAAGTGCCTTAGCCCATCACTTCCAGGGTGGACCGGTGGGGATTGAGTCTCTGGCCGCCTCGCTGGGTGAGGAGCGTGGCACATTGGAAGAAGTGATCGAGCCTTATTTGATTCAGCAGGGGTATCTTCAGCGGACCCCGCGGGGGCGGACTTTAACGTCATTGGGGTTCCAGGCCGTGGGCTTGGCCCGTGGCGATGATTTATTCGAGGGTGCCTGATGGGCTTTAAGGTGCCGATTCGCGTGTACATCGAAGACACCGATGCTGGCGGGATCGTTTTTTACGGAAATTACTTAAAGTTTTTTGAGCGTGCGCGCACAGAATACTTGCGTGCCGTGGGTGTCGAGCAATCCGAGACTATGATCTCTAATCTTTGTTTTGTGGTGCGAAAAGCAGAGATTGAGTATCACCGACCCGCGCGGTTGGATGATCTATTGTGGGTGAGTTGCGATATGGAAACGCAAACGCCAACCCGCGTTGTCTTTTCCCAATCCGCTCGGCTTCAGTCGGATGACAGTCTTTGTGTCACGGCAAGGGTAGAAGTTGTCAGCGTGAGATTGGATACTCTTAAACCGATGGCGATGCCGAGCGATGTTCGGTTGCGACTTAACACTGTAATAGAGACCCCACATGGCTAATGAATTATCGATTCTGAGTTTGGTGCTGGCTGCTGGCCCTTTGGTCCAGTTGGTGATGGCGTCACTGGTGCTGGCGTCTGTGTTTTCTTGGATGGTGATCTTCCAGCGCGCTCGCGTGCTGTCGAGGGCGGAGAAACACGCCCGGCTGTTTGAGGACACATTCTGGAGCGGCGCAGACTTGGTGACCTTGTATAAGCAAGTAGCCAATGCACCGAATGTGATTGGATTGGAGGCGGTTTTTAAGGCCGGATTTCAAGAATTTACGCGGCTACGTCAGGATGTGAAATCAGACCCTGACGCGGTGATGGAGGGGGTGCATCGTGCGATGCGTGTGGCCCGCGCCCGGGAAGAAGAACGCTTAGAGGCTCATTTGCCGTTTCTGGCCACGGTCGGATCCATCAGCCCTTACATAGGCTTGTTCGGCACGGTGTGGGGCATCATGAATTCATTTAGGGGGTTAGCATCGACTAAGCAAGCGACTCTGGCGGCTGTGGCCCCCGGTATTTCTGAAGCCCTGATTGCGACTGCCATCGGCTTGTTTGCTGCGATTCCTGCGGTCATTGCTTACAACCGATTTAATGCCAAGGTAGATTCTCTGGCGCTGACCTATGAGAATTTTGCTGACGAATTTGCAGCCATTTTGCACCGTCGGGTGCACCAGCGGAGCGAGTAATGGCACGGCTGTCCCGACGACAAAAAAAGGGTCGTTTGGTCTCTGAGATCAATGTAGTGCCCTACATCGACGTGATGTTGGTGTTGTTGGTGATCTTTATGGTCACGGCCCCGATGCTAACGCCTGGGGTGCCGATTGAGTTGCCTGAGGCAGCCACGGAGCCTTTGCCGGTAGACGCCGACGAAGAACCCTTGGTGATTTCTATGAACCGCGCCGGTGAGCTATTCATTAATGTCGGCGGCGAAGGCAGTGAAGCGGTTACGATCGGCACCATCAAAGACCGAGTCATGAAAGTGTTGGCCGCTAAGCCGCAAACACAGGTGCAATTGCGGGGCGATACGACATTGAATTACGGCACCGTCATGGAAGTGATGGGTGCGCTGCAAGAGGTGGGTGTGACCTCGATTGGCTTGGTAGCGGAGACCCCCTAATGGATCGGCGTGGCGAGAATTTGGTGCGACCCACCTTGCTCGCCATGGGGTTGCATGCCTTGGTGATTGGCTCATTTTTTATCGCCGTATCGCCGCAAGCGAAAAGCATTGTGCCACCGCAAGTCATGGTGATCCAGGCCACGGAACTGACCTTTGCACCTTCGGCCGCCGCTCAGGCACGTCAAGAAAAGCAGGCGGCGGAGACTCGGGCACGCGAGCAGGCTGAGGCGGAAAAACGTCGTCAAGAAGAAGCCAAGCGGCAGGCTGAGCGAAAAAAAGCGGAAGATGCGAAAAAAGCGGCGGAAGCTAAAAAGGCGGAAGAGGCAAGACAAGCTGCGGAAGCCAAAAAAGCAGAGGCGAGAAAGGCAGAAGAGGCGAGAAGGGTCGAGGAGGCCAAGAAGGCGGCCGAGGCGAAGCAAGTAGCAGAGTCTGAGAAGGCGACTAGAGCTAAGGAGTTGGCCGAAGCTGAGAAGGCGTCTGAGGCGCAACGGCTAGAAAATGCGAAAAAGATAGAAGAGGCGCGTGCACGTGCTGAGGCGATCAGAGAGCGTGAACTCGAAGAAGCCTTTAAGATGGCCGAAGCGGAAGCGCGGGCCCTTGAGGAATTGAAACAAAAAGAAGCCGAAGAGTTGGCGGTGCTGAATGCTCTGGCCGCGGAGAAGGCGGCTGCTAACGTGCTGGATGCGATGACTACTCGGATCACACAGGCGTGGCGTCGTCCCGTTGCATTCACTGGAGGCTTGGAGGTTTATCTTCGGATGTCCCTAGCATCTAATGGAGAATTGGTGGATGTTCGCGTGGTAAAGAGTAGTGGTGATGCATTATTTGATCGTTCAGGCTTGACTGCTGTGCAACGAGCCGCACCCTTTCATGAGGTGAAGCAGTTTGATGTACGCACCTTTGAAGAAAAATTTAGAACCCTGACTGTGAAGTTCAGACCGGAGGATTGATGCGTTATCTAGTGTGGTGTGTGTTGGCCTGGATCTTGGCGACCCCCGCTCGGGCCGAACTGGTGATTGAAATCACCCGCGGTGTCGAAAACCCCATCAAAATTGCCGTGGTTCCGTTTAGGGTTCAAGCCGGTGGCTTGCTCGATGTGGATGTGGCTCGTCTGATTGAGTCCAATTTAGAGCGAAGCGGCCAATTCATGCGCGTTGATCGGGGCAATATGTTGTCGCTTCCGGGGCCGACAGATCAGGTGTTTTACCGAGATTGGCGAGCGATCGATGCGGAATACACGGTGGTTGGCGGCATTAGCCGTGTTGGCGGTCAATTGCAGGTGACTTATGGGCTCCACGATGTGTACGGTGAGCGGGTGCTCTTCACCGAGCAAATTCCAGGCAGTGAAGACACGCTAAGAGATATCGGTCACTTCATCTCAGATCGAATCTATGAAGCGCTCACCGGCATCAAAGGGATCTTTTCAACACGCTTATTGTACGTATCCGCTGAGCGGCGATCAGAGAAGGATCAAACCTTTAAATTAATCTTGTCCGATGCCGATGGCGGCCGTCCGCGGACGATCTTCCAGTCGTCTGAGCCCATTTTATCGCCGGCCTGGTCTCCAGACGGTTCCCGTGTGGCCTACATGAGCTTCCGTGGAAAGCGGGCGGGGATTTATGTGCAAACCCTTGAGACCGGTGAAGTCCAGCAGGTGACGGCCTTCCCAGGGTTAAACAGCGCACCTAAATTCAGCCCCGATGGTCGGAAATTGGTGTTGACGCTGTCTAAAGACGGCAATCCAGAGATTTATGTAGCCAATCTACGAACCGGCGAGCTCGATCGCATGACCAATCACTTTGCGATCGATACCGAAGCGTCCTGGTCGCCCGATGGGCGTTCGATTCTGTTTACGTCGAGTCGGGGCGGTAAGCCGCAGTTGTATTTGATGAATGTGGCTGACAAGAGCGTGCGCCGGGTCACTTTTGATGGCGATTACAATAGCAATGGGGCTTTTACGCCAGATGGAGAGTCCATCGTTTTTGTGCACCGCACGAATGAGCGCTTTCATATTGCGCGGATGAACATCAATACCCGGGAGATGCGTATCCTGACGGAAACCGATCTCGATGAATCGCCGAGTGTTGCACCCAATGGAACTATGCTAATTTATGCAACGTCTGACGAGGAAAGAGGTCTCTTGGGGCTTGTTTCAATGGACGGAAGGGTGAGAGTTCGGTTACCTTCGGTGAGCGAGAATGTTCGGGAGCCCGCGTGGAGCCCGTTTTTTAACTAGATTGACCAAAATTCACTAAAAAATGAATGACAGGGGTGAGGAAATGAATGTGTTAAAGCAAGCAAAAATTGCCGGCTTGGCTGCGGTCTTGGCCGTGCTTGCAGGCTGTGCGGGTCAAGTTAACCAGGGCGGTGTTGACGGGTCTTCGACCGGCGCAGCATCGGACAGTGCGTCTGCGTTCTCTGCGGCGGAAATCGCTGAGTTCAAAGCATCCGCAATGGCTGCGGATACCCTGTTTTTCTTTGAATTCGATAAGTCGGATCTGAAGCCAGAGGCACTGGATGATCTGGATGCTCACGCGAAGTTCTTGTCGGCCGATCGGAACGCCAAAGTGCGCTTGGAAGGTCACGCCGATGAGCGCGGCACACGTGCCTATAACTTGGCGCTCGGCGAGCGTCGTGCTAACGCAGTTGCGCGTTACTTGGTGATCCAAGGCGTGAACCGCACACAGATTGAAACCATCTCATACGGTGAAGAGCGTCCACTGTCTCTGACACGTGATGAGAGCGGTTGGGAACGCAACCGTCGCGTTGAGCTGATCTACCAGTAATCAATGCGCAGGTTTATTGCCACAGGCGCCGCCGTCATTTTGACGGCGGCGTCTTCGTTTTCTCAGGCCGAGAGCGTCGACGCCCAGGGGCTTCGGCAAGCGCAAGGTGAACTCTTGTTGCAACTTGAGCAGTTGCGCCAGGAGACACAAGCGCTTCGTGGATTGATGGAAGAGTTGTCCTTCCAACTTCAAGAAATGAGCCAAGACCAAAAGCAGCGTTACCTTGACCTCGATGAGCGTCTGGGTGAGTTGGTCCGTGTGCAACGCGATGCGCAGACCGCGGTCTCAACCACTAGTGGAGCGCCTGCGCCTGTGGTGATTGGTGGAACGGCCAATGCCGCCTCTGACAGCGGTGAGCCGTCGGTGTCGGATCAGGACGCATACAACCAAGCCTTTGAGCTCATCCGTGCGCGTGAATTTGATCAAGCGTTAAGCGCGATGGCCAACTTTATCCAAACCTATCCAGACAGTCCGTTGGTATTGGACGCACGTTTTTGGCGGGGTCAGGTCTTTGATGTGCAGGGGCAAGACGCCAATGCAATCGAAGAATTTCGGAATTTGACATTGCTCGCGCCAGATTACCGGCGGATTCTCCAAGTGAAGGTGAAGCTCGGTAAGTTGTTGGTGAAGAACCAAGACCTGCAAGGTGGCCGCGCAATTTTGCAAGAAGTGATCAACCAAGCCCCAGACAGTGTGGAAGCAGGGTTGGCGCAACGCGAACTCGAAGCAATCAACTGAGGCCAGTTCATGGCCGAATCGGCATCACTGCGTATCACGGAAGTATTCACCAGCCTTCAAGGCGAGGCGCTGACTGCGGGCTGGCCGACGACTTTTATTCGTTTTACCGGCTGCCCGCTTCGCTGTGGCTACTGCGACAGTGAATATGCCTTCCATGGGGGAACCCAGCATCGCATTGAGGCCTTGGTGGAAGATGCCGTGGCACGGGGTGTGCCCCGTGTTTGCGTCACAGGCGGTGAGCCCCTCGCGCAGCCCAACTGTCTTTTGTTATTAACCGCGCTTGCAGATGCCGGTTTGAGTGTGTCACTTGAGACCTCTGGCGCCATGGACATCGGTGGCGTAGACCCTAGGGTGTCGGTGGTGATGGATTTGAAAACCCCCGGTTCGGGGGAATCGCATCGAAATTTACTCGGCAATCTTCGGCTATTGGCAGAGAAAGATCAGGTCAAGGCCGTGATCACCTCCTTGGAGGACTTTCGTTGGTTTGAAGCCTTTTGCGATGCCCATCCGGCGGTCTTTCATGCGGGCGTGGTGTGGGTATCTCCGGCCTATGAGGCATTGGATTTAAAGGCATTTGCCGGCTGGGTGATCGAGAGCCGACATCCGTTTCGTTTGCAAATGCAGTTACATAAGGTGATTTGGGGCGAGGAGAGCGGACGATGAGTGAGCAACCCAAAGCCGTTGTATTGTTGTCGGGTGGACTCGATTCAGCCACAGTGTTGGCGCATGCGCGCGCTCAAGGATTCGAGTGTTACACCTTGGGCTTTGATTACGGTCAGCGTCACAGGTCAGAGCTGCACGCTCAGCAACGCGTGGCGGAAGCCCTAGGGCAGCATCCGCATCGGATGATTCGTCTGGATTTGGCGGCGATTGGTGGTTCGGCGCTTACCTCCGACGAATTTGACGTGCCGACCGAAGGGGTCGCCGAGGGCGGTATTCCGGTGACCTATGTGCCGGCTCGGAATACGGTCTTTTTATCGATCGCTCTTGGCTATGCCGAAGTACTCGGTGCTTACACCTTGTTTATCGGCGCCAATGCGGTGGATTATTCGGGCTATCCCGATTGCCGTCCCGCATTTATCGAGCAGTTCGAACGACTCGCCAATGTGGCCACTTCAGCGGTGGATGGTGGCCCGGCGTTCAGTGTTCAGGCGCCATTAATGACGCTGACTAAAGCGGAAATTGTCGCCTTAGGTACGGAGCTTGGCGTGGACTATGGGCTGACCGTGAGCTGTTACTTAGCGGATGACGCGGGGCGAGCGTGTGGACGATGCGACGCGTGTCGCTTGCGACGGAAGGGCTTTATCGATGCAGGTGTCTCTGACCCCACGTCCTATCAGCCGGGTATCGAGCCGCAAATCTAGTAAAAAACGCACATTTTGGGTTGCACAATCTGGTTCGGCCGGTATCATACGCGCCCTATCAAGGATCTCTTAGATCCACCTCTTTTGGGGGTCGTTAGCTCAGCTGGTAGAGCAGTTGGCTTTTAACCAATTGGTCGCAGGTTCGAATCCTGCACGACCCACCATTTCTTCTTGTTCTTCGATGTCAGCGTATTCTCAGGATCGTCCTGCGCGGGCTTTGGCGTCTAGCTTAGCCAAGATAAAGTCGCTGTGATCCACATAGAGCAGATCTGCGACCCGCCGAATCAAGTGTTCCTCATAATGATCCAAGTGCTGATCTGCGTAGGCCACCGACCACATCAGGCCAATCAGTTCGATCTTTTCTTTATGGGTCATGCCGTCGTTTAAGACCCGAGTGTGTTCGTAAAATGAGACGGACTGTTTCACGTGCAGGCGGGCCGCTGCCAATAAGGTGTCAAACACATCGCTCGAGACGCCGAACTTCGTCTCCATGGCTTTTTGAATCTGAGCAAGCTCTGTTGGATCTTCTTCATGATCAGCTAGGGTTACTTCAATCAAAAGCGCGCAGGCCGCCAGGGTATTGTCTGGAAATCCGGCCAAGGCCTTTGTGCCGGGGGTGGGCGCTTCAGCAAAGACGGTCTTTAACCAATTTGATACCGCTTCTTTCATAACGCGTGCCCCCAAATCACCGTGCCGATCATCCAAAGGCATAACAAACCGCCTAAACCAAACAGAGCGGCCGATGCGCCATGCGCCCAAGCGAATCGCTGTTTGATGCGCGTGTCGTTGGGCGAGTCCGCTAACGCATCTGCGATGGCGTTAATGCGATCGGTGAGTACCCACAAATTTACGGCAGCCATCACGGCAATGAGTACCCCAAATCCGATAAAGAGAGAGTTGGCTGATATCGTGGCCGATAAGGCCAGTAGGAGGCCCACCGTGATTTCAATTCGAAACAATCGCGGGAAGTACGCGCGCAAGAACCGACTGGCGTCGGCCATCGAGAGGACGGCAAATACGGTGGGTGAGACGGTGACGACAAACAGCACCATGGCCCCAACCCAGGCAGCTGCAATAAGGGCAGTGAGCATGCTTTCTCCTTTTGTTTTTGATTAGGTGGGGCGAAACAGGAAAAACCTCAACTCCCAGTGACAATGACGTTTTTTTGTCACGCGACTCTGCTACTGTGACGGAGTTTTCGGAAGGGAGTCCTCTCATGCAACATGCCTATGTCACAGACACCTTGGATTTCTCTAAGGAGATCGCGCCCATTGCCTACATGGAGGCTTTGGCTGAGCGACTTGAATGCGGATTTTGGGTGATCCCAAGCGACGAATCCGGTCGGCAATTCGAAATTTTCCTATGCAACAGCACGTTCGAGGACGATGGGGACGAAATCGGTGTATTGACCGTGTTTGAGCCAAGCGATTCCCTATATGTGGTGTTCGTTCTTTGCTTAGAGATTCGGTTTGATGATGCCGAGCAGGTTGTGGATTACGGCTGGCATTTGCAGTTTGAATCTGAGGTTCAAGGTGGCGAGGGCGAAGAAGCCTTCCAGACTGGCACCGATCTGATGAACTTAACGACAGAGGAAGTCTCAGCGGCAGTGGATGACTGCCTGCAGACTATCCGTTCGTTGGCAGGTTTGCCTGGGCAGGAGTTGGTGATTGCACTGCCAGCGGTGAATTAAAGCACCACCTCTCCCTTTTCAGTCATCCAAGGCGCAGGTGGCAGGGGATCTACAATGTCGACAAGGGCTTGGATTGGTCGTGCGAGGCGGATGCCGTGTTCGGTTTCCACAAATGGCCGCTCCAATGATTCGGGGTGTGCGATTAAGTGCGCGAGAATCTCAGCAGTGTCGGCGCCTTCAAGCGCTTTCTGTGCATCCGGACGCAACAGGGTTGAGGCCGGGATGCCCGCGCCCTCCATTAGGCGTTCGAGCACCTCGATCGTGAGTCCTGCATCTTGGTATAGCACGACCGTGACCGCACAGCCTGCATCGGTTAGGAATCGGAGCGCATCTCGCGACTTGCTGCAGTTGGGGTTGTGCCAAATTGTGGCGTTCATCTCAACGGGCACCTAGGGTCTCCGCGAGCAAACGACAGACGGCTTCCGTGGACTGCGGGTTTTGTCCGGTGATCAACCGCCCATCGGCGACCGCATGCGGGGTGAAGTTATCACTGCACTCAAACAACCCGCCCAGTGCTCGGAGTCGTGTCTCCAATAAGAAGGGCTCAACCCCAATTAACTCAATCTGTTCGGTTTCCTTATTGGTAAAGCTGTTGACTCGACGGCCAGCAACCAAGGGTTGGCCATCTTCCGCTTTGGCTTGGAGGAGGCCTGCTGGGCCATGACACACGGCGCCTACCACGGCCCCATTGGCCCAGGCTGCGCTGACGATCTCACCCACTAAGGCGCTGTCAAAGTCCCACATCGCGCCATGTCCGCCTGGAAGGAATACACAGCCGTACGCCTCTGGATCGACCGTATCGGCCTTGAGGGTCTGGCTTAATGCAGCCATCGACTCTGAATCGTCCATGAAGCGTGCTACGGCGGGTGGGCGCTTATCAGGTTCTACCAAGGTTTTGGGATCCGCATGGCCCTGGCCACCCGCAATTGAGGCCAAGGTAATGTCCCAGCCGAGATCTTTAAGGGTCCAATAGGGCGCTGCCATTTCGTCGTAGTAAAACCCTGTACCCCGGCCGGTGTTGCCAAGCTCACGGTGAGAGGTCAGTACAAAAAGTGCAGATTTGTTGGAGGTCATGTCGTAGGTCTCTTATTGTCTTTCGTTACGTCAATGTGGAGAGGTCTGCTGTTTGTTTCAATAGGGAACGGGCGGTGGGGCGA
>CBFHVZ010000031.1:0-12203 GCA_965659195.1 Litorivicinaceae bacterium
ATACGGCCGAGGTAGCGGCCCAAGTTGAAGGGAAGGGCAGTCAACGGTTGTTGGATGCACGTCCGGTTGAGTTTTTCTTAGGCAAAGCATGGCACGGCGCTGCGACTCGTCCTGGAAGCCTGCCCGGTGCGGATCAGTTCGCGTTCGATGCGTTCTTTGATAAGAACACACCGCTGTTAAAAGACGAGGCCGAAGTGGCTCAGATCGTCAACGACAACGGCCTGAATCAAGCGAGCACGATTTCGTATTGCAACACCGGTCACTGGGCTGCAACCAACTGGTTTGTGTTGAGTGAAGTGGCTAAGGTGCCAGAGGTGAAGCTCTATGCCGAGTCGATGGTGGAGTGGTCGCAAGCCAATCAGCCGATGGAGCATGTGCCATCGCCTGTGGAGTTTGCCATCTTGAAAACGAAAAAATGGTTTAACGGTTTGGTGAATTAATCGGTGATCTTGCGCGCTGTTATCTTATTAGCCGCATTCGGAGCGCTCGCTGTCACAGCGGGCGTTCGTTTTGCGTTATTGGCCGGAATTGGGGTGGCGATTGGCTTTTCGCTGGAGCGATTTGGCTTTGGGTTTGCCGGGCCTTGGCGGCGTCTGATCCTGAATCGTCAAGGCGACGGGGTGATGGCGCAATTACTGGCCATTGGGCTCACGGCGGTCGTCATTCAGCCGTTGATTGCGAGTGCGCCAGGGCAGTTGTTAGGCGCGATCGCGCCGGTCTCGCTTTCGATGGTGTTGGCGGCCTTCGTGTTTGGGTTGGCCATGCAGTGGATTTTGGGATGCGGCTCCGGCACCTTGGTGAATGCAGGCTCAGGGAACCTCATCGCCTTACTGGCCTTGCCATTCTTTTGCTTGGGAAGCTTCATTGGCACTTTGTGGGTGCCCGCGGCCTTGGCGGCCACTCCGCACACCTTGGTCAGTCTCCCGGCTGAATTGGGGACAACTGGGAGTGTACTCGTCACGGTGGCGCTGTTGCTGGCGGTGGCTGGGCTTGTGGCCTGGAAATCACAAGGGTCGCTGGTGAATCGCAACGCCTTGTGGGCGGCTGTGATTCTGGCGGCACTGGCCATTATTCATGTGGTCGTGGCCGGTCAACCCTGGGGCGTTGTCTACGGATTAGGACTTTGGGTCGCCAAAGGCGCCATGGCGCTTGGCTGGGATCCAGCCACCGCGGCATTTTGGACGCACCCCATTAACCAGGCTGCACTCGAGCAATCCATCCTGACCGATACCACCTCCTTGACCAGCTTAGGCCTCGTCGCCGGTGCGGCCTTGGCGGCGTGGAAAACGGCCGGGGCAACACCCTTGATGCCGTCTGTCAGATCTTGGGTATTTTTGCTGGTGGCGTTTGCCGGTTTGCTGTTAGGGATTTCGTCTCGCTTGGCCTTTGGCTGCAACGTGGGCGCCTTATTCAGCGGCATTGCCTCAGGCTCATTGCACGGCTGGTTCTGGTTGGTTGCCGGATTTTTAGGCAGTGTTGTTGGCGTGTACAGCCGTGAGTGGATTTGGGCGCGTGCTGCGCGGGAGACCGTATGAGCCGACGCATCGGGATCGTGAGCGTATTGGGTGCCTTGGCGCTCGTCATCGCATTGGAATGGGCTGGCGGCAGGGCCCCTAACCCCTACGCCGCACCGGATCCGCTGGCCTGGGGTTCGAAGAGCGGTGCATCGGGTGCCATCTGTACCTTTGCACCGGGTGCGAAATGATTCAAACCATTGTGGAGACGGGGCTTGGCCGGGTTCAGCTGAGTTTCACCGGGGCCGCTTTATGGTCTGTGGCACTGACGGAGTCACCCGTCGGCGGCGATCCAGTCGATGCCAAACTGTGGCAGCCGGTGGTGTCTGTCTTAAACGGTGAAGAAGAGGGCGGTGCGATCCCCAAAGCGGTGCGTGGCAGCGAATTCCAAGCCCTGGTATGGCAGGCGATCGCCGCGATTCCTCGAGGTGAAGTGGTGACCTATCACGGACTGGCCCGAGCGATCGGGCGTCCTAGTTCTGTTCGTGCAGTCGCCAATGCGTGCGGCGCAAATCCGTGGGTGGGCGTGGTCCCGTGTCATCGCGTGATTCGAAGCGATGGCGGACTCGGTGGGTTTGCCTGGGGTCTCGATCTCAAGCGCACGCTGTTGGCGCGAGAGGGTGTCAACCTCGAGGGTTAGAGCGGTTTAGGCGTCTTTTAGAGCCCAACAGGCGAGTGCCAGGTACGAGCGATATGGCCGGGCACGCTCGATCCATTGGCTCCGTTCGATGCCGCATTCCGACGCCAGTTCATCTGACATCCGTTTCAAAATGAGGTCGTTGTCGCTCCAGCAATCGGGCGCCTGTTGAACGAAAAGTTGCCACATCGACACCGTCCAAGGGCCGATGCCTGGGATCGCCAACAATCGTTCTCGGGCGTTGTTCATGGGTGATTGGGCTAACTTATTAACTTCAAGTTCACCCATTAAAACAATGTGTTGCAGCGTTTTTCGCTTGGATGCGGAAAGCCCCATTAAGGTGGGGTCGGCTTGTCCGAGACGCTCAAATAACACCATGCGAGAACCGGTTTGGGCTTCGAGGCTTTGCCAAATTTTCGCAGCCGCAGCGCCCGAAATTTGTTGGCCGACCACAATACGACACAGGCCGATCATCGGGTCTTCACCGTAGCGTGTCGGGATGTCTTGAGGGCCTCGTGTGCTCAAAAATTCCAATAGCTTTTTTGAGCCGAGCTTGCTTAGATGCTGATGTGCATTCTGCGCTTGTTTAGAGACTGACATAAAAAGAAAAGGACATCCCGACCATGGTTCGTATGATTGCTTTAATTCGAATTCATAACGCCACTGATTTTGCCCGATATCGCGAGGCCGTCCCAGCGACATTGGAACCCTTTGGCGGAGAATTAAGATTCCGTGCTGAGAAACCGATTACGCTTGATGATGAAAACGGTTTGGGCGATTTTTCACAGATCGCTTTGTTTTGGTTTCCAACCAAGGAAGCCATGGTCGGCTGGTACGAGTCGGATGCGTACCACGACTTATTGGAATTACGTGCCAGCGGCGGTTCGTTCACGATCATTGGTGTCGATCCAGATTAATGGCGCATAATCATTATTATGTTAAATATTATGTGGGTTTGATTATTTTGGGTTTAAGGAGTGCTCCCCCATGCAAGTAAACCGCTACTTCGACGATCAGGTGTTGTCTCTGGGTTTTGACAACAGCAACGGCAAAAGCTCAGTGGGTGTCATGGCCCCTGGCCAGTATCAATTCTCAACGTCGGACGATGAGCGAATGGTGGTGATCAGCGGTGCGCTTGTTGTACAACGTGAGGAAGACCCAGAGCCTGTGTTGTATTCGGATGGAGACGAGTTTCATGTTCCAAAAAATCAGACGTTTTCTGTCGAGGTCACCGAATACACCGCCTACCTCTGCGAATACCGCTGATCCCAGCGCGCTCATTGGGCGCATTGATGGGTATAAAAGCCACCTAGTTAAAGCCGGCGGTACCGATGTGTGTGTTCGCACCTGGGGTTCGCCTAATAGTCCTGTGGTGATCTGTTGGCACGGGTTTGCACGAACCGGCACCGATTTTGCCGTATTGGCCACCGCCCTCTCTGATCGGTTTTATGTGGTGTGTCCAGATACGCCTGGGCGCGGACTCAGTGCGTGGCTGCCGTCGGATGCCTATCACTTCAGTACCTACCAATCCCTTGCCTTGGATCTGATTCAGCAGTTTGCGAAAAATCGGCCAGTCCATTGGGTCGGCACGAGCATGGGCGGCGTCATCGGCATGATGTTGGCGGCCCATCCGACGCAGCGTCGTTTTATCGATCGGTTGGTGTTAAATGATATTGGTCCCGAAGTGCCCGATGAGGCCCTTGAACGAATTCGTGAGTACACCAGCCAGTCACCCTGCTTTGCCGATTACCCATCCGCACGTGCCTACCTTGAAGAGATCTATTCACCCTTTGGTGAGTTGTCCGAACCGGAGTGGCAGACCATGCAGATGCATTCTTGGCGACGGGATTCGGATGGGAGCCTCGTGCCTCATTACGATCCGGCCATCCTGGCGCGCTTTGGCGAGCCGCAGAATAAGCCTCTGGCTTGGACGCTTTTCTCGTCGATTATGTCGCCAATGTTGGTGATTCGGGGGATGGAGTCGGACATTTTAACTGAGGCGATAGCGCAGCGGATGGCGGAAAGCGCGCTTCGGGTATCACGGCTCGATGTGCCCAACGCAGGACATGCGCCCTTTCTCAATACAGGATCTCAAGTATCGGAAATTAAACGATTTTTATCCTGACTGATCAGCTCTCGCTGGCTTTAATCCGGACAATGAAATCCTCGTCGACCTCGACCACCAGCGCATCCGATATCGCCCAGTCACCGACGCAATGCCCCGCCGCTTCCATCGCGGCGTGATCACCGGTCAATAACGGATGCCAGTCGGGTAAGGATTTCCCCTCGGCCAGCCGTCGGTACGCGCAGCTCTCCGGAAGCCATCGGTACTCGGCGCGGCTGATATCACGAATATCCAGGCAGCCTTCGACTCGTTCCACCCGCTCTGAATAGACTTGGCAGCGTCGATTTTCCCCTAAGTGTTGGCACTTGACGCAGGTAAATTCTAGGGCTTCGGTTTCGATGTCTTCAAATTTGTGCAGGCAACATAAGCCACAGCCATCACACAGCGATTCCCATTCGGTGTGTGTCATGGCCTCAAGCGGTGTGGTTTCCCAGAACGGCGCGGCTTTCATGGCATCTCAACTGTCTGACTTGAAAGCACAATTTATGGCACAATCACCGGTCTATTGTCGATTGTTCTTGGAGTGTGAGCGGATGATTCCTCGCTTAGGTACGCGTGAGTCGATTCGAAGCGATGTGGCGTTGTTCATGCAGGCGCTGGTGTCATCCGGTTTCGAAGGCGAGATTGCCGGCGACGAAGGCACACGTGCGGTGCTCTCCACTGACAATTCGATTTACCAAATTTGGCCTCAGGCGGCGATATTCCCGAAGCATCACGAGGACGTGGTGCGTGTGGCGCGCGTTGCCTCGGATTTTCCAGATATCACCCTCTTCCCACGGGGAGGCGGCACCGGTACCAATGCACAAAGCTTAGGCGCGGGTGTGGTGGTCGATACCTCTCGCCACATGACTGAGATACTCGAAATCAACCTCGAAGAGCGATGGGCTCGCGTGCAGTGCGGTGTGGTGAAAGATCATTTGAATGCCAAGATTCGCGAGCACGGCTTGTTCTTTGCGCCGGATTTGTCGACCTCCAACCGCGCCACCATCGGCGGAATGATCAATACCGATGCCTCCGGTCAGGGGTCGTGTCAGTACGGGAAGACACGTGATCACGTCATTGAGATGACCTCCGTGCTGTTAACCGGAGAAACCTTCCACAGTCGTGTCTTAGGTGATGAAGACTTGGATGCCCTGCCCTCGTCCTCTCCAGAATATCGGATCGGATGTGAGCTCCGTCGTCTGCATGACACCCATGTTGAGGCCATTGAAGCAGGTTTCCCTAAGCTGAATCGCTGCCTAACTGGCTATGACTTAAAGCACGTTCGGCGCGATGCGTCGCATATTGATCTCAATGCCGTGTTATGTGGTTCCGAGGGCACACTGGGCTTTATTACCGAAGCAAAAATCAATCTGGAGCCCTTACCCACCGAGGTCAGCCTTGTGGCGGTTCAGTACGAATCCTTTATGGATGCGCTATTGGATGCTCAAGAACTGATGACCCATGGTGCGACCTCGATCGAAACCGTGGACTCAAAGGTACTGAATTTGGCGATGCGCGATTTTGTCTGGGACAGCGTGGCCGAGTACTTTCCGAGTGGTGACAAGACCTTGCAAGGCATCAATCTGGTGGAATTTACCGATTTTGATGCGGCTGCACTGGCCGACAAGGTGGATCGATTCAGTCGACATCTTGACGGTGTGGCGCAAGCAGGAGGCCGTTCGTTTGCGCACACGGTAGCCCGTGGCCGGGCTCAAGTGAATCAAATTTGGGCCATGCGTAAGCGTGCGGTAGGCCTTTTAGGCGGCGTGCAAAGCGCAAAGAAACCGGTAGCGTTTGTTGAAGATACCTGTGTGCCACCGGAGAACTTAGCGCCTTTCATTGGGGAATTCCGCGCCCTGCTCGATGCCCATGAGCTCGAGTATGGGATGTTTGGTCATGTCGATGCGGGTGTGTTGCACGTCCGCCCAGCGCTCGATTTAAAAACACCCGAATCCATGGCAATGATTCGCAAGATTACCGATGAAGTGGTGAACCTAACCCACAAATACCACGGTTTGCTGTGGGGTGAGCATGGCAAAGGGGTTCGTTCCGAATATGCGCCTATTTTCTTCGGTGATCTGTACCCCGTGATTTGTCAGGTGAAGGCACTCTTTGACCCAGAAAACCGACTCAACCCAGGTAAGATTGCAGGCCCCACGCCGGATACCCCTCTGTTAAAAATTGACGCGGTACCGACTCGAGGGGCCCGGGATCGCGTGATTACAGCTGAGCTTTCTAAAACCGCCTCCACGGCATTGATTTGCAACGGCAACGGCGCTTGCCACAACTACGACCCAGACGATCGCATGTGTCCTAGCTGGAAAGCCACACGGGACCGGCGACACACCCCAAAGGGTCGTGCTGGTCTGATGCGCGAGTGGGTCACCCGACTTTCTGAACAGGGCGTGAATGAAATCCCGTCGGTGCATCCGTTGAAGGAGTTGGTCAGCTACCCCGCCAAGCTTTGGCGAAGTGCGCGTGCCGGTTCACAGGGCTATGACTTCAATCACGAAGTCTTTGAGGCCATGTCAGGCTGCTTGGCCTGTAAGTCGTGTACCGGTCAGTGTCCGATTAAGGTCAGTGTGCCGACGTTTCGCAGTCAGTTTTTAAGTGCCTACTACACCCGCTATGCACGGCCCATGAAAGACTGGATCGTAGGAACCTTGGAGTATGTGCTGCCGATCGCGGCACAGGTGCCCAAGTTGTATAACGGGGTCATTGGTTCCCGCGTGGGCCAGCGGACGTTCCGAGCCCTGGGCCTGGTGGATTCACCTACACTCTCCGGCGTCGATCCACATCGTGCCGTGGCTGAAGCCGGGTTTAAGCTCGCGCAGTTGGACACCTTGGCTTCACTAAAAGCATCTGATCCCGCGCGTTTCGCGAAACAGGTGGTGGTCGTTCAGGATGCGTTTACCAGTTATTTTGAGACGGCCTTGTTGATCGACGTCTTCAAAGTGTTGGAGCGGCTTGGGTTTGAGCCCTCTTTGATGCCCTTCTCGGCAAACGGCAAACCTTTGCATGTGCATGGGTTCTTGGGTTGGTTTAGACGCTTGGGTGAAAAGAATGCCCGTCGATTAGCTCAGGTCGATGCACTCGGCGTGCCCTTGGTCGGCCTCGACCCATCGATGACGCTGACCTACCGCTCTGAGTACAAGGAAGCAGGCATTGAGGTGCCTGCCGTCCAGCTGTTGCAGGAATTCTTGGGCGAACGACTAAATCCAGGTGATGTCCCGACGGTATTGCCGGTTCGGCAATTCAAATTGTTCGCCCACTGTACCGAGGCCACCAACGCCAAGGAGAGTTTGAAACATTGGCAAAGCCTGTTTGCTTTGGTGGGTCAAACCCTTCATGTCGAGTCGGTGGGCTGTTGCGGCATGGCTGGAACCTACGGTCACGAAGCGGCTAATTTAGATACCTCTCGGACGATTTACGCGCAGAGTTGGTCACCTAAGATTGAGGCCGAAGCGGCGCCAGAAACGACCATTTTGGCGACTGGGTATTCGTGCCGGTCCCAGGTAAAGCGCTTTTCAGAACAGAGCCTTAAGCATCCGATTTCGGCACTGCGTGAAGTGCTGGGCGACGCCTAAAGCCCGCGGCCGGTTTTAAGGCAGGCCGTGCGGCGGCGAGTTTCGCTAGGCGACTTGGCTTTGCGGCGATCATTCCCTCTCGCTCTTTTTTAGCGCGCAAACAATACACGGCGCCCACCGGCCACTCGCGACGGGCCGCGCCATGCTCGAGTCGCTTAAACAGTTTCCGGATCGACTTCTTGGCAACCGGCAAGCTATACACCGCAAACCGCTTTAATTCGGGTGCCAGGTTCAAAAGCCGGCACCAATCCTCGATTTGCTGAACGCGCATAAATCGGGCTTGCCACGGAATGATTCCGTCCAAGCGAGTGCCGAGCAGTCGCCGCAATCCCCACGAAGAGCTCGGGTTAAACCCAAATACCACAAGGCGGCCTCCGGGTCGTAATACCCGTTCTGCTTCTCGCAGCACTTGATGCGGGTGGCTGCTGAGGTCGAGGCCATGTTGCAATACCAAGATATCCACGGAGTCGGTGGGGAATGGCAAAAGGTTGTCTTCTGCAAAGATTACGGGGCAATGAGCATGGCGAGGTATGTCGCCGCCATACACCACATGAAACTTCACAGGCGCTAAGGAATCGGCGATCAACGGAAAGCCTGAGCTCCCTCCGACCTGCACGACGACTTGACCGAATAAGCGCCGTAATTCACGACGCGCCACGCGGCGCTCTTCGACTTGTACTCGATGGCCCAGACGACCCGCTACCCAGCGGTCCCAAGCCCGCTGGCGCTGATCAAGACTCAATTGAAACACGCTCTGTACCGCCATGACTTCATGGTACCATTGCCCCTTTACGCATCAAGTGACAGGAAGGAAGCTCAATGGGAATGTTGTCAGGGAAACGCGCGTTAATCGTCGGCGTCGCGAGTAAGCTGTCGATTGCTTATGGCATCGCTGAGGCTATGCACCGTGAAGGGTGTGAATTGGCCTTTACCTACCAAAATGAAAAGCTCAAAGATCGTGTGGTTGGCTTTGCAGACGGTTGGGGTACCCCTGAATCTCGCTGTTTCCCCTGTGATGTGGCCAGTGACGACGAAATCGATGCGGTGTTTGACGCCTTGGGCAAGGTTTGGGACGGCTTAGACATCGTGGTGCACGCGGTTGGTTTTGCCCCAGGCGATCAATTGAGTGGCAGTTTCGTGGATGTCACCACCCGCGAAGGATTCCGCGTGGCTCATGACATTTCGAGCTACAGCTTTGTGGCTTTGGCGAAAGCGGCTCAGCCAATGCTAGAAGGCAGACAAGGCAGCCTGATCACCCTCTCTTACTTGGGTGCTGTGCAAACCATGCCAAACTACAACGTCATGGGACTTGCGAAGGCCTCTTTGGAAGCCGGCGTTCGTTTCTTGGCGACCTCGATGGGACCCAAAGGGCACCGAGTCAACGCCATTTCTGCCGGCCCGATTCGTACGCTAGCGGCCAGTGGCATTAAAGATTTCCGCTCTATGTTGAATTACAACGCATCACGGACGCCGTTGCGTCGTAATACCACCATTGAAGAAGTCGGAAATACCGCGGCCTTCTTGGCATCGGATTTGGCGTCAGGGATTACCGGTCAAACTGTCTATGTCGATAATGGCTTCAACATCACGGCCATGGCGGATTCGGACAACGGCTGATGATACGCATCGATCGGATTCCCGCATTTGATGACAACTACATCTGGGCTCTGACTCAGGGCGCTGAGTGCGTGGTGGTTGACCCAGGTGATGCGGGACCGGTTTTGTCGTACTTGCAGGCGCACCGCTACCAGTTGGTGGGGATTTTGCTCACTCATTGGCACGGCGATCATCAAGGCGGTGTGGAAGCCCTGAAGGACGCGTTTCCAGAGTGTGCTGTCTACGGCTCTGCCAAGCCTTTAAAAGGGCCGTCTAAGCCGCTGGGTGAACGGGATCACGTGGAGCTACTGGGCGCGGTTTTTCAGGTGTTAGAAACGCCTGGCCATACCCTAGACCATATCACCTATGTCTCAACCTCACCGGTGTTTGAAACGCCTGTGGCGTTTACGGGAGACACCTTGTTTGCCGGTGGGTGTGGTCGGCTGTTTGAAGGCACCGCCGCTCAAATGTTTGAGAGCCTTGGCAAAATCAATCAGTTGCCTGCAAATACAGCGATTTACTGTGCGCATGAGTACACACTGGCGAATCTAAAGTTCGCAGTGGCCGCAGAACCGGATCATGTACCGACCGCAGACCGGTTGAGTCAGGTGGCGGCCGCCCGTGATCGGGGTGAGTCGACGGTGCCGACCACCTTAGCGATTGAGCGAGACACCAATCCTTTTTTACGTGCGCCCTCCCCTGAGGTGTTGGCCGCACGTCGACACGCAAAAGACGAGTTTTAATGAGAATAGTGTATCTATGCGGTTTTGCGACCGCGGTATTTTTGAGCGGCTGTCAATTGATGCCAGAGACAGTTGGAACCGAGACTGGTCCGGAGGTCATCGCGCTTGAGATTGACGAGTCCTCTGTCTTTGATCCGACCGCCATCGTGCAAGAACTCGGCGAAGCCGAAGACAGTCCTCGAGCCTTACAGTCCGAGACCGATGAACCTGTTGAACAGACGCCCATGGCGCCGATTGATGAATCGATTTGGGGTGAGATCGTCGCGTCCTTTGCGTTTCCACCGTTAAAGGACACTCAGTACGCCGATCTACACCGAGACCGTCTCACTCACAGTGAGGGGTTTTTTGGCAATTTCTTGGCCAAAGCGGACTTGTATTTGCCTTACGTGTGGCAAGAAGTTAAGGCACGGGACATGCCGGGTGAAATCGCCCTCTTACCCTTTGTCGAGTCGGCTTATTCGCCCTGGGCGGTATCGCATGCGGGTGCCGTTGGGATGTGGCAAATCATGCCAGGAACTGCGCGGGTTCTTGGGCTGGATATGGGTAAAACCTGCGATCAACGCCGTGATGTGATGCATTCAACCCGAGCTGCCTTGGATTATCTTGAGCAAATGCATGCCAAGTTCGGGGATTGGTTGTTGGCTATTGCGGCCTATAACGCCGGGCCGGGTCGGATCGATCGAGCCATTAAGGCCAATAAACGGGCCGGCAAGCCGACCGATTTTTGGTCGTTGTCTCTGCCTCGTGAAACCCGCCGCTACGTGCCACGTCTGCTGGTGACACGGGATCTGGTGCTCAATGCCCAAGCGCAGAACATCCAACTGCCCGATATTGATCGGGAGATTCCATTCCGTGTGTTACAGCTTGAAGCGCCCATGGAGGTGTCCTTGGTGCAGGAGTTGAGCGGTTTGTCTTTGGCGGATATCCGTCGCTACAACCCATGCATTCGGTCGTGGATTACGCCGGCCCAGTCGCCGTATCAGGTGGTCTTGCCGACCGAGACTGCACAGACCTTTGCCCAGGCCTTGGTCAGTGTCTCGGTGCGCGACTACATCCGTACCAAACCCTATGTGATCCAGCGAGGCGATAGCTTGTCCTCGATCGCGGCACGCACCGGCTCAACGGTACCGGAATTGATGACCTTAAACGGACTCGAGAACAGTCGGATCGTTGCTGGGCGAACACTTCGTGTGCCAAGCACGGATGAAAATATTGTGCAGCAACTGGCGGCATTGGAGTTTGGTGGGGGTCAGGGTGAAACCATGCGCTATCAGGTCAAATCCGGGGATTCACTGTGGAAGATTGCGCAACGGTTCCGAACCTCTGTGGATCGCCTTCGCCAGATCAACGGCACATCGAATTTGATTCGCCCTGGGGATTGGCTGACCATTCCGGTCCGTTAAACGAGCCCTCGCTCTTGCCGATACGCTTCGATCATCCCGCGGGAGATCGAGGCATTGGGTGGGAGCTTGGGTAAATTTTCGATCGAGAACCACTGCGCATCCACAATTTCCACGCCGTCTACGGTGATGTCGCCGGAAAGCCACTCAGCGCGATATCCAAGCATCAAGGAGTGTTTAAAAGGCCACGACTGGCTCCCTTGATAGCGTAGCTTGTGGATTGCCACTCCAACCTCCTCAAAGATTTCTCGATGACAGGCATGTTCCGCCGACTCCCCAGCTTCCACAAAGCCAGCCAGAGTGGAAAACATGCCCTCAACAAACCGAGGGGATCGGGCCAGCAAGACCTCATCGCCACGGGTGATCAACACAATCACACAGGGAGAGATACGGGGATACACCGACAAGTTGCATTGAGCGCAGGTCAGGCCACGGTCTGTGGCACTGGCGGCGGTTGGGTGGCCACATTGGCCGCAAAATTGATGTTCGCGCACAAAATCAATGCGCTGCATGGCTGCGCTCAAGGGTAAGAACTGCTCACTTTGCAGACCAATTAAAACCGGGCGTAACGGCTCAAACTGAGTACCCTCTGGGGCCTCATCGAGCGCAATGGCGTAAT
>CBFHVZ010000032.1:0-7769 GCA_965659195.1 Litorivicinaceae bacterium
TGACATAAGCAACTTCCACGCCGTTGTCAGCTTCAGCCGCACGGTCGCGTGCTTGCAACAAATCACCGGAATAACCCACGGCTAAGCAAATGTCGCCGTTGGCTAAGTCGTTGATGTATTGAGACGCGTGGAAATAGCGAACGTGAGGACGAATGCTCATCAACAGTGCTTCGGCTTTTTCCAGATCACTGGCTGACTCACTGGCCGGATCAATACCTAGGTAATGCTTGGCGGTCGCCAAAATATCGGATGGGGACTCCAAAATCGCCACGCCGCAATCGGCAAACCGAGAAATCACAGCGGGATCAAAAATCATGTCCCAGCTGTTCACTGGTGCAGTGGGCATCCGCTCTTCAATCTTGGCGATGTCATAGGCCAATCCCGTGGTACCCCACATGTACACCACCGAGTGCTTATTGTCAGGGTCATGCTGGCTCACGATGCGTGTGATTTCTGGGTCCATGTTGGCCAGGTTTGGCAGTTGCGCAGGATCTAAGGGGCGGAAGACGCCGGCTTGGATCTGACGCTCTAAGAAGTTACCGGTCGGCACGACCACGTCGTAGCCAGACGAGCCAGCAAGCAACTTGGCTTCGAGCAATTCATTGGTATCAAACACATCGTAGTTCACCTTGATGCCGGTCTCGGCTTCAAATTTAGCAATGGTGTCTTCGGCGATGTAATCAGACCAGTTGTAGACATTGACAACGCCCGATGCGTTGACGGAGGTTGCAACCAAAAGCAGTGCGGAAGTTAGAAAACGAGTCATTTCACTCAAGTCCTTGTCGGTTCATACCACTCAGCGGTGCTGAGACCTTCCAAGGCTCTGTTGCGGGGTCTGACGCAGACAGTTAAGTCGCGCGGAGGGCAAACGCCACAGATCCTCAACTTAGAGCCCAGAATCCATTGCGTTCGGTGGTCATAGACGCCGCTCACGCTCGGAAAGTGCGAGTGTAGGACATTTAATCCCACCGTCAATCCGTGTCTCAAAAAAATCCAGCCAGCCCAAGGGATTGAATCATGGAGCTTTGGCACGCACTCTTAATCCAAAGCCTGTCAGGATCAACCCATGCGCTTCGAACCTCTCCGCATGAATTTGCAGCACAGAGCGGTGGTCACACCCGCGGATTACACCTGGGTCAGCTCGCCCTCGGCCAAGGTGGAGCGCATGCCATTGGAGCGAGAAGCCGCTGAAAGTGGGCGTACCACCTCTGTTGTTCGCTATTTGCCAAGTGCGTCATTCCCAGCCCACGCCCACCCCAAAGGCGAAGAAATCTTGGTGTTAGAGGGGGTGTTCGAAGATGACTATGGGTCATACCCTGCTGGCACCTACCTCCGAAACCCATCGGGGACCTCTCACAGCCCGGCAAGCGCAACCGGCTGTTTACTCTTTGTCAAACTGTGCCAATTCGCGGACGACGATCACACCCAGATGGTCAGAGATACACAAAGCGAGCCATTTCGGCCAGGCCATGGCAACCTCCGGGTATTACCGCTGTATCAACATGGCACAGAGTCAGCCGCGCTGGTTTTCTGGCCTGCCGGCGAGAAGTTCCTACCGCACACCCATGTGGGCGGTGAAGAGATTTTTGTGATCTCAGGCGAGTTTAAGGATGAGCACGGCAGTTACCCGAAGGGCAGCTGGCTCAGAAGCCCTCATCTATCGGTTCATCACCCTTGGGTGGACGAAGACACACTGATCTATGTAAAGACGGGGCATCTCGTATAACCCCTCCCTAACCCAAGCCGGATTGTGTATTATCCGTGCCCTTCACAGCGAGCGGGCCTATAGCTCAGTTGGTTAGAGCAGGGGACTCATAATCCCTTGGTCGCAGGTTCGAGTCCTGCTGGGCCCACCACCCTTCACAGGTCCTTACCGGTCCCAATTAAATCGTCATCAAAGGTTTCGCTTTTCATCATAAATCGCGACTATACCCAGATGATCAACATGTACAGTCTACTGATTCTTCTGGCGCTCGTGCCTCTCGGTGCATCTTGGCTCAGTGTCGATGTCTACCGGCTTCCTTTTTCAGAAGTGGGCTCTGCCCTGGGCATCATCGGGTTTTCCACCATGCTCATCGCATTCCTCATTTCAGGACGAACGCGATGGATCTCAAATTGGATCAATATCGATCAATCAATGCGCGCACATCGCGCTTTAGGGATCACAGCACTGATTGCCGTGCTCTTGCATCCATTCTTCTTTACCGGTTCGCTGTCTGGTGGGCCTAGGCCATGGGACCCGACTCGTGCCTTAACGATCACGACAGATTTTGGCGCGATGGCGTCAGGAATCGCTGCATTTCTCTTGTTACCCGGTTTTATATTGTTAGCACGATGGCACTCAGCACTCGAATACCGCTATGAGATTTGGCGCTGGATTCATGCTGTAGGTGGTTGCTGTCTAATTGGACTGGTTTTACACCACACCCTCACAGCAGGACGCTATAGCGAACACGAGGTTATCGCACTCCTCTGGATAGTCGGATCACTCATCGCCTTCTTGTCGATCATAGACAGTCGATTAATTCGAGGGTGGATCAAGTCTCGAAATCCTTGGACGGTCACGGAGATCCAACAAGTCACGCCCAAACAGTGGTCTATTACGGTGGCGCCGGATAATAAAAAGCCGCTTCAATATCAAGCTGGCCAGTTCGCATGGCTCACTGTAAACAGCAGCCCCTACTCGATGGAGGAACATCCCTTCTCGATCAGTTCAGCGCCCGCATCCGGTCCGAATCTGACCTTTCTTGTGAAGGAACTCGGTGACTTCACAAACAACCTGAACCAAGTTGAGGTGGGCGCACACGCTTATGTGAATGGCCCCTATGGCCATCTCACAGTAGATCGTCGGGGAGAGCCCGGGATTGTTTTAATTGCAGGCGGCGTGGGGATTGCACCCATGCTGGGAATTATTCGTGAACTCAAAATAACAAATGACCCACGACAGATTCATTTGATTTACGGCAATCGCACCCCATCGCAGATCGCATTTAAAGAGGAACTGGACTCAATCAATCCAACCTATGTCATCTCCGAACCCAGTAAAGATTGGAGCGGCAGGATTGGAGGCATTGACTCGACCTTGCTGCAATCGGAACTCTCTAGCGAGCAATTGCATAATTGGCTTTTTGTTATCTGTGGCCCACCTCCCATGCTTGAAAGCGTTGAACACTTTTTATCCGGTCACGGGGTCTCTCAATCACGCATTCTGTCAGAGCGGTTTAACTTCGGCTAAGGGCTCCCTGCTAGTTGAGAGAAGCTGATATCCAAAACACCATAAATACTTTGAGAAATCTAAGGCCCGGGTCCCAAGCTAGGACAGTTACGAGAATCCCGAGCCCCTGTAAAACAGAATATTGCCCAACGGGTTGACAGCATATATGCTGTCACTATGATTCGATTAGTCATAGACACGAATGTGTTCGTCGCAGGGTTGCGCTCGGCGGGCGGAGCATCACGCCAGGTCCTACGCCGCGCGCTCGAGGGGCGTTACCAACCTCTTTTCGGCAATGCCCTGTGGCAAGAGTATTGCGATTTGTTAGGACGGAATATTTGGGATGCCGCAACGACAATTGAAGAAAGAAAAAAAGTGCTGGCCGCATTGGGAAAGTGCGGTCAATGGGTCACCATTTATTATGGTTGGCGGCCCAATCTACCCGATGAAGCCGACAACCACTTGGTGGAACTTGCATTAGCAGGCGCAGCCGCTGGGATTGTAACCCACAATGTGCAGGACCTTGCCCGCGGCGAGCTCAGATTTGATCAACTGCGGGTACTAACACCCGCACAATGTTTGGAGATATGGCAATGACAACGTTAACAATACGGTTGCCAGACGATACGGCGGAGCGTCTTAAATTGCTGGCCAAACGCCGTGGTCTGAGCACCAACAAGTTGGTAGAAGAGCTCAGCGCTCAAGCCTTGGCAGCATGGGACACGGAAAATCACTATAGGGCGATCGCAGCAACAGGAGATATCAAAGAAGCGCTGGCGATTCTGGATCGCATTGATAACGAAGACTGTGGCCGGGATAACTAACTTCACATTTTCAAGTCATGCGTGATAGGACGCGCGCACCCTGGATTCGAAATGATTCCACCCACGGATCGCGTCGATCAATTTCGGTCTATCACGCTGATCTCATTTTTTGACATTGATCACAACACCCTCCTGAAGCCTCAGGTTCCAATCCTTCAAGACGTATACATCTAACACGTCTTGACTGACCGAGCCTTGGATGATTGATTGGCTTGCCGTTTCGTTGCGAACTCCACCTCAATACTTTCGATTCGATTTCAAAATCTGCATGATGCGCTGTGTGGTCACAATGATAAGAAAAAAGGAGCCGCGCCATGTCAGTGAATCCGATGCCTAATTCAGACACCCAGTGGTCTGTACCCGACGTGCAATGGGCGCATGATTTCCCCGACTGGATTTATCTCCTTCGCGAATTCGATACCCTGTATCGCTACGGATCCGCCGGTGGCAGCGCGCTCATTCGGTCTCACCGCAAGCGGGTCCGAGAGGCCACCTCTAGGCTCTTAAATAACCGCACCGAACTGACGCCCAAAACGCCTGAGGAGAAACCTGTGTGCGCACACCTGCAGCGCGCCATCGATATCGCACATCGCGGACCGATGGCCAGCATGGCACGCGCACTCGCCAATGTTTCGACAGAACTGACCTGGGAGTACGGCTATGAACGTATTCCTGCAAGCCTGGCAAAAAAATATGCCTATTGTGAAATTGCAGGGCCGCGCGGCCCCATCCGCACCAATGCCATCATCCTGGGGTTTGTTCTATTTGCACCGAAAACCACTTACCCTCAACACAGTCATCGCGACATTGAAGAGAGCTATATCTCAATTGGTGGCGCGTGGTCTGAGAATAATTTGGCAGTCCATGCCCCGGGCTCTCTGATCCTGAATCATCCAGGATCTGAGCACCGTATCACCACGGCAGACCAAGAACCCTGTTTGCTTGCCTATGCCTGGGTGGGGCCAGAGGAGCGTCTCTCAGTGGTGGACATGAAGCTGTCCAAACCACGACGGTCACCTCGCATATCTGATTGAACGCTGTCTAAATAGGCTCAAAACGGAATAATAAAGAGACGAACGCTTAAGGTATTTAAATTCAGTTCGGAGCGCGCCATATTCTACAAACCGATGGGTGTGCTTTGTTTAGTCGGTTGGGTAAAGGTCAACAACCATAAGCATTAAGTGGATCAGCAATGAATAGACGTGACGTCATCAAACTCATGGGCGGTTCAACCCTCTTAGGGTCACTTGGACTTTCACAATCGAGTATGGCCGAGACAGTGAGAACACTGCGCGCCTTCCCATCGACCAAACGATTAGTGCCCGATCCCGCTTATCAGGAAGCTCGTATTTGGGGATTTGAGGGAGAAGTCCCTGGACCGGAACTGCGATTTAAAAAAGGTGACTGGGCCCGCGTAGATTTCCAAAATGAATTACCCGAAGGCTCAAGTATCCACTGGCACGGCATCCGAAACCTCAATGGCATGGACGGCGTGGCCGGACTGACTCAACCGGCTGTCGAACCCGGCGAACGTTTTCGGTATGCATTCCCGCTGCCTGACAGTGGTACCTACTGGTATCACAGTCATGCGAAAACCTGGTCCCAAGTGGCACGCGGCCTCTATGGGCCGTTGATTGTCGAGGATCCTGAGGATCCCGAAGTGGACCACGATTTAGTGCTGATGATTGACGATTGGCGCTTAGCCGATGATGGGACCCTTGAGGAATCGTCGTTTGGTTCGTTGCATGACTGGGCACACGCAGGGCGGCTTGGGAACTGGTTAACGGTCAATGGCGAGTCACACCCAAGCATCCCGGTCAAACAAAATGCACGGGTTCGGCTTCGTTTGATCAATGCCGCCAATGCCCGGGTGTTTGGCATCGCCTTACCCAGTCAGGGGACACTGATTGCGGAAGATGGATTCCCACGCACACATCGCCTCATCAATGACATCACATTGGCACCCGCGCAACGAGCCGATGTCATTTGGGAGATGCATTCTGAGGATACCACGTTCTTCGAGGTGAGAAATGGCGAACCCTACCCCGCCGTTACCCTCACGCCTATCGAATCCAAAGAACCCCGGGTGACCAAGCGTCCGCTGTCACAGAAACCGGTCGCACCACCACCCGACCGTATAGATGTCGAGATTCCGCTTCATATGCAAGGCGGCGCCATGGGCAATCTGAGTGAAGCGGTCTATCACGGCAAGATGACCCCAATCCGAGAACTCGCACAAATGCACAAAAAAGTGTGGGCCTTTAACGGTCAAGTCGGTGATCACCATGACGCATTGGCCACACTGAAGCGCAATCAAGTCGCTAGCATTGAGGTGTTTAATGACACCCGGTGGGATCATGCCATGCATCTTCACGGGCATCATTTCTGGATTCAAACTGAACAGGGTGAATTCTTAGACGGTCAGCGGGACACTTATCTTTTCAGTCGGGGCGAACGAGCGAAATTGATCTTTGTGGCCGACAATCCGGGCCTTTGGTTATTCCATTGTCATATGCTCGAACACCACGAAGCCGGCATGGCTGCGGTCATCGAGGTAGTTTGATGAGTTGGCTGGTGGTGAAATATCTCATCACAGCAGCGATCGTAGTGGTCGCCTCTGAGGCCGCCAAGCGAAGTGACGCACTAGGCGCTTTGATTGTGGCCTTGCCGATGGTGTCTGTGCTAACGCTCATCTGGCTCGCCGTTGAGGGACAACCCGAACAACGACTAGCCGATCATGCTTGGCTGACTTTCTGGTTTGTGTTGCCCACGCTTCCTATGTTTTTAGTCTTCCCATGGCTTCTACCGCAAATCGGCTTTTTAGCGGCGCTCTCGGTCAGTGTCGTGGGTACAGTGGGGTTATTTTGGCTGTATGTATGGGCGCTCAAGCTGATTGGGCTCGATCTATTTCCGTAACTTCGGTGTATTAACCCACCACTACATCATCGATACAGTACAAAATCAGTTCGGCTCGCGAGGAAACCCCGGCTTTTTGGTACACGGCATGCGCCTGTGCTTTGGCTGTGCCCTCACTCGTTCCCCTAACCGACGCAATTTCAGCCAAGGAATAGCCTTTGATGGTCAACAGAGCCACCTCTCTCTCGGCTGGGGTCAATGAGACCTCATTCACACGGTCGACAATTAATTGATTGAGCCCTAATCGCATTTGCTCGAGAGACGCCTCAAGACTCGCTTCTCTCGCCTGACTTAATCGTATGTAATCGCGTAGCAAAAACAATGCACCAATGATCCCTACGGTGGCAGCCGTCTCGACCAGCAGATGTAGCCATCCCATGGCATCGACATACCGGGAACCACCCAAATCCACCGCCACATCCAAAGCAAAGAACACAGAACAACCCGCCAACACCACGAATGTGATTCGAGCCATCCATTCTTTTCTCAATTTCATCTCATATACCCACGGTTTATGTGCCACCTGAATGACGATTTAAACCCGAGTTTACAGACTTAGAAAGCGGTCATTGGAAAACTAGCCTCAACACATGAACTAACACACAAGGAGTGCACCATGCGTTTACCTACTCTCTTACTGGCTTCTCTTCTAGCCGCAGGGCCTGTTTTGGCATCGGATTATGAGTACCGGTGCTCTGGCACCCAGAGTGATGCAGCCAAAACACGCGATGAAGTTAAAACCCACTTTGAAAACCAAGGATGGGAGATCCGACGCATTAAAATGGAAGACGGCTGCTACGAGATCTATGCCATTG
>CBFHVZ010000032.1:7779-11375 GCA_965659195.1 Litorivicinaceae bacterium
GATGATCAAAACCAGCGTCGTGAGGTCTATGTCGATCCCACCACCCTAAAGATCGTTCACGATGACAAGCGCTAAGATCAACCAACCGAAGCCTGTGTGGGACCCGTTTATACGGGTCTTCCACTGGTCGCTTGTGGGCGCATTCATAGTGTCTCAAGTTACTGCAGAGACTCTCGACGAAATCCATGAAGTCAGCGGCTATGTTATAGGCGGACTGATCATCGCTCGATTGATGTGGAGTCTGATCGGTCCCGCCAATGCACGCTTCAATAAAGACTGGGTCAGTCCGAAAGCCATTGGCCGTCATTTGTTCAGCGTACTGGATGGCTCGCATAGGCCGGTTACCGGTCACAACCCAGCAGGGGGCGCCATGATTTTGTTACTGATGGCTGCTTTACTGCTTACAGCGCTCACCGGTCATTTGGGACAAACCGATCTTTTCTGGGGCACTGAATGGATCTCTGAGTTGCATGAAGCATTGGGTGAGGGACTTTTTTTCTTAGTTGGGGTCCATGTCGCTGCCGTGGTGCTGATGAGTGTGTTAGAAAAACGAAATCTCATTCGAGCCATGATCACAGGGCAAGGAGGCTAACGGTCGGCAGGCCAGGGTAATCAATTATTGATCGCATCATGAACGCATAACTTTTGTCTAACATTTGTCCTGAACAAAAAAACTGTGTTAGTGTACATCTGTCGGTACGGAGCTCGACTCACCTTTGAACGCAAGGAGGGAGTTAAGCTCCGTTTTTGCGTTTTTAGGCCCCTCGCAAGGATGGAATAGATAAGAGAACGATAAACATTCCAGTGCCTGAGGAGGCAGACAATGACACCATTAAAACTGATCAAGGGCATCGTCCCAATCGGGTTGTTAGCGGCACTCCCAACGTCCGCATACGCAGCCGCCAATCTTCAACCGGATGACTTCGTGGGAATCTCATTTTGGTTGATCTCAATGGCCCTTATGGCCTCAACCGTGTTTTTCCTTTGGGAAACACAAAGCGTAGATGGCAAGTGGAAAACGTCTTTGGTCGTTTCAGCCCTGGTGACATTCATCGCGGCCGTTCACTACTTCTACATGCGCGACGTGTGGATCACGACCGGTGAATCACCTACGGTCTACCGCTACATCGATTGGTTGCTGACAGTACCGCTGTTGATGATCGAGTTCTTCTTGATCCTTCGTGCGATCGGTAACGCCTCAGGCGGTATCTTCTGGCGCCTATTGATCGGTACGTTGGTCATGTTGATTCCGGGATACCTCGGCGAAGCAGGCTACATCAACGTCACGGTCGGTTTCGTGATCGGTATGTTGGGTTGGTTCTACATTCTGTACGAAATCTTCGCAGGCGAAGCCGCGAAAATGGCAGCAGAGCAAGCGCCGCCTGCCGTTCAGAGTGCATACAACACCATGCGTTGGGTTGTGACCATCGGCTGGGCGATCTATCCGCTCGGTTATGTCTTGGGCTACTTCGTGTACGTCGACGACATGGGCAACACCACAGCAGCCGCCAGCAATGCGTTGAACATCGTCTACAACTTGGCAGACGTTGTGAACAAGATCGCATTCGGCTTGTTGATCTGGTACGCCGCAACCTCAACCAGCAAGGCTTCGGCAACCACTGCCTCAGCCTAACCTGAGTACGAGGCCTCACGTATGAGGCCTCGTTTTCAATGCGCCTATGACGAGGGTGTATTGAAAACGAGACATAAGAAGAAAGCAGCCAAGGATGGCCCCGGAATGAGGAAAGGGTATGCCATCATTCAATTTTGCTGCATTACAACCTGATTTAGAGGCTGTGGAGAACAGGCTGGCGTCCTATGGGGCCCAACCCATTGGCTCAGAAGTCAGCCTCAACACACTGTTTGTCAACCATCTAGCCTCGGGCGGGTCTCGAACGCGCGCCGCCTTGGCGGTCGCTGCCGGCCAAGCCTTAGCCTTGCCGACTGCGGTCCGTGTATCCGTGGCCACCGCCGTGGAGTTATTGCACCAAGCCTCGCTGATTCATGACGATGTGCAAGATAAAGATGCCACTCGACGTGGCCAGGCCGCGGTTTGGAGTGTGGCCGGCACGCCGTCTGCGATTTGCTTGGGCGATGATCTGATCGGCGCCGCCTTTCAAGAACTGGCAATGCTTCCAGAGACTCACACACAGTTGTTGCCAAAGCTTGTCACCATGCTGTCCCGTGGCATCAGCGTCATGGCCGCCGGTCAAACTTTGGATTGCCAGTGGTCGCCGGAAAACCACACGGCAATAGACGAATACGAAGAGATCGTCCGGCACAAAAGCGGTCCGCTATTGGGCTTACCCATTGCACTGACGCTCATTTTATCAGGAGGCAGCGACGACGACGCTTTGCAGGTGCTAAAGGGCGCATCTTCGATCGGCATCGCCTATCAACTGGCCGATGACCTCTTAGACCGTGACGAAGATCGCGATCAACGCCTCAATGGCTATTGGGTCCTAGCGGAGCATCTACCCACGGGTGTGGATCCAGAGCATGCGCTTCGTGAGCGATTCGAGTACCACCTCGGGGCCGCCAAAGCGGCCGTGCAGCATCTGCCCCCGTATTGCCCGTTGGCGTTCGATGTCTTGATCGATGCGCTGTATCAAAAATACCCCTCGTTTAAGGAAGCCGCCTGATGAATCGTGCACTGGTCATCGGATCGGGATTTGGTGGGATCGCATCGGCGTTGCGTCTCCGTGCCATGGGCCTTGAAGTGCGTGTACTCGAACGCCTAGAGCAGGTCGGCGGGCGAGCTCAAACCTTCGAGCTCGGGGGCTACCATCACGATGCAGGGCCCACGGTGATTACGGCGCCCTTTTTGTTTGACGAATTGTTCGAGCTATTCGGTGAGCGCCGTGAGGATTACATTGAATTCAGAGAGCTCACCCCCTGGTACCGATTTGTCTTCCAAGACGGCGACCAGTTCAATTACGGGGGATCACTTGAGGATACGCTGGAAGAAATTAAACGGATCCATCCCGAGGATTGCGACGGGTATTTAAAGCTGGTTGAACACTCAAAGAAAATGTTCGACGTGGGGTTTTCTGAACTCGCGCACGAGCCCTTCCACCGCGTTGGCACTATGGCGAAGCAAATACCGCAGCTAGGAAAACTCCGAGCCGACCGCTCCGTCTGGGAGATGGTCTGCAAATACTTATCGCACGATAAGTTACGCCAGGCATTTTCGATTCAGCCATTGTTGGTCGGGGGTTCCCCCTTTGATACCACCAGCATCTACGGCTTAATCCATTATTTAGAACGCGCCTACGGCATTTATTTCGCGATGGGTGGCACGGGGGCATTGGTTCGGGCGCTTGAACAACTAATGCGCCGACAGGGAATTACGATTGAAACAAAGGCCTCGGTCGATGAACTCATCCTGGACGGGAAGACCGTAACCGGGGTTCGTCTTGCCAACGGCGACACACTCACTGCCGATCATGTGGTGTTCAACGGGGACCCCATGCATCTGTACCGACACATGGTGCCCACTGCCAAACTGCCGCTAACCACCCAACTGAAACGAGACCACAGCAAACTCTCCATGGGGCTTTATGTGCTGTTTTTTGGCGCCGATCGCACCTATGACG
>CBFHVZ010000033.1:0-10933 GCA_965659195.1 Litorivicinaceae bacterium
CACACTCAGCGGACTTCGGTCCGCTGTTTTATTTTGAGGCTTTTATCGCGCCAAACGTTTTGCACGCTCACGAGCGGCTTGTGCGTTGGCGGTATCACCGGCTGCGTCATAGCAATACCCAAGCAGCAATTCACTGATTGGGTCTGAGGGATTCAATTCACGCACTTTGAGGGCCGAGGCCAAGGCGCTATCAGGCTTTCCATGGGCGACTAAGAGCTCGGCATTCAGTCGCCACAGACTGTGCTCGTTCGGCAGTGCGTTCAAAACCGGACCCAGAGCGGTCAGGGCCTCTGCAAATTTTCGCTCACCGCCTAATTTCCGTACGTTTGCGACTTGTTTTAGGTTCGGGAGTGCAGCCCGGATTTCTGCTTGGGCTTTGGTAAAGTCGTCACTGGTTTCTCGGCCTTGGTCTGGGTAGCGGGCAACCACCTCCCGAATGGCACTCAACCGCTCACGGCTAATGGGGTGTGTCCCTAAGAGCTTCTGGGCCACCGAATTGCCACCGCCCCCGAGTTCGGCCAACTTTTCTTGCATCCCAACCGCACCGGTCGGGCGGAAGCCAGCACGGGCCATCAAATCGACGCCCACACGGTCGGCCTCGAGTTCATTGGCTTGGCTGTATTGTCCCATCAAAATATTCTGCCCCAGTCCAATCAGTTTATTGGATCCGGCTTGTGCACCGGGTTCTGAGATTCCGATTTCAATCAGTTGCGCGGCCAAGCCCACCAGCGCTCCGAAGGTTTCGCGACCGGTGCCGTGGAGCTCAAGGCTATGCGCCATCTCATGGCCGAGCACTGAGACCAATTCGGCTTCGGTTTCGACCGCCATCACCAAACCGTAATTGACCCCCATCTTCCCGCCAGGCAGAGCCCAGGCGTTGATGCTGCCGTCATTGATCAAGCGGATCTCCCAAGGGAAGGGTGAGTTTCCGGTTTGCGCAAGGGTGGTGATCAGATTATTCAAGTAGGCGGTGGTGTGCGTGAAACCCACCAGGTCGCCGCCGGATTGTGCCAAGGCAAAGGGGTATTGTTGGGTGCCTTTCTGAATTTCTTTTTGTGGGTTGGTGACCACCTCCACCACAGAATCAATGGGATCATTGATCGGGTTTTGGCATCCCGCAAGGAATGCACACACCGCCAAGGCCAAGAGTGAGCGCTTCATGTCAGACCCGCTTAATCGGAATCAGGTCAGTCGCTAAGGCGTGATTGGAAATTCCTGCATTGTTCTTCAGCAGGGCTTGTTCCGCACGGTAGCTCGAGCGGACCATGGGCCCTGAGACTACCTCAAGGAAGCCTCGCGCCAACCCCCATTCACGGTATTTGGCGAATTCATCCGGGGTGACATAGCGATCGATCGGTAAGTGATTCACGGTCGGACGGAGGTACTGCCCGAACGTTAAAATGTCGACGTTGTGCGCTCGGCAATCGTCCATGGTCTCTTTGACCTCGTCTTCGGTTTCACCGAGGCCGAGCATTAGACTGGTCTTGGTCAAGACATCGGGGCGATGGGCTTTTCCATGCGCGAGCACGTCGAGGGTTTGTTGGTAACTGGCCCGGGGGTCCCGTACCGGATGCGTCAACCGTCGGACGGTTTCCACGTTTTGTGCGAACACTTCAAGCCCGGAATCCACTAGGGTTTCCACATCGGCCATCACGCCCTGAAAATCTGGGGTTAAGGCTTCCACCGCGGTCTCTGGTGACCGTCGTTTGATCGCACGGACAGTGGCCGCGAAATGCGCTGCCCCGCCATCGTCCAAATCGTCGCGATTCACACTGGTTAACACCACGTATTTTAGGCCCATCAGAGCGACTGACTCGGCAGTGTTCTCAGGCTCTTCTAGATCCAGCCAGCCTTTGGGGTTTCCGGTATCCACTGCACAAAATCGACAGGCGCGGGTGCAGACCGAACCCATCAGCATGATGGTCGCGGTGCCTGCACTCCAACACTCGCCGATATTTGGGCACATGGCTTCTTCGCAGACCGTGGACAACCGGTGTGAGCGGACGATCTTTTTGACCTCTTGATAGCCTTCGCCGCCTGGGCTGACAAATTTCAACCAGCGCGGTTTATCGCCCCGTGGCGCCGCCTCATCGGTGCGGCGTTTCTGGCCATTTTTAATGGCGGTGACGCCGACGTCATTGACGATTTTGTCACCGCTTTTTGGGCGTGCTTTTGTGTCGGTCATGCATTTTCCAGTGAGTCTGAGTACTCCGACAAGGGAGGACAACTACAGACAAGATTGCGGTCACCGAAGACATTGTCAATGCGTCCAACCGGTGGCCAGTAGCGATCCTTCTTAAGGCTCGCTACCGGGAAGGCTGCCTGTTGCCGTGTGAAGGCACGATCCCACTCGTCTGTGGTGACCGCTTCGACGGTATAGGGCGCATGACGAAGGACCGATTGGTCCGATGCCACACGGCCGGCCTCGATTTCGGCAATTTCCGCTCGAATCGAGATCATGGCATCGCAGAACCGATCGAGTTCGGCCAAGGATTCACTTTCGGTCGGCTCAATCATCAAGGTGCCTGCCACAGGCCAACTCATGGTCGGCGCGTGGAACCCGTAATCAATGAGGCGTTTGGCAATGTCATCGACGGTGACGTCGGCTGAGTCCTTCACCACGCGGGTATCCAAAATGCACTCGTGCGCCACAAAGCCACGCGCATCGGTGTACAGGATGGGGTAATGGTCGGCTAAGCGCTTGGCAATGTAGTTCGCTGACAAAATCGCATTTTCGGTGGCCTCGGTCAGGCCATCGGGTCCCATCATACGGATGTACATCCAAGAAATCGGCAGAATCATCGCCGACCCAAAGGGAGCCGCAGACACCGGTCCGACGGGCGCGTTCGGATCGAGTAGTGGGTGGCTTGGTAAGAACGGCAGTAAGTGCTCAGCCACACCAATAGGTCCCACACCAGGTCCACCGCCCCCGTGCGGGATACAAAATGTCTTGTGCAGGTTCAAATGCGAGACATCCGATCCGATGATTCCAGGGCTTGTCAGTCCCACCTGTGCGTTTAGGTTGGCGCCATCGAGATAGATCTGTCCGCCATGGGCGTGCACCAATTCGCAGGCCGCCTGCACTTCGGTTTCAAATACGCCGTGCGTCGAGGGGTAGGTGATCATCAAACACGACAACTGCGCACTGTATTCGTCCACTTTGGCGGCCAGATCGGCCATGTCGATGTTTCCATCGTCATCACAGCGAACCACGACCACATCTAGTCCGACCATTTGCGCGCTGGCTGGGTTGGTGCCATGTGCAGAGGAGGGTACAAGGCAAATCCGTCGATGCCCCTCGCCGCGGGCGATGTGATACCCCTGAATGGCCAGAAGACCCGCGTACTCACCCTGCGCCCCCGAATTGGGCTGCAAAGAAATGCCTTTGTAGTCGGTGATCTCGGCCAGCCAGGTATTTAATTGCTCGATCATCCGGGCATAGCCGAGACGTTGATCGGCCGGCGCGAAGGGGTGAATCTGAGCGAACTCAGGCCAGGTGACGGGCGTCATTTCGGCCGCAGCGTTCAGCTTCATGGTGCACGAGCCGAGCGGAATCATGGCGCGATCCAGAGCCAGGTCGCGATCTGCGAGTTTTCTCAAATACCGCATCATCTCGGTTTCTGAGTGATAGCGGTTAAACGCCTCTTGTGTCATGTAGGGTGTTTGACGGATCAAGCCTGCGGGCAATCCCGATTCAGCCGCTGTCGGCAGCTTGGCATCAAATACACCCGCGAGCGCTTCAATTTCGGCCTCAGTTGATGCCTCATCGAGCGACAATGTCACGGTCGTGCCGTTGGCTACCCAAAGATTGAACCCGGCGGCCAAGGCTTTTTGACGAACGGCTTCCGCATCGGGCACGGTGACTGAGAGCGTGTCAAAGAAGCTTGGATTAACGGCGTAGCCTTTGTCTGCGAGCGCACTCTGGAGCAGGCCTGTGAGACGGTGGACGCGTTGTGCGATCGCCTTGAGACCCTCAGGTCCGTGGTAGCAGGCATAGAAGCCTGCGATGTTGGCGAGCAGAACTTGGGCGGTACAGATGTTACTGGTCGCCTTTTCGCGACGGATGTGTTGCTCGCGGGTCTGCAGGGTCAGTCGATAAGCTGGGCGGCCTTCTGAATCGATGGACTGGCCCACTAGGCGTCCTGGTATCGAGCGTTTTAGCGGATCGCTGACGGCAAAAAAGGCCGCGTGCGGTCCCCCATTGCCCATGGGGACACCAAATCGCTGCGTTGAGCCCAAGCAAATGTCGGCGCCCAAGTGCCCCGGTGCTTCCAAGCAAGTCAGACTCAGAATGTCGGCTGTCACAATGGAAATGAGTCCGGCTGATTTTGCCTGGGCCAGAAGAGCCGCCAGATCCACCACCGAGCCGTCGGCCCCTGTGTATTGCACGATCATGCCAAATCCGGCGTCAAAGACGGGCGGATGATGGGGGTCGAATGCCACCAGTTCGTATTCGAGGGGCTTGGCGCGTGTTTCTATTACGGCACGGGTTTGGCTAAACAGGTTGTTGGCGACGTAGAACCGCTTGGACTTGGTTTTCGATGAGCGGGCTGCCAAGGTCATGGCCTCGGCGGCTGCAGTGCCCTCATCCAACAAGGACGCATTGGCAACCGATAAGCCGGTCAATTCGACCACCATGGTCTGGTAATTGAATAAGGCTTCTAAGCGACCTTGAGAGATTTCTGGCTGGTAGGGTGTATAGGCGGTGTACCAGGCTGGGTTCTCAAGCACATTACGCTGGATCACCAGCGGCGTCAGGGTGTGATAGTAGCCCTGACCAATCAAGGTGCGGACCACCTGATTTTCAGAGGCAATGGCTTTCAGTTCAGCCAGCGCCTCGGTTTCAGATAGCGCCTCAGGCAATGACATGGTCGCGCGTTTTCGGATGCTCTCGGGCACGATGGCGTCAGCCAGCGCCTCCATGGAGCCAAGGCCTAAGGTATTCAGCATGTGCTGTTGTTCGTCTGCTGAAAGTCCAATGTGGCGGTCGCGAAATGTCATTTCCTGAGTCACAAGCTGTCCCTCGATTACAGTTCTTCTTGGATAAAGGCTTGGTAGCCCGCTTCGTCAAACAGATCGTCAAGTTCGCTCGGATCGTCTAAACGCATGCGGAAGAACCAACCGTCATTTTCTGGGTCTTCGTTGACCAATTCAGGCCGATCGGCCAATTCGCTGTTGGCTTCGACAATGGTACCGGTGACGGGTGCGTAGATGTCGCTGGCCGCCTTGACCGATTCAACGACGGCGACGTCGGCACCCTGATCGCAGTGCGCATCGGCCTCGGGCAAATCAACGAAAACCACATCGCCCAATTGTTCTTGGGCATAGAAGGTGATGCCCACGGTGGCAATGTCACCTTCAATCCGAATCCACTCATGTTCACGGGTGTATTTAGTTGTCATGTCAGGTCCTTATCTGGGTTAGATCGAGCGTACGTAACGCTGTTGAACGAAAATCGGATCGCACACTTCACAAGCCAATGCTTTTCCGCGAACTTCCGCTATTAACTGAGTACCGAGTGTACTGAGATTTGTGGCCACATACCCCATGGCAACGGGTCCACCCAAGGTCGGCCCGAAACCGCCAGAGGTGATTTCACCGGCCGGGTTGCCGTCGACATCGGTCAAGGCGGTGTGATCCCGTAAGGGCGTTCTGCCATCGAGAGGGCGGATGCCGACGCGCTTAGAGGATGCACCCTGCTTGAGCTGCTCTAAAATAACGCTGTCGCCTAAAAAACCGCCTGCTTCACGACGGCGTTTTTGAATCGACCAAACGAGATCGGCTTCCACCGGAGTGGTGTCGGTGGTGAGGTCTGAGCCGTACAGGCAGAGTCCGGTTTCCAATCGTAGGGAATTTCGAGCACCGAGACCGACCCAAGTGGATTCGGGTTGGTCTGTGAGAAGGCGAGCGACGGCTTCGGCATCACGTTCGTCAACAGAAATCTCATAGCCGTCTTCGCCGGTGTAGCCACAACACGACAGCACCACATCGATGCCATTTAGTTGCGTTTGTACGGCGCGCATGAAGATCAGATCTGCGGCCTCGGGCATAAGACGCGACATCATTGCGCGAGCTTTCGGTCCTTGCACGGCAATAAGGCAAGCACGGTCTTGGTAGGTGAGTGAGAGGCTGTCGGGCAAATGATGTTTGAGGTGGTCGATGTCGGCCAGCTTGCAGGCGCCGTTGACCACGAGTCCCCAGCGGTCTGCATCCCATCGAGTCAGCATCAGATCATCGAGGATGCCGCCGTTTTCCAATGTGAGTTGTGAGTATCGGATTTGACCGGGCTGCATTTCATGAAGGGCAGCCGGGACGAGGCGTTCGAGCGCGTCGGTGGCTCCCTGGCCTTCAATGATCAGCTGCCCCATGTGCGACACATCAAACAATCCGACCGCATCTCGGGTGTGCAGATGTTCCCCTTTGACGCCCAATGGGTATTGAATCGGCATGCGATAGCCGGCAAAAGGGGCAAACTTGGCGCCGAGTTCGGTGTGCAGGGGCTCTAAATGCAGCCTATTCAGTTCGGTCATGCGGACTCCTCGCGTGTCGCGTTGCATGACCCATCTGTCATTGACCTGAGAGATTCGCGGTCTAGGACCACTTACGCCTTCGGTGAGCCGGTGGGCTGCTTTCCAGATTCGATCGTTCGTGCTGCGGTCCGTGGGCCTGAGAGTTTCCGGGTCGGTTGCTCCTTCGGCGGCTTAAAAAGCGCTCTCCCTCAGCTCGAATGCTCACGAGATGATTCCCCGAGAGCGATCGAATCGGTATTATGTGCGACTCTCCGAAGCCATGCAATGAAGGATCTTGAGATGTACGCAAAGACTTCAACTATTTCTGATTACGACCAGGCGCTCTTTGATGCCATGGCCAAAGAAGCGGTGCGTCAAGAAGACCACATTGAGCTGATTGCCTCGGAAAACTACGCGAGCCCTCGAGTACTTGAGGCTCAAGGGTCGGTGCTGACCAACAAATACGCCGAAGGCTACCCAGGTAAGCGCTATTATGGCGGTTGCGAGTACGTCGACGTGGTTGAGCAACTGGCCATCGATCGTGCGAAGCAGTTGTTCGGCGCGGCCTATGCCAACGTACAACCGCATGCCGGATCACAAGCCAACGCGGCCGCTTATCTGGCTCTGTTGGAAGCAGGTGACACCATTCTCGGTATGTCGCTGGCCGATGGCGGCCACCTAACCCATGGTGCATCGGTCAATTTCTCAGGCAAGGTCTACAACGCCGTGCAGTATGGGATCGATGCCGACGGATACATGGACTACAACCAGATTTCTGATTTGGCTGAGCAACATAAACCCAAGCTATTGTTGGGCGGTTTCTCGGCGTACTCACGCGTGGTCGACTGGGCCAAAATGCGTGAAATTGCCGACAACGTCGGTGCGTATTTCTTGGTGGATATGGCGCACATTGCGGGCTTGGTGGCAGCGGGTGTGTATCCCTCACCGATCCCTCATGCCCATGTGGTGACCACCACCACGCACAAAACACTCCGTGGTCCGCGTTCGGGCTTGATTCTGTCTGGTCTCGAAGACGAAACACTGCACAAGAAATTAAACAGTGCCGTATTCCCAGGCATGCAGGGCGGCCCGCTGATGCACGCCATTGCCGGTAAGGCCGTGGCTTTTAAAGAAGCGATGGAGCCTGAGTTTAAAACCTATCAGGCACAGGTCGTGAAGAACGCACAAACCATGGCGGCCGTGTTTATCGAACGTGGATTCAAGATTGTCTCAGGTGGAACCGACAATCACCTCATGCTGGTCGATTTGGTGGCGCAGGGCATTACCGGTAAAGCGGCCGATGCGGCTTTGGGTGAGAGCCACATCACCGTCAACAAAAACGCCGTGCCCAATGACCCTCAGTCACCCTTCGTGACTTCAGGCATCCGCATTGGAACGCCTGCGGTGACCACGCGTGGATTTGTGGAAAGCGATTGCCGTGATCTGGCCCACTTGATCTGTGATGTGCTGGATGCGCTGGACGATGAATCTGTGAAATCGCGTGTTCGCGAATCGGTTAAGGTGATGTGTGATCGCTTGCCGGTGTATCGCTAAGCATCGATTCGAGGCGGCGATCTTTCGTCGCCCAAATGTCATTCATCCAACCCCGGAAGGCCTTAAGTTCGGCCAGAGTTTCCGGGGTTTTTTGTAGGGCTTCGGGCACCTCAATGCGTTCGATATGAAGGCGTATTTCAGGAATCTGCCCTGCCATCAGTCGCCAGACACTGAGTTGAGCGCCTGGGTAGGCGATGGTTAAGTTATAGACGCCGTCGAGCCGCTCTCGTAAACAATCCAATGCCAACTGCGGACCGCCTACTTTGGGTTTCAAAAGGTGGGTGTACGGCGACCGATTCTTTTGGTGCTTGGCCTCAGAAAAGCGGGTGCCTTCGGCAAAGTTGACCACCACGCAGGGTTGATCCGGATGGCGGGTGAGCACGCGGTGGGCGTAATCAAAATCGCGATTTTTCAATTCGGGACGGTCTTTGATGTCCTCGGCCGTGTAGCGCCGCATGATGGGGAAATCAAGGGCCCAGGCACAGATGCCAATCACTGGAACGTAAATCAATTCCCATTTCATAAAGAAGCGGGGCAGGGTGGTATCTTTGCCCAACAACCAAATCACCACCAGAATATCGACCCAGCTTCGGTGGTTGGCGAGAATCAAATGCGTACCCTTCGGATCAGGTCGCGTGCCCTCGAGTACCCAGCGAGTCGGTAGGCTGGCCAGAAGGCCTCGAAGTGCATTGGCCCAGCGTGAGGCGATCCAAGTCGTGATGCGATAGCCCACGCTCTCGGTTTTAGACCACAACTTCAAGGGCGCGATGAATAGGATGCAGAGTGCGCCGAATATTGTTGCGACTGCGAGAAGAAAAACGCGTAAACTTGCGGTCATGCCTTTAGCCAAAGTGTCATTGCGACTTGATTATAGCCTGATTAGGCTTCGCCTTCGTTTATTCATTGGATCATAAATGTCCGACGCCGTCGTTGTAGAACCTCAAGGCCCCGCCGACAGTGCTGTCATTTGGCTGCACGGATTAGGCGCCAGTGGTCACGATTTCGAGCCTGCGGTCCCGTTATTGGGGTTGTCTCAGTTCACCCGATTCATTTTCCCTCATGCGCCGGAGATTCCGGTCACGGTCAATGGCGGCATGGTCATGCCTGCCTGGTATGACATCGAGCACATGGATATCGAGCGGACCATTGATGTGGCAGGTATCCAGCAATCGTCTGATCGAGTGGATCGGATCATCGAGTCGCAAATTGAGGTTGGCATCCCAGCCTCACGGATATTTTTGGTGGGCTTTAGTCAAGGCGGGGCAGTCGCTCTCTACGCGGGTGTGCGTTCTAAGGCCCCATTGGCCGGTGTGCTGGCGTTGTCGACCTATTGGGTGGGTGCACAAGATCCCGCGCTTCGCCCGGGCCGGGACCCGGCCGAATTACCGATTGAAATACACCACGGGAACTTTGACCCTGTGGTGCCTTTTATGCTGGGAGAACAAGCCAAATCGTCATTGGAAGGCTTGGGTTACTCAGTGACTTTTCAGGCGTACCCCATGGAGCACAATGTGGTGCCTGAGCAATTACGAGCCATCGGACAATGGATGGCATCCCATTTGAACTCCGATTTCCCGACAAGGAGCAAGGAATGAAACAACCCGTACGCGTTGCTGTGACCGGTGCTGCCGGCGCCATCAGCTATACGATTCTGTTCAAAATCGCAGCCGGTGAGCTGCTTGGTAAAGATCAGCCAATTATTCTGCAGTTGGTTGAGATTCCACCGGCCATGACGGCCCTGAATGGCGTGGTCATGGAACTGATCGACTGCGCGTATCCTTTGTTGGCGGGCATTACTACCCACGACAACCCAGCCGATGGTTTCAAGGATGCTGACGTAGCGTTCTTGATCGGTGCGCGTCCACGTGGACCTGGCATGGAGCGTGCGGATCTTCTGAAAGAAAACGCGAAGATCTTCTCAGTCCAAGGCAAAGCCTTGAATGATAACGCTTCAAAGAACGTGCGTGTGTTGGTCGTAGGCAACCCAGCCAACACCAATGCATTGATTGCGGCCCGTAATGCACCGGATCTCGATCCGCGTCAGTTCACGGCGATGACCCGTTTGGATCACAACCGTGCCGTCGGTATTTTGGCGAACCATTTGGGCGCCCAGCCGACCGATGTCGACAACGCCATCATTTGGGGTAACCACTCACCGACTCAGTACCCAGATCTTCACCGTGCCACGGTCAAAGGTCAGCCCGCGCTGTCTCAAATCGATCGCACCTGGTATGAAACCGACTACATCCCAACCGTAGCCAAGCGCGGTGCGGCGATCATTGATGCGCGCGGTGCGTCATCTGCCGCTTCAGCAGCGCAGGCAGCGATCGATCACATGCGTGATTGGATGCTCGGAACGGCTGGCAAAGTGGTTTCGATGGCAGTGCCTTCAGACGGCTCGTATGGCATCGCACCGGGCGTGATCTACTCATTCCCTGTGGTCTGTGAAGGCGGTGATTACAAAATCGTCCAAGGCGTTGAAGTCAGTGATTTCTCGCGCGGCAAGATGGATGACACCAACGACGAATTGGTCGGTGAGCGTGACGCCATTGCGGACTTGTTGCCTGCTGAAACGGAAGCAAAACTCAACGGAGTCTCGCATCCCGCAGCATAATCGGCGACGATAAACGAAAGGGGGCTTCGCCCCCGATCGTTTGGAGTGTGCTATGAATACCCAGCGCGTCTGGTTTGCTTTCTTTATCGTCTTGGCCTTGACGATGAACTTCAGTTTCTTTGTCGGTGACATCGACAATCCTGATCATCACCATCCCTATGAGTTTTTCTTTGCGTTAGTGGTGTCCTTAATCGCCACGGTATTGAAGGTGGGTGATCGTTCCCATGTGGGCGCCCTGTTGCTCGCCACCAGCCTA
>CBFHVZ010000034.1:0-9731 GCA_965659195.1 Litorivicinaceae bacterium
CGGGTCGAGTTGCGGAAGGTTGTTTGGCCTACGCGAATTGAGACAGGGCAAACAACAGCCATCGTGGTTGTGGTGGTATTGGTGGTCGCGCTGATTTTGTGGGCGCTCGATAGCCTGTTTGCTTGGATCGTGGCCTCATTGATTGGATAACCAAATGTCAAAGCGTTGGTATGTAGTACAGGCCTTTTCAGGCTACGAAAAATCAGTGATGCGAAGCCTGCAAGAGCAGATCGCATTGCACCATGTTGAAGATCGGTTTGGCGACATCTTGGTGCCCACTGAAGAAGTGGTCGAGATGAAAGAAGGGAAGAAGCGCAAGAGTGAGCGCAAGTTCTACCCGGGCTATGTGTTGGTCAACATGGAAATGGACGATGAGACTTGGCACCTAGTTAAGAGTGTGCCGCGTGTTTTGGGCTTTGTCGGCGGTACAGCCGATCGTCCTGCGCCAATTACCGATGCCGAAGCGGCATTGATTTTGGATCGCGTGACGGAAGGCACTGACGTGCCACGTCCGAAGACCTTGTTTGAACCCGGTGAAGTGGTGCGCGTGACCGATGGTCCGTTTGCTGACTTTACAGGGACAGTTGAAGAAGTGAATTACGAGAAGAGCCGTCTGCAAGTGGCAGTGGTGATTTTCGGACGTTCGACTCCGGTCGAATTGGAATTTGGTCAGGTCGAGAAAGGCTAAGCTCGCTGACCGCATCGGGGAGCCGTAAGGCGTTTGTACCCAACATAGGAGAAATACAATGGCCAAGAAAATCGACGGCTACATTAAGCTGCAAATTGCGGCAGGTCAGGCGAACCCGTCTCCTCCTGTCGGCCCGGCGCTCGGTCAAAAGGGCGTCAACATCATGGATTTCTGTAAGGCGTTCAACGCAGCGACCCAGCAACTCGAGCCGGGCTTGCCGACTCCTGTTGTGATCACTGTCTACAGCGATAAGAGCTTTACCTTTGTAACCAAGACGCCTCCTGCGTCAGTCTTGATTAAGAAGGCGTTGGGGTTAAAGAGTGGATCAAGCCGTCCAAATACTGACAAGGTGGGCAAGATCACACGCGAGCAGTTGGAAACGATTGCAAAGACCAAAGAGCCTGATTTGACGGCGGCGGATTTGGATGCGGCGGTACGTACTATTGCAGGTACAGCGCGCTCCATGGGCATTGACTCGGAAGGAGTGGTCTGATGGCGAAGTTAACAAAGCGTCAGCAGCTGATTGCTGAGAAAGTCGATGTGGCCAAGGTGTACAGCTTTGAAGAAGCTGTATCGCTGTTGACTGAAGTGTCAAAAGTGAAGTTCACCGAATCATTTGAAGTGGCAGTTAACTTGGGCGTGGATCCTCGTAAGAGTGACCAGGTCGTACGTGGTGCCACTGTGTTGCCAAACGGCACCGGTAAAGACGTTCGTGTGGCGGTATTTGCTCAGGGCGACAACGCCGAAAAAGCGAAGGCAGCTGGTGCGGACGTGGTTGGATTTGACGACCTGGCTGCTGAAATCAAAGGCGGTCGATTGGACTTTGACGTCGTGATTGCAACGCCGGACGCAATGCGTGTGGTGGGTACCTTGGGTACGGTCCTGGGTCCACGTGGTTTGATGCCAAACCCGAAAGTGGGCACCGTGACGCCGAACGTTGAAGAAGCGGTAAAGAATGCGAAAGCCGGTCAGGTTCGTTATCGGACGGATAAGAACGGCATCATCCATGCGGCCATCGGAAAGGTAGGTTTTGCGCCTGAAGCGCTGAAAGCCAACCTCGATGCGTTGTTGGGTGACTTGAAGAAGGCGAAGCCTTCTTCAGCAAAAGGTGTGTACTTCAAGAAAGTATCTGTCTCGACCACGATGGGCCCAGGCGTCCAGGTCGATCAGTCTGGCTTGAACGTATAAAGGGATTTGAGGGTTCCCGCTTCGGCGGGAGCTGTCAAAGACCGCAGGTGCCTCTTGGGGCCTAAATGGAAACAGCCTGCGTAGACGGCAGCCCGATTACACTCTGTGTATTGAAGGCCGTCAGGGGTTCACTGAGAAATCGGTGAATTGGTTCATCCTGAAAAGGAGCAAAGCGTGGCTTTAAAGCTCGAAGACAAAAAGGTGATTGTCGCCGAAGTCAACGAAGCGGCCGGTAGTGCTTTGTCTGCGGTAGTCGCGGATTACCGGGGTATGGAAGTCGGAGCCTTAACGGCAATGCGTGAAAAAGCGCGTGCTGGCAAGGTGTATCTCCGAGTCGTCCGTAACACCCTGGCAAAACGTGCTGTTGCCGGAACCGAATTTGAGTGTTTGAACGATGCGCTGGTGGGTCCGACATTGATCGGTTTCTCACTGGAAGAGCCTTCAGCAGCGGCAAAGCTGTTTAAGGAAATCGCAAAGGAAAACGATCAGCTCAATATTCGTGCGCTGGCAATCGGCGGCAACCTTCTCGACGGATCCCAAGTGGATGCGGTTGCGAAGTTGCCAACGAAGGACGAAGCGATTGCCATGCTGATGAGTGTAATGACAGCGCCTGTAGCCCAGTTCGCACGTACGTTGAACGCGGTTCCAAGCAAGCTGGTACGCACTGTTGCAGCAGTTGGTGAGGCTAAGAAAGCGGGGTAATCCCGAGGCTTTCGATTGACATAGTTTGTAAACAATTTTTGGAGAAATACCATGGCACTGTCTAAGGACGATATCCTGAACGCGATCGCCGAAATGAGCGTGATGGACGTTGTTGAACTGGTTTCAGCAATGGAAGAAAAATTCGGTGTAACTGCTGCGGCCGCTGTCGCTGCAGCCCCTGTAGCAGCAGCTGGCGGCGACGCTGGTGGCGCGGCTGCTGACGCGAAAGACGAGTTCGACGTAGTTCTGACCGCCGCTGGCGATAAGAAAGTGAACGTGATCAAAGTCGTTCGTGCAGTCACTGGCCTTGGCTTGAAAGAAGCTAAGGACATGGTTGATGGCGCACCTCAAACTGTTAAAGAAGGTGCAGCTAAGGCCGAAGCCGAAGACATCAAGAAGCAACTTGAAGAAGCAGGCGCATCTGTCGAGCTCAAGTAATGCAGGCGATCCGCTGTTAGGCGGATCAGCAAATTGGCTGGTGGTTTCGACCACCGGCCTTTTTGCGCTTTAGTACGGAGGTTTGCGGAGAAGGCAGCGGACTGTTTTCTCCGGAACCCTCAGGGGTACGAACTACAGTGCATCCGTGGTGGATGTGCTTTCACACGTTGAGGAAGGCAAATGGCTTACTCGTACACAGCGAAAAAACGTATTCGGAAGGACTTTGGAACACTCCCATCCGTGATGGAAGTGCCTCAGTTGTTGGCAATTCAGTTGGACTCCTATCGGGAGTTCTTGAACGGCGGCGCGATGTCCGCCGAAGGCACTAGCGCCGGTTTAGAGGCGGCGTTTCAGTCTGTATTTCCGATCCAATCGTTTTCAGGTAACGCTGAACTGCAGTATGTGAGTTATCGACTGGGCGAGCCCGTATTTGATGTTAAAGAGTGCATCTTGCGCGGCGATACCTATGCAGCTCCTCTGCGTGTCAAAGTCCGTTTGGTGCTGTTTGAGAAAGAAGGCGCCAACAAGTCTGTTAAGGATATCAAGGAAGAAGAAGTGTACATGGGCGAAATTCCGCTCATGACAGAGAACGGTACCTTTGTGATCAACGGCACAGAGCGAGTCATCGTATCTCAGTTGCATCGTTCACCGGGTGTGTTCTTTGAGCACGATAAGGGTAAGACGCACAGCTCAGGTAAGTTGCTCTACTCAGCTCGGATCATTCCTTACCGTGGTTCGTGGTTGGATTTCGAGTTCGACCCGAAAGATCAGGTATTTGTTCGTATCGACCGTCGTCGTAAGTTGCCCGCTACCATCTTGTTGCGTGCGCTTGAGATGAGCGATGCCGAGATCTTGGCTGAATTCTTCGAAAATACAAAATTCCGTTTCGTGAAGACCGATGTCTTCATGGACTTGGTGGCTGAGCGTCTCCGCGGCGAAACCTTAAGCTTCGACCTGGTCGACGCCAAAGGTGGCGTCATCGTGGAAGCCGGTAAGCGAATCACGGCACGTCACGTGCGTGAGTTGGCGAAGGCCAAGCTGACCGAGCTGAAGGTGGCTGACGAGTACTTGGTTGGAAAGGTCTTGGCGAACGACGTGGTCAATCAGGCGACGGGTGAAGTCATTGCTGCAGCCAACCAGCCATTGTCCTTGGAATCTTTGGATGCGATCCGCGAAGCGGGCATTAAAGAAATCGAATGTATCTACACCAACGACCTCGACCGCGGTCCGTACATGTCGGATACCTTGGCAGGCGACTCGACGACGAATCGTATGGAAGCCTTGGTTGAAATCTATCGCATGATGCGCCCAGGCGAGCCGCCAACAAAAGAAAGCGCGGAAAATCTGTTCGAGAGTCTGTTCTTCTCGTCAGATCGCTACGATCTGTCGATGGTTGGTCGCATGAAGTTCAACCGTCGGGTCGGTTCACGCAAAGCCGAAGGCGGTGACTTAGAGACCGGGTCAGGCACATTGAGCAAAGACGATATCTTGGCCGTCATGAAGACGTTGATCGATATCCGTAACGGTGAAGGCGTGGTGGATGACATCGACCACCTTGGTAACCGTCGTGTTCGTTCTGTGGGTGAAATGGCTGAAAACCAGTTCCGTGTCGGCTTGGTGCGTGTCGAGCGTGCCGTCCGTGAGCGCTTGGGTCAGGCCGAAACCGAAGGCTTGATGCCGCGCGATCTGATTAACGCCAAGCCTGTGGCAGCGGCTGTCAAAGAGTTTTTCGGCTCGAGCCAGCTGTCTCAGTTTATGGATCAGAACAACCCCTTGTCAGAAGTGACGCACAAGCGCCGCGTCTCGGCGTTAGGACCGGGTGGTCTGACGCGTGAGCGCGCTGGCTTCGAGGTGCGTGACGTGCACCCAACCCATTACGGTCGTGTGTGTCCTATTGAGACCCCTGAAGGTCCAAACATTGGTTTGATCAACTCGTTGGCGACCTATGCGCGCACCAACCGTTACGGCTTCTTGGAATCGCCGTATCGTCGTGTGGTAGACGGTCAAGTGACTAATGAAATCGAATACCTCTCTGCGATTGAAGAATCAGAGTACGTCATTGCTCAGGCGTCTGCGCAATTGAACGACAAAGGTCAGCTCGTTGAAGAGTTGGTGCCAGTGCGTCATCTCAACGAATTCGCGGTGATGCCACCCGAGCGCGTTGAGTACATGGACGTATCACCCCGTCAGGTCGTGTCTGTGGCGGCTGCGCTGATTCCATTCTTGGAGCACGATGACGCCAACCGCGCGTTGATGGGCTCCAACATGCAACGTCAGGCCGTGCCGACATTGCGTGCTGAAAAGCCTTTGGTGGGTACCGGTATGGAACGCCATGTGGCGGTAGACTCGGGCGTTTGTGTCATCTCTAACCGCGGCGGCGTGGTCGACTTTGTTGACGCCAAGCGTATCGTAGTGAAGGTCAATGCGGACGAGGTGAGCCAGGGCGAAGCACCGGTTGATATCTACAATTTGACCAAGTACACCCGCTCAAACCAGAACACCTGTATCAACCAGCGTCCTATCGTGAACGCCGGTGATGTGGTGGCACGGGGCGATGTGTTGGCAGACGGTCCATCGGTTGATACCGGTGAATTGGCACTCGGTCAGAATATGCGTATCGCGTTTATGCCTTGGAACGGATACAACTTCGAAGACTCAATTTTGATTTCCGAAAAAGTGGTCAAAGAAGAGCGGTTCACAACCATTCACATCCAGGAATTTGCCTGTGTGGCTCGGGACACCAAGTTGGGTGCCGAAGAGATCACCGCGGATATTCCAAACGTCGGTGAAAGCGCACTCGCCAAGCTCGATGAAGTGGGCATTGTGCACATCGGGGCTGAAGTGAAGCCAGGCGATATTCTGGTCGGTAAGGTCACGCCAAAAGGTGAGACGCAGCTGACACCGGAAGAGAAGTTATTGCGCGCGATCTTTGGTGAGAAAGCCTCTGATGTGAAAGACACGTCTATGCGTGTCGGTACCGGTACCACAGGTACGGTCATCGATGTGCAGGTATTCACTCGTGACGGTATCGAGAAAGATGCACGTGCTAAGCAGATCGAAGAAGAGCAGCTTGATGAATACCGCAAAGATCTGAACGAGGAATATCGGATCGTGGCAGAGGCTACGTTCGGCTACCTCGCAGAGCAATTGGTGGGTCAAAAAGTCGCCGGTGCGCCTGATCTGAAGAAAGGTGACGTACTGACGGCCGAGTACTTGGCTAACTTGACCGAGGCTGAGTGGTTCAAGGTGAAAATGGCAGACGATGCGCAAAATGCATTAATTGCCGAAGCTGAGAAGTCACTGAAAGAGCGCAAGGTTGCCCTGGAAGATGCCTTTGAAGTGAAGAAGAAAAAGCTCACTCAAGGCGACGACCTGGCCCCAGGCGTCCTGAAAATCGTCAAGGTCTATGTGGCGGTGAAGCGTCGCATCCAGCCGGGTGACAAAATGGCCGGTCGTCACGGTAACAAAGGTGTGATCTCGGTGATCATGCCTGAAGAAGATATGCCATTTGATGAAAACGGTGAGCCAGTTGATATCGTGTTGAACCCTCTAGGTGTTCCGAGTCGAATGAACGTTGGTCAGGTGCTGGAAATGCACTTGGGTATGGCGGCAAAAGGCTTGGGTGACAAGATCAACGCCATGATGAAGGCGCAGGCCAAAGTGGCCGAGCTTCGCAAGCTCATGGATCAGATCTACAACCAAATCGGTGGGTCGCAAGAAGATCTTGGTAGCTTGAGTGACGATGAAATCATCGCATTGGCGAAGAACCTGGAAGATGGTGTGCCCTTCGCAACGCCCGCATTTGACGGAGCCAAAGAAGAGCAGATCAAGGGTCTGTTGGCGTTGGCTGGCATGCCTGAGTCGGGGCAGTTCACTCTGTATGACGGCCGCACAGGGGACGCGTTCGAGCGCCCTGTGACTGTGGGCTACATGTACATGTTGAAGTTGAACCACCTGGTAGACGACAAGATGCACGCCCGCTCAACCGGTTCGTACTCGTTGGTTACTCAGCAGCCATTGGGTGGTAAAGCCCAGTTTGGTGGTCAGCGCTTCGGTGAGATGGAAGTGTGGGCATTGGAAGCCTATGGCGCAGCCTACACGCTTCAGGAAATGTTGACTGTGAAATCGGATGACGTGAACGGCCGGACACGGATGTACAAAAACATCGTGGATGGTGACCACCGGATGGAGCCTGGCATGCCAGAGTCCTTCAACGTATTGGTCAAAGAGATCCGTTCACTCGGCATCTCGGTTGAGTTGGAAAACGAGTAAGTCGATCGGATTTGGAGAGCTAAGCAATGAAAGATTTGTTGAACCTGTTAAAGAGCCAGGGACAATCCTCCGACTTCGATCGGATTCGGATTGGCCTGGCATCACCTGAAGAGATCCGTTCGTGGTCTTTCGGTGAAGTGAAGAAGCCTGAAACCATCAACTACCGGACGTTTAAGCCGGAGCGTGATGGCTTGTTCTGCGCCCGTATCTTCGGGCCGGTCAAGGACTATGAGTGTCTGTGCGGTAAGTACAAGCGCTTAAAGCACCGCGGTGTGGTGTGTGAGAAGTGCGGTGTTGAAGTCACTCAAACCAAGGTGCGCCGTGAGCGCATGGGCCACATCGAGCTGGCTAGCCCTGTGTGCCACATTTGGTTCCTGAAGTCGTTGCCATCACGGATTGGTTTGTTGTTGGATATGACGCTTCGCGATATCGAGCGCATCCTGTACTTCGAAACCTACGTGGTGGTTGATCCGGGCATGACTCCGCTTGAGCGCGGTCAGTTGCTGTCGGACGAGCAATTCTTCGAAGCCTTTGAAGAATATCAGGATGACTTCACTGCCATGATGGGCGCTGAGGCCATTCGTGCGTTGATGATGGACATGGATCTCGATGAAGAGATCGCCACCATGCGCGAAGAGATTCCGAATACGAACTCAGAGACGAAGCTTAAGAAGTTGTCAAAGCGTCTGAAGCTTCTCGAATCATTCCGCGATTCAGGCAATAATCCTGAGTGGATGATCATGGAAGTGTTGCCGGTACTGCCGCCTGATTTGCGCCCGCTGGTCCCATTGGACGGGGGCCGTTTTGCAACCTCCGATCTGAACGACTTATACCGTCGTGTGATCAACCGAAATAACCGCTTGAAGCGCCTGTTGGAGCTTCGTGCGCCGGACATCATTGTTCGTAACGAAAAGCGGATGCTTCAAGAGTCTGTCGATGCGTTGTTAGACAACGGCCGTCGCGGGCGCGCCATCACTGGTTCGAACAAGCGTCCATTGAAGTCACTTGCCGACATGATCAAAGGAAAGCAAGGCCGTTTCCGTCAGAACCTGCTCGGTAAGCGTGTGGACTACTCCGGTCGTTCGGTGATTGTGGTCGGTCCCTACTTGAAGCTGCACCAGTGCGGTCTGCCAAAGAAAATGGCCCTTGAACTGTTCAAGCCCTTTATCTACGCCAAGTTAGAAGCGCGTGGTTTGGCGACCACCATCAAAGCAGCCAAGAAAATGGTAGAGCGTGAGACACCTGAGGTGTGGGATATCCTCGCCGAAGTGATCCGCGAGCATCCAGTGCTCTTGAACCGTGCACCTACGCTTCACCGCCTAGGTATTCAGGCGTTTGAGCCACTGTTGATTGAAGGTAAGGCGATTCAGCTCCACCCATTGGTCTGTGCGGCTTACAACGCTGACTTCGACGGCGACCAGATGGCGGTGCACTTGCCGTTGACCTTGGAAGCACAGCTCGAAGCGCGTGCTCTGATGATGTCGACCAACAACGTACTGTCACCAGCCAACGGTGAGCCCATTATCGTGCCCTCACAGGACGTTGTATTGGGTCTCTATTACATGACCCGTGAGCGTGTGAATGCGACCGGTGAAGGCATGGTGTTTGCGGACATCGACGAAGTACTGCGTGCTTATGGCGCTCAAAAAGTTCACCTCCAAGCGCGCATCAAAGTGCGCATCGACGAGGTGGTGACGGATGCTGAAGGTGAGTCCACCGCTGCCACTAAGATTGTGGATACCACGGTCGGTCGTGCCATCTTGTTCTCGATCGTACCCGACGGCCTTCCGTTCTCGATCGTTGATCAGAATATGACGAAGAAAGCGATCTCGAAGTTGATCAACGCATGCTACCGCCGCGTGGGTCTGAAAGAGACCGTGATCTTTGCGGATCAGCTGATGTACATGGGCTTCAGTTACGCGACGCGCTCAGGTTCATCGATCGGTGTAAACGATTTCGAGATTCCTGAAGAGAAGGCGAAGATCATCGGCGAAGCCGAAGCGCAGGTGAAAGAGATCGAAGATCAGTTCGCCTCCGGTTTGGTGACTCAGGGTGAGAAGTACAACAAGGTGATCGATATCTGGGCCCGCGCCAATGATTTGGTGGCCAAGAAGATGATGGATCGCATCGGTAAGGAAGAAGCGACGGATGCCGAAGGCAATACCGTGCTGCAGGATTCCTTCAACTCGGTGTTCATGATGGCCGACTCCGGTGCTCGGGGTTCCGCGGCACAGATTCGTCAGTTGGCCGGTATGCGGGGTCTGATGGCGAAGCCAGATGGCTCGATTATTGAAACGCCAATTACTGCGAACTTCCGTGAAGGTCTGTCGGTACTTCAGTACTTCATCTCGACACACGGTGCGCGTAAAGGTTTGGCTGATACGGCATTGAAGACCGCGAACTCAGGATATCTGACTCGCCGTCTGGTCGACGTGGCGCAGGA
>CBFHVZ010000035.1:0-9615 GCA_965659195.1 Litorivicinaceae bacterium
TCGAGCCGCGCGGTCTTGCCCTCATGCTCCACTTCAATGATGTGTGCAATGCGAATGTATTCACGCGGAGCAGTCTGTTCGCGGACGCCCGCTGATTGGATAAGGAAGACAAAAGGCGACGCACTGCCATCCATAATCGGCAGTTCAGGTGCGTTGCATTCGATCAGCGCGTTGTCGATCCCCATGCCCGACAACGCAGAAAGAAGGTGCTCCACTGTGGAGACTTGGGCCCCCTCGGGCGAAGACAGACAGGTTGAGAGGGTTGTCTGAGAGACACTGTCTGCATTCGCTCGAATCAGGACCGGTGGATCCATATCCACCCGTTTGAATTGAATGCCATGGTTCTCCGGCGCTGGCCGCAAGGTCAGATATACCGTATCCCCTGAGTGCAGGCCGACTCCTGTGGCCCGAACTACATTTTTCAGCGTTCGCTGTGCAATCAATTCACGTCTCCTTCAGTGGACGCCAGTTTAGCAGGCTTTCAATCGAGCATCCTGCTCTTATCAATCCACTGATGCCGACTCAGTCCGCCTGACGACGCAGGAACGCAGGAATATTCAAAATGCGTTCCATATCAGCGCCAGCCTCTTCAGCCGGTGCCGGTGTCGCTGCCAGCGCTGTATTGCCGACCGCTTGAGTGCGCAATACCTGCGGCGCTGACTCTTGCGTTGGGCTGTACGCTTCGCGGGTTGGCCGTGCGGATTGTGAGTTATCAACGACCGTATGCGGACGTGCCATACCGCCCAAACCCGTGGCCACCACGGTAACCGAGATCTCATCGGTCATATCTGGATCGATCACCGTACCGACCACCACGTTGGCATTGTCGTCACTGATCGACTCCACCACGGTACCGACCTGATCAAACTCACCGAGCGTAAAGTCAGGGCCGGAAGTGATGTTCACCAAAATACCGCGTGCACCCGCCAAATCGACATCCTCAAGCAATGGGCTTCGGATGGCCATCTCGGCTGCTTTGGCCGCACGGTCTTCGCCTGAAGCGCGCCCGGTACCCATCATGGCTTTACCCATTTCACTCATCACGGTGCGCACGTCGGCAAAGTCGACGTTGATCATACCCGGACGGATGATCAGATCCGCAATACCGCGAACCGCGCCTTGCAGCACATTGTTGGCTTCGGCGAAGGCGGCCATTAAGGACGCGTTGCGACCTAAGACCGGCAGCAATTTTTCATTCGGGATCACAATCAACGAATCGACATGCTGCTCGAGCGCGGCAATGCCTTGATCCGCTACGTGGGTCCGACGACGGCCTTCAAATCCAAATGGACGTGTGACAACAGCAACTGTCAGAACACCCATCTCACGAGCAATTTCTGCGACCACGGGCGCCGCCCCAGTTCCGGTTCCACCACCCATTCCGGCGGTAATGAAGACCATGTCGGTGTCGGCCAAAATCTCAGCAATCGCATCGCGATCTTCAAGTGCGGCATTGCGTCCGACATCCGGATTGGCACCCGCACCCAAGCCCTTGGTGATTTCACCGCCCAACTGCAACGTGCGATCGGCAGGGATCGCTTTCATGGCCTGTGCATCGGTGTTGGCGACGACGAACTCGACCCCTTCCACCGCATTTTTCAACATGTAGTTGACGGCGTTACCACCGCCTCCGCCTACGCCGATCACCTTAATGATCGCGTTACTTTCAACCTGATCTACGATCTCAAACATCATTACACCCTCTCAGTTAAAAATTACCTTGGATCCACTGGCGGACCCGATTCAACATGCCTCCCTGCATACCAAGCCACCGCGGTTTCGGCCGAATTTCTTGGTCGCGTCCATACACCAAGAGACCGGCCAACACCGCGTTAGCTGGATCTTGCAGCAGTCCTTCCAAACCGTCTTGGCGACTGCTTTTCAGTACCCGACAAGGGCACTGCAAAATACTTTCAAATACCTGGGCGATACCGGGCAGAGCCGCGGCACCCCCGGTTAAAACCAGGCCAGTTGCGGCTTCTTCGAAGCGTCCTGACAGACGCAACCGCTCACCAATAATTTCGGCAATCTCTTCGACCCGTGGCTGTAAAAAGGCCGTCAGTTGTTGCAGGCTGATCACTTCAGCCGGACGGTCTGCAATTTTTTTCACCTGCACGTCGTTTTGCGTCGGGGCAAACCGCGTATGCGCGTAGCCGTATTGCACCTTCAACAGCTCAGCGTCACCGAGCGGTGTCTTCAATGCCACGGCGAGGTCATGGGTCAGCAGCTCGCCACCCATGGGCAGGACTTGCATCCACGCAGGCGCACCCTGCGATAACACCATCAAATCGGTGGTACCCAATCCAATGTCTGCAACACAAACTCCCAAATCCCGCTCGTCCGGCAACACCAACTGGCTGACCGCGAGGGCTGAAGGCACTAATACGCTCGCCTCAAGTCCTGCCAGACGTAGGCATTTTTTGAGATTACTGACCACGTGGGTGGCCCCGGTAATAACATGCACATGCGCTTCTAGGCGGTTGCCCGACATGCCATGGGGCGAGCGGATACCGGTCTGATTGTCGAGACTGAATGTCCGCGGAATGACACTGAGAATTTCACGATCGGCGGTCAACGCTTGCGACTGCACCTGCTCCATCGCTTGTGTTAACAGGGCATCGGTGACTTCACGATGGTTCAGCATCACCACACCCGAGATATCTTGCCCCACGAGGTGTGAACCACCGATCGACACCAATGGATTCGACAACTTAGTCCCGGCCATTTTGTTAGCCTCGGAGGTGGCTCGCTTTGCGGCTTCAACGACGGTGTCGATTTCAATCACGACCCCTTGTTTCAAGCCTTTGCAACGCGCACGGCCAAGGCCTCGCACCACAATGCGACGATCATCAGTCAACTCAGCCACGGCGGCGGTCATCTGGCTCGACCCCATGTCCAAGACGAGAAGCTGACTCATGGCGTCTCCCTCCATGCCAGGGCCACCCCATTGCCGTACCGCGCATCGACTTCGGCTAATTGCGCCAACTGCTCTTCCGATAGCCGGCCCATAATGTCCCGAGCACGGGCCAGACGACCGAGCACATCGGTGCGTCCTAAACGAAGGGACACGCCGCTGTCGAGGGTGACGTCCCAACCCATGTCTTGACCTCGAGCGACCGACTTCACATTGGCCAAGTCACTTAACCGATCTGCAAACACACCATAATGGCTGTAGACCTGCATGGTTTCTGACAGAGCCCCATACAGCTTGGGCAATGGATCGGTGACAGGAACAGGAGGTTGGAATAAATCACCGGTCTGACCGAGGTATAGGGTGTCGTTGTAAATCGCCACCGGACGCTGCTCGATCACTTCAATCAACAAGGTGTCCGGCCAGACGCGTCGAGCAGCCGCTTCAGCGATCCAGGGATGATCCTCAACCACCACAATCACTTCGCCCAGTGCGGTCTCAAGATAACGACCGGCAAATCGCTGGGACAATTCGGATTCCAACTGAGCCGCGTCGAGGTAGCGTAAATCACCTGCGAGCTTTACCTGGCGGATTTCAATCTGATCCAACAGATGGCCAAATCCGCTGGCGGCCAGAGAGCCTGTCAAACCCAGTCCGATCACGACCAAAAGGGCTTTCCAGTGCATTAGGGTGCGATTGGCCATTTGACGAACCGTCATAGTGACACCTCCGCCTCGGAGAGAATCCGTTCGATCAATTCAGGCATCTCGATCCCCGCAGCACGGGCGGCTTTAGGCACCAACGAATGGTCGGTCATCCCAGGTACGGTATTGCACTCAACCAACATCAGTTCGCCTTCGGCATCCAACATAAAATCAATTCGACCCCAGGTGCGGCAACCCAATGCATCAAATGCACGGATCGCCAGTGCTTGCGCGTCCTGTTCTTGGTCTTCAGTCAGTCCCGATGGAATCGCGTACTCTGTGGTATCGACCTCGTATTTGGCGGTGTAATCGTAAAAACCGCTCAATGGTCGGATCCCAATCACCGGCAACGCCTGCCCCTGCAATATCGCGACTGTGTATTCAGGACCAGGCAAACAGGGTTCTACCAACACCTCGGTGTCGTGAAGTAGGGCTTTAGCCAGCGCCTCACTCAGCGCTTCGACGCCCTGGACCGCATAAGCACCCACTGAGGAGCCTTCGTGGGCTGGCTTCACAAAGAGATCATTTCCAAGGCGCGTGATGCACTCATCTGCCTGCGCGACTGTGGTCACCGTCATCATCGGCGCTGTCGGGAGTCCGTTAGCCATCCACACCTGCTTCGTTTTTGGTTTATCCAAGGCCAATGCAGACGCGGCCAAGCCAGAGCCGGTCAATGGAATACCGAGCGCACAACAGACCCCTTGCAAGACACCGTCTTCGCCTGGGCGCCCATGAACCAAATTAAACGCATGAGTCGGACGCGCTGACGAGAGTGCTGCGACGTAATCGTCTTGCACGTCAATCTCAATGGGCTCAATACCCAAAGCGCGCATCGCCTCTCTGACCGCGACCGCGCTGGCCCGTGATACTTGCGCCTCAGCACCCCGACCGCCGTATAACAAGGCAACGTTTGCGGCGGACCAATTCATCGACCACCTCCTAGCGCCGCCATCAACTCACCAGGCAACCGCCCGACTGAGCCCGCACCCTGAATCAAAATCACATCGTTCGGTTCAACGATGGCGCTTAGGCGTTCGATGACGTGTTCAAAATCTTTCTCAACCACCGGCTGACAACGGCCCATTTGGCGGATGACTTTGGCCAAATCCTTGGACTCCGCTCCCACAATGGGCGCTTCACCGGCGGCAAATACCGGCAACAAAATCAGGGCATCGGCCGTGGTGAGAACCGAGACAAAGTCATCAAACAAATCTTGGGTGCGAGTGAAGCGGTGAGGCTGAAACACACTCACTAATCGACGCGTCGGATAAGCAGCCCGAATCGCTTGGAAGGTCACCTCCAGTTCACGCGGGTGATGCCCATAGTCATCAATCACCGGCACTTTATCTGCCGCGATAGGCAAGTGACCCGCCAACTGGAACCGCCGCCCCACCCCTTGGAAGTTTTGCAGAGCACGCACCATCGCCTGATCATCCACATGCAAATGATCGGCCAACGCAATGACCGCTAGGGCATTTAGTACATTGTGAAGACCCGGCATCGACAGAGTGACCGACAGATCTCCTCGCTCAGGCCGTGTCACCGTAAACGTGGTGGTCAGCCCATCGGCTTCGATCCGAGTCGCACGATAGTCCGCCTCGCTGTCGATGCCAAAGGTCACAAAGGTCCGTCCAACCTGGGGGAGCACCTCAGCCACTACAGGATCGTCGCTGTTGGCGATGACCAAGCCATAGAACGGAAGGTTTTGTAAAAACTGGATAAAGGTTGCCTTCAATCGTTCGAAGTCACCGCCATAGGTCGACATGTGGTCGGCGTCGATGTTGGTGACGATGGCCGTCATTGGCTTCAACACCAAGAAGGACGCATCCGACTCATCGGCCTCAGCCACCATATATTGGCTGTCACCGAGCTTGGCGTTGGTATCGGCCTGATTGAGTTTGCCGCCAATGATATAGGTCGGATCTAAACCGGCTTCAGCCAATACAGACGCAGCAAGCGAGGTGGTCGTGGTTTTGCCATGTGTGCCAGAAACCGCGATGCCATGTTTGAACCGCATCAGCTCAGCAAGCATTTGGGCGCGCGGGATCACTGGAATGCGAGCCGACAAGGCGGCGGCCACTTCCGGGTTGGCTCGATCGATCGCACTGGATACCACCACCACTTCAGCCTCAGCCATGTGAGCTGCGTCATGACCGAAACACACGGTCGCCCCGAGTGAAGCAAGCCGCGCGGTGGCTGCGCTTTCTTTGAGATCAGAACCCGACACCTGATAGCCGAGGGTTAACAACACCTCAGCAATCCCGCTCATGCCAACGCCACCAATGCCGACAAAATGAATTCGCTGAATGTGACCCATGCGGTTAACCACGTGCCACCTCCTCGATCACATCGGTCGCCATGGTCGTGGCCTGAGGCTTCGCCACAGAGCGAGCTGCACGCGCCATTTGCGTCAATTTTTCCGGTGCACGCACCAAGTCGGTGATGACCTCCGCCCAGCGAGAGACGTCCGTCTCTTTAAGCAGAAGGGCTGCACCTGCATCCACTAACTGTTGGCCGTTGGCGGTTTGGTGATCGTCAACGGCATAAGGGAACGGAATCAAAAGCGCTGGCATAGCCGCCGCCGCCAATTCAGAGACCGTCAAAGCGCCTGCGCGGCAGATCACCACATCGGCATCTCGATAGGCTTGATCCATCCGCTGGATAAAGGGCACCACATTGGCTTCGAGTGACAGGGACGCGTAGGCTTCCGTGACCTGGTTCAATCCTGCTTCACCGGTCTGATGGGTGATCGATAACGGACCCACCTGACTGACCTGCGCCAACACCTGCGGCACTTCTTGATTCAAAGCGCGTGCACCCTGTGATCCACCCACCACAAGAATCCGAATACGATCGCTCGGCTGTCGCCCATCTGCGAGACGATTCATACCGATTTGATCAATTTCAGGTCGCACGGGATTGCCAACACAGGCCCCACCTTCAAGCACGTTAGGGAATGCTGTCAGCACACGGGTCGCCCAACGCGACAGGTGACGATTGGTCATGCCCGCGATCGCGTTTTGTTCATGAATCACAAGAGGACATCCTAAAAGACGGGCAGCCAGTCCGCCGGGGGCAGCGGGATAGCCACCGAAGCCCACACACACAGAGGGACGAAGACGGGCCAAAATCCAAAGCGCCTGCAGCACAGAAATCATCAGGCGTACCGGACCGGTCAGTTTGGCCAAGCCACGCTTCCCGCGCAGTCCGCGAACCGCCAACCGATGTAAGGGCAATCCGGCCTCGGGCACCAAGCGACCCTCGAGACCCGCACTGGACCCCAACCAGTGAACTTCATGGCCTCGACGTTGCAACTCAGCCGCCACAGCCAGACCAGGGAAAATATGTCCCCCTGTGCCACCGGCCATAATCATCACGGGGGCGGTCATTCAGCACCCCCTTTCACGGTATCGGCACTGATTCGTGCGATCACACCCAAACTCACCGCCGTCATCACCAAAGAGCTTCCGCCATAACTGAGCAAGGGAAGCGTTAACCCGGTGGTGGGTGCCAAACCGATATTCACCGCCAGGTTTAAAACCATTTGCAATGCAACGGTCAGCACCAAACCGTAGGTGAGGTACCCGGCAAAATGTCGGCCGGCCAGTTCGGCACGACGGCCAATTAACAGGCCACGCCAAATTAAAATCGCCATCAAGCACACCGTGGTCAAAGCGCCAATCAGTCCCAGCTCTTCGGCCAAGATGGCAAAGACGAAATCGGTGTGGGCTTCGGGCAAATAAAATAACTTCTGAACCGAATTGCCGAGACCCAGGCCGAACAAGCCACCACGACCGAAGGCAAGAAGCGCCTGGGTAATCTGATAACCCGCACCGTATCGGTCTTGCCACGGATCGAACATCGCCTCGATGCGGTCCAAACGATACGGCTCAATGACGGCCAATAAAGCCATTCCACACAACAGGGCGAACACGATCATCAGATATTGATAGAAGGGAGCACCGGCCAGCAAAAGCACGCCCATCACAGCCAACACGATGACCACCAAAGTCCCGAAATCCGGTTCAAGCAGTAACAGCACGGCGATCAGACCGACCACTACCATCGGCTTCACAAAGCCACTGAATTTTTCACGCACTTCTTCAAGGCGACGCACCAGGTAAGCGGCTAAAAACAGCATCATGGTGAACTTTGTGATCTCAGACGGCTGTAGGTTGAAGAACCCTAAGTTCAACCAACGAGTGGCGCCCTTCACAGTATGGCCGACCCCCGGAATCAAAATAATGGCCAGCAGAACCAAGGAGGCCAACAGAAGCCAGGTGGCATAGGTGTACCACCACCGCGTGGGGATCAAAAATGCCACAGTCGCCGCACCAAGAGCCGCGGTCAGGAAGATGCTGTGTTTAATGGCAAAACTGAACGGATTGGCAAATCGATCCGAGGCCACTTCAATTGAACTCGACGCCACCAAGAGCAATCCAATCGAGGCCAAGGCGACCGCCGCCAACAAAAATACGCGATCAGGGAGACCCAGCGGCAGTACGTCGGACAGTTGCCATTCACGCTTCATCGAGAGCCTCCACCAACGCCGCAAAGGCGTCACCGCGTGCCTGATAATTTGCAAACTGATCCAGGCTGGCACAGGCAGGACTCAGCAAAACTTGATCGCCCGGCCCTGCCAAATCCAAAGCCACCGCAAAGGCATCCGCCAAGGTATCGACGCGATGGGCCAAAGTTGGGACCAAAGACGCCATGTGCGCACCGTCCTGACCAAAAACGCAGACTGCCTTACATCCGGACTGGACTGTGTGAGCCCAGCCGGACAGATCCGCGCCTTTGGCATCCCCTCCGGCCAGCAATATGACCGGGCCTTGGCTTTTGGCACTTTGAATCGCTGTTTGCGACGCGCCCACGTTGGTGCCCTTTGAATCATTAATAAACCGAATGCCCCGCTTTACACCCAAGTCCACCATGCGATGCGGCAGTCCTCGGAATTTGGAGGCCACTGCACGACACACCCCCTTGTCCACACCGAGTAATTCGGCAATGGCGAACGCCGCCATGACGTTCAGGACCATGTGCTTACCGGGGATGGGCAGCTCACCAACAGGCATCCAAGGGTCGACACCGAGAGCAATCCAATCCTCGCTTTCGTGGGTCAGCACCCCGAAGCGATGGAAATCCGGCTGTTGCAAGGCAAAGCTTATTTTGGGGGTTTGATCCGGTACTAACGGGTTTGATAAAGGGTCTTCGGCATTGACCACGATAGCCCCCACGCCCCCAAAAATTCGATGCTTCGCTTGGTGATAAGCGATCATTGAACCGTGCCAGTCCAAGTGGTCCGGACTCATATTGAGACAGGTCGCCACCGTCGCTTTTAGTCCGGTGGTCCGCGCCAACTGGAAACTCGACAGCTCCAGTACCGCCACCGAATCGTCACCTGCCTCTGCCAACAAATCCAACGCCTGTGGACCCAAGTTGCCACCCACTCGGGCGTCGATACCGGCCGCGTTTAAGATCTCCCCCACCAAGGTGGTGACGGTTGACTTGGCGTTGGAGCCGGTGATCGCCACCAAGCGACGCGACTCAGGCCATGCCCGTCTGAATAATTGAATGTCACTAACTTGTCGGGTACTCGTCTCTGCAAGGCCGGGCGTGGAAGGCGCCACCCCAGGACTTACTACGATTTCATCGAACTGATTCAGATAGGAGGCGTCCAGTGACCCCATGCCGAAGGACACATCCGGAAACGCGGAAGTGAAGGTGGATTTAATCTGGGTATCCGATCGTGTATCCCAGACCGCACAGTCTTGACCGAGACGCTGCAAATGGCGCAGCGCCGCCTGGCCGGTGGGGCCAGCGCCAAGGATGAGTGTGCGAGTGCGAGCGATCAGTTCCACACTTACCTCAACTTCAGGGTCGCCAGACCCACCAAAACCAACATCACGGAAATAATCCAAAACCGCACGATGACACGGGGCTCAGGCCAGCCTTTTAATTCAAAGTGATGATGAATCGGTGCCATCCGGAACAGACGGC
>CBFHVZ010000036.1:0-8627 GCA_965659195.1 Litorivicinaceae bacterium
CCCGCAGCCATCTTGCTCGCACTCGTCTGGATAATCGACCATCACTGGCATTCACGAGACATTCAGGTGCGTGAATACACCCTACCCGCCGGACAGTTGCCGCCGATGAAAATCGCCGTGATGGGGGACTTTCATTTCGATCGGGCGACTGATCTGGCGGTGCTGGGCACCCTAAAACGGCAGTTGATTGAGCATCGTCCAGACTTGTTGTTGATGGTGGGCGATTTCACCGGGGATCGATCGATCTTTGAAACCGTCAGCCATGGCGAGATCGTCAATGGATTGGAGGCATTGGCCGGCGACATACCGGCCTATGCGGTGCTGGGTAACCACGACAATGGCCGAGTCCGCGAGGGCTGGATTCAGGCCTTTTCAGACTCGCGCATTGCCCTGATGGAGAACCGCTTGGAGATAATGCCCAACGGCGTCTGCATTCGCGGCATGGGGGACGCCTATAGCCGGAAATGGGAGAACGTTTGGATCCCGCCCCAATGCCAGGACAAAACCATCACACTGACCCATGATCCTTATGGCTTGATCAAGGAAACCGGCATCGTGGAAACGCTGAGCTTTGCCGGGCACACCCATTGCGGACAGATTGTCACGCCCTGGGGCCATGCGCCCTATGTGCCGACCCAGGCACCCAAAGCGCTGCAATGCGGAGCGTTTGAGAACGGCGTGACAACAGGGGGGCTGGGTTATTCGATCCTGCCGATCCGATTCGGGCCGAGGACTGAGCGAGGTTGGGAGTTGGTTGGGTTGGAATAAGCAGAGCCGCCGCACTGCAACCACCCAATTCCAAAGTAAAGAAATGTAAATATCTCAGCCACATTCGATACCGCGGTCCTTTTTAGCCCTCCGTGCCCTCGCCGCCCCCCATTGACCGCCCCGCCGTAATCCATTGTTCTAGTTCAGGAAATCCATCAGAGAGGAACAGAACATGACCCAACTAACCAAAATTCAGAAAATCGGCATTGCGGCACACCTAATCACGACATTTGTGTGGAAGTCCGCTCGTCAGAAAGACCAAATTTCAGTTCCAGCGGAGCAGTTCAGCCACAAGAATATTGGGCCGGATCACCTACAAGAGATCGCCCAACTGTTCGACCAAAGAGCCATCTGGAGTCGAGCATTGCAAAAGCACAATCCAGACGAATTTACCCGGGAAACGACTGCGGTATTAGAGACTATTCAGCATCACGCACCCAGCTTTCGAACCCTGCCCAAGTTGCGGGCGCTTGAGGGCGTCAAGGTGTTCGATCTGCACTTCGGTAGCGACCACGCCGAGGCGATGTTACTGGAATCTGTTGAGGAAGCCATTTTCGAGGAAATCCAGTCTCAAGAATGGTTCGGTGACCAACAATTGAGCGCTTGAGCGACACGCGTAGCGCTCATTCATAGGCGGGCAAGGCCCGCTGCATCACCCTGTTTCAGAGTCCGTTGTGATACGTGTTGAGGAATTGACTGTCGCGTTCATCAAAATCCGTTGTAAACTATCGGGATACACTGATGGACTGACTGGATACGCATGCAAACCACCAAACTAGGAGAACGCATTAATTCACTCCGGGAAGCGAACTCAATTGGCGTGCGTGAGCTGGGCCGAATGGTCGAGGTCTCTGGTATGCATATCTCGAATATCGAGAAAGGGAAATCCTCGGCCAGTTCGGAGTTATTGATCAAACTGGCTGCCGCCCTGAACACAGACGCCGATGAGCTATTGGCCCTGGCAGACCAGGTCGCCCCCGATGTGGCCGATGTTATTCAATCCAATGCGCAGGCGATTCCTAGCTTTCTGCGTGCGGCCAAGGACCTAACGCCGGAGCAGTGGGATCTGTTAATGGCGCAAGTCGAAAAGATGAAGCGTTAGCACCCAATGCTGCCCGATCAAGCCGTTGAGCACCTGTCATTCGCTCATATCGAGACACTGGCCGAGCAAACTTGGGCGCTTACAGACACCACGAACCGCTCGGTTGAGGTATTGGCCGAGCAAGTCCTGGGGTATGACCTAGAGATCACCAGTGATGGGATTTTTCAGGATCCTAATATCCTCGGCGGCATTTCATTTGAACAGAATACGATCTATGTGAACGCATCGGTCGAGGCGCATGAGGGCCGGTACAACTTCACGTTGGCGCATGAGATTGGACACCATGTCTTGCACAAAGACCTTTATCTGGCGCTGTATGCGGGCCAGGACGGGATAATGTGTCGTGAGCAGGCTCAAAAGCCCCTGGTCGAACGACAAGCCGATCGGTTTGCCGCCGCCCTGCTGATGCCCTCTTCCGAAATCTGCCGACTCGCAAAAACATTCAGCAAACCCAAAAAGCTCTCGAGTGCGCTTCAACTGGCTAGACATGTGCAGAAAGATCTCTGCTTAGAACACGTATCTCTATCAGCGATCTTGAACCGTCTTATAGATCTTAAATTGGTGTCCGAGGGCGTGCCTTATCAGAGCGGTAATGGACGCTTTAAACAGCGAAAAGCTGACTACCCTGTCTGGGCTCGTTGGCTGTATCGGCAGGTCAAAAGATTTCGCTAAGACAAAACTGTTAAGGCAACCGCTTGCCTGCCGCGCTAGTGTATTCACCTAGCGTTAAGATAATTCCGCAACGAACGAAGGTTCCTCAGCGCAGCACCGCCCTTTCGAAAAGACAACAAGGCGAGGGCAAACTGCCATAGCGCCCAAACGATGAAGCTAACTAGGATTGCGTATCCATAATGCGGTTCCGCATAGTTAAAACTCACAGCAGTGGAGCGAACGTAGACCCAAACTAACGGAAAGATGGCGAGCAAAACGACGAGACGATTCCTCGCTTTATAGAGAAATGAAAGCTCCTCTCGCTTTTTTTTCAATGCGGCAGCTTCTTTCCTTTCCTCCTCAAGATATAGGACCTCATCTTCAGGAATAGTAATATCCGACATTGAAAGTCTGCGCCAAACCTCAGAAATGAAGTGGTCCATCGAATCCACAAACTTAGAGCGATCCTGTTCGTCCAGCACAGTTCCAAGATCTGATCCGAATTCAGCATCGACAATGTCTAAATCGTCATCAACAATCTCAGCAACGTCACCAAATCCAACCATCATGTCCGTATCTGGAACACCTCGGGCATCTGTAGGCAGCTTAAATCGCTCCGGATCAGCATGATGAAGCTCAAATACGTCGTTATAGATCTGGAAGTAGAAACCCTCGTGCCCATCCCAGAAAACTTCGTCCTCCTCAATTTCCTCATCTAGATTTGGGCCGTTACAAGTCCTTACGCAAACACGATAGCAAGGGATCTCATCCATTTGACTATCAGTTAAATCAGTGAGTAGAGATTTGGCCCATCGATCAACATTTTTACCAACGGTATGTGTGGCCTCTAAAACTGCAATGCCGTCCTTAGTCACGCTGAATTGCTGGACTCGGTCTTCACCATTCCAGCGAAGCTCGATACGTTGATAATTGAGTTGAGCCTCGCCAACCATCTTTTCGAATGGCGCAATATCGTCGACTCCTGCCCCTGTGAACAGGACATAACGGTCAGCGTAGTAGTAGTCGGTGTAGCTAAGTGAAGCCATTTAATCGCTTAATCCCCTGGATCAGACATGAAATATTTCATTGTGAGCCGGAGCCGGCAAGGTTTGACAGCGACTCGATTTCGCCAGATTGTCTATACAAGCGCTTAAGAGCCCGCCGCTAGCGCGAGCAAGCCCACGACCAAACCAATCCAAAAAGTCCATTTAGCCCCTTGAGTCAGAACGTACTCGCCGTCGGCCTCGCGCTTCCTGAAGATAAAACCACCATCTGTACTTGCCTGGCTCTCCATTGATGAGGATGAGGGCCATGCAGGCTTTGTAACCTTTGGCTTACGCCGCTTGGCGGGCTGTTTCAGTCTGCGTCGAACGATGCGCAAGTTCTTTCGGCCGCTGCCATCGCGAAACGAGAGCGCCACCAACACCAGATGCCACAGCGTCCAAATCATGATGCCTATTAAGAACGAGTAACCAAAGTGGGGTTCTTCGACCTCAAAACTAAGCGCCGCAGACTGCACGTAAACCCAGGCAATCGGTGATAACACCAACAGAACCAAGAACCGTTTTCGAGCCTTGTACAGAAACTCAACCTCGTCCCTCGCCTTCTGCTCGGCTTTCAGTTCCTCGCGAAGCTCTTCTTCCTCCTTGGCCTGTTCGGCTGTAATCGTTGGATCCGCCTTCGCAAGGGCGTAAAGCAATTGATCAATGTAGTCCGGCATTGCGTCGACAAATCGTGAACGGGGTTGCTCTTCCGACACCGTGCCCAGCGGATGGTGCGGCTCGTCATCCATCTCTTCGTAGTTGTAGATTTCGCCGTCCTCGTCCATGAAAATTTGGTCTGGAAGGATTAATGACCGATCGTACTCATACAGATCTTCGTAATAATTTGCCTGATACGGGGTGAATCCCTCGTGGCCGTCCCAAATCACGTAATCCTCGTCGGTATTGTGATGTTCGCGAGGCCCATCCTCCGTGTGCTCATACGGGCCATTGCATTGCCTGCGACAAATTTCGTACCTAGGCTCTTGTGCATCCCACTCATCAACCAACTCGGCCAGTCGCTGACCTGCCCAGGCCTCGTGCTCTGACTCAACGGTATGCTCCATCATCAACACCGCCAAGCCGTCCTTGGTCACACTGAATTCTTGTAATTCAGTGCCACCATCCCAGCGGATTTCCATGCGCTGATAGTCCAACTGGGCCTCGCCCATTAGGTGCTCAAAGGGCTCTACGTCCTCGACCGTGCTGCCGGTGAAGCAAACATACCGATCGGCATAGTAGTAATCCGTGTAACTCAATTCACTCATAGGTTCCTCACCGCCGCCGGATTCACTTGATCCGGCGTTTCATCGTTCTTTTTCTGGCCCCAGCATTTAGGTCTCAAACTACAACACTTAGGGCCAGACGTTTCCACTGTGCTGGGCACTTAACTGATTTGTCGAAGCGGGATCTGCTGATCCTCTGGGGCACACGAGATGCCCCGGTTCGGGATCAGTCCGTATTCGGACAAGCGCTTTCGCACCTTGGGGAACTGATTGATCCGCTCGATCTCAAGCGACTTCAGAATCCCTGGCGCTATGGCACTTAACCGCGCCTTGACCGCAGCAATCCCCTGGGCGTCTGAAAAGGACGCCATCAGGCAGGCATTACAGGACACCCCGGCGTCGATCAGCGCCTTCAGTCCCTGATACGCCAGCTGATAGGCCTCTGGATCGGCACCGGTCAGGCGATGGAACTCCGCCGGACTGGCACCCTTGATCGACAGCCGGACGTGCACACGCCGGTAGCGCGCCAAACGCCTGGCAATCTCCGGGTCTGCACCGATGTTCAACCCGTTGGTTTCGACGATGTAGACGTACGGGCTTTGCTCGACCAGATCCAACAACTCATACAGATGATCCAGGCCGATTGTAGCTTCGGACGCCGACGCCGAGATCAGCTGGTGGCCATGTTTTCGGGCCGTTCGGTCCAGGCCATCGAACACCTGTTGCGGGGTGTAAAACCGACCGGTGCTGGCCGGCTTCCAGACCGGCTTGTCGCTGAAACAAAACTTGCAGCGCAAATTGCACCCCACCTCGGTGGCCGACGTGGTACCGCCATAAAACCGCAGCGGCCGACCCAACTGAACGTACTTTCGCTGATTACCCTTGACCACGATGGCCTCGGTCTTGCGTGACATCGCGATGGGATCAAATCCCTTACTTTTTGTCATTTTTGTCACCGTACAAGAATGCGTTTTGCGTCTCGGTCAGCAGACGTGTCAGGCCTGGCACCACCTGACCCATGAAGGTTTTGCCGCCATTCTTTTCTGAATCGGCCCACTCGGATTCGATGTAGTCCTTGAGGAAGTCCAACGGAACCCCTTTTGTCTCGCCGCCGACGGCTACGTCATGCAGCCGCTTCAATGCCGAGGACTTGTCCTTGTCACCCAACTTGGACTGCTGAACGCTGTCCTGCAGCATCTCAACCGTTTCATCAAAGGACTCGGTGTCGATCGGATGGGGACGCCCGTCCTTGCCACCCACTGCAAAGGAAAACCGAGCCGGATCCTCGAACCGTGTGGCATCCCCGTGGATCACCTCGCTGGCCATCGCCAATGCCTTTAAGGTCTTGGGCCCCACACCGTGCATGTCCACCAGGTCCTCGAACTTCTCGATATCGCGGTTGTAAGCCAAATCTAGGACCGAGGCGAGGCGGTTCATGTTGATGTCTTCTTTTCTGACATCGTGGCGGTCGGGCAGGTCCGATTCGCGAATCGCCTCGGCCAACGCCGCGGGTTTTTCGCGTGTCAGCGCCACCATATGCGCTTGCAAGGGTGCTGCCTGACCGTCCACCAGGTTGATAATGGACTGGTCTTCAATGCCCGCGATGCCTCGGTGTGGTTCGGCAACGAACGACCGAACACTGGGCGAGTGCCAGTGATAGCGTCGCGCACGTCGGGTACCCGAATTCATACCTTGCTGAATCGCGGTCCACTCGCCCTCATCGGTCAGCAGGAAATACTGCTGATACAAATCAAAGCCGTCCTGGATGGCATTGTTGTCGATGCGCCGGGCCATGCGGCAGGACTTGACCAACGCTTGGGAGTTCAGATCGTGCTGATGCGAAACGCGACTGATTTGGCCGTGTAGGCTTTGTAATTGCTTGCGCTTGCCGCCCAGAATGTAGATTCCCAGATCCCCAGCACGGGGATTCAGCTTGCCCTTGAGGGTTCCAAGCACCGTGGCCGTGACCCCGGAGCTGTTCCAGTGCATACCCATGACGGCCCCAAGCGCTTGGAACCAGTTAGGGTCGGACATACGGGTTAACACCTCGGATTTGCCGTAGTTGTCGACGATCGACTCGACGATGGCCTCGCCCATATTGCCCATCCGGTCGGTTAGGAACTGAGGCACTTTTCCGAAGTGCAGCGGCATGCCGATAGAGCCTGCATTGATCATGTTGATCTCCTTGTAAATTGACAGTTGCCACTTTATGTAAATTCATTGTTGACACATTGTCAATCGTCAATTTACAGTTTGTTCCAACGGCACCCATCAACAGGACACAACCATGCGATCGAACAAGAAGCGGACCAGGAAAACCGGTAAGAAAGGCCTCAGTGCTTGGACGCCCAACGCCCTATGGGACCGATTGGTCTGGCGCTATTGCGTAAATGAGCATGACAAAGCGTCGCCTGGCACGGCCCAGGCGGGGGAAGAAACCTTGTTCTGGTTCAAAGGTGAGGCCAGCGCATTGGCCTGGCTGCTGATCACGGTGCTGTTACCGGGCTACCTTCCAGCCGAGCCAACGGCAATTGCAGCCTTTGTCTATCTGTTTTCCCACAGCCTGCGATCGCACCGGGCGTCCCGGCCACTGGATATGCAGTGCACCGTGCTGGATACCGGCGCCAGCCTGATGGGCGTGATGCTGGCGATACCGTTCTACATTGGCTTTGCCGTGTTGATCACAGTTGGACTGATATTCATTGGAGGGTTGTACTGATGGTTACTCGCTGGTGGCAAAAGCGGCCAAACACAGTTGAGCAGAATCCGCGTTTTCGCAGGATCGCAGAGTTCCTGGATCGGGACGATTTCGATGGATTTACCGGCCAGGACTTGTTCATCAAGCAAATCATCAAACAAGCCTGGGGCCAGGACATTGCCGCGCTATCGAATATGGCCGAGGCCTTAGCGGCACTGCCCGGACTGCCCTGCGGCGTTGACCCAATACGCCGTTTGGATCTGATGAGCAAAGTGATCGACCGGGCCATTCACTGCAAGGTCAATCCATGGCGCAAGCCAATAGACAAGGTCGCAAGGCTTGGCCATTTTGGCTATTACCTGGAGCATCTGAATATCTGCCTGGGGCTCTACCACAAAGCCGGGGGGCAATCGCATCACGCGCTGGCCGAACGGGTTTCGAATCATCTGGTCGAGGCATCGCTGGCGCAGCCCAACGCCCATGCGCGTCTGTTGCCCCACGTTAAAATGCGATGGGCAGCCGATCAGGCGGCGATTATCTATTCACTCTGGATCTACGATCAAAACAACGGGACAGCTCTTCACAATGAACCGGCAAATCGATGGCTCAAGTACATGCATGAGTATGGAACGCATCAGCCCACAGGGTTGTTCATTACCGAGGTAATGGGCTGTCACAAGTACTCAAATCAACCTCGCGGTTGCTCTCATAGCTACATGGTTCATTACATGAGTGCTTGGGCACCTGACGCTGCTGCCCAGCAATGGCGCCTGTTTAAGCAGCACATGCTGATTAAGCGCATGGGCAGTTGGGGATTTCGTGAGTATCTACCCGACTTTCCGGGCCGAATGACGCCCGATTCTGGCCCTATCATCAGCGATGTTGGGATTGCGGCGACCGGACTATCACTGAAAGTTTCAAGCCAAATGAACCAAGATGCTGATGAAAGAATTGATGACATGTTAGAAACGGCACTGAAGTGGAACAATGCCTTAAGACTAGCGTCGACAATGCCTCTCACTTCCATCCCAGCGCGATTAGGAACAGATCTGCTTGCCTCATCCGTTCTTCTTTTCGCTGAAGTTGCCAGCGACCGAGCGACACAAAATTTTCAAAACAGAATTGAGACTTAATGCCTCAGT
>CBFHVZ010000036.1:8637-8978 GCA_965659195.1 Litorivicinaceae bacterium
AGAACACACAATGCGACGAGCGACCATATGAACATTTATCTTTCCTGCGATTTTGCAAAAACGTTTTCGTTGGCCGCCCAGCAAAACTCCTATCCATTGCTGAGACGCGTTTTACTTCAATCGGAAGAAGAAGGAGAAGATCCAAAAGCCATCTACGCAACAAACATCAAAGTTGAGTTAACTACTGACCCTGAAATCTTAAAACCTGAACTTTGGATACTTGACCGCCTGGAATCTGGACAAACCACAAAGTTGCAGCAACGGGCGCTTAAGCCCGACTATTCCCTGCTGGCGGGCTTAACCGAAGAGTTACTCGTAAAACTTGAATTCAATTGCACATA
>CBFHVZ010000037.1:0-8945 GCA_965659195.1 Litorivicinaceae bacterium
TCACCTGCCCTTCTTCTAAGAGCGTATCCAGTGTGAATGCGTCAATCACCGGGCTCAGAGTTTGAGCTTGGGCTACGCTACTCAGTGCGACCGCACCGGCCGCAATCCATTTTGTAAAACTGTTCATTCCGTCGACTCCTCATCGCAATGGACGCATCCTACGACGGCTCTCAAATATCTAAAAAGAATAATTATTTAAAAGTTTAGAACTTTATGATCTAACGAGTGCGCTGTGTGGGACACACATGGCGCCCCACCGAAAAGCCGCGTTTAGCGGCATGCTTGGTCACGCGACCGCTGACCCGAGCCCGCCACATCCGGAAGCTCGAGGCCTTCATTTCAGCGCGCATCAAGGCAATCACTTGAGGCTCAGTTAATCCGTACGTGGCCTCGATCGCTTCAAAAGGGGTCCGATCTTCCCAGGCCATTTCGATCACGCGACTGATTTCGTCTGGCGTCAATTCTGGTGTTTTTTCAGCCATTGCCGCGCTGCCTGTGTGGAACTTGAACCGACCGACTCATCGCCCGCTGCCAACTGAGCGGCCATGGTCTTACCCAACTCAACGCCCCACTGATCGAAGGCATTGATGCCCCAGCACACGCTCTGTACGAACACTTTGTGCTCATAGGCGGCCATCAACGCCCCTAGGGACTCTGGATTTAACTCCGGCAGCAACCACAAACTGCTCGGCCGATTGCCGGGGCATGCCCGATGCGAGGCCAAGTGCGAGGCACTCTCGCCATACACCGCCACACTTTCCGCCTCTGTCTGGCCGAAGGCCAACACTTCAGCCTGCGCCAACGCATGGTCATTTAGCATGCGATGCGTGGCCAGGTCTGTGTCGACCGGGTTGGCGGTCACAATAAAGTCAGCCGGCACGATCACCGTGCCCTGGTGCAGTAGCTGATGAAACGCATGCTGCCCGTTGGTACCCACCGCACCCCAAATGATCGGCGCGGTCGGTGACGTGACAGGCGATCCGTCCAGGCTGACCCGCTTTCCGTTGGACTCCATCTCCAGCTGCTGCAAATACGCAGGGAAATGAGCCAACCGTTGCGCGTACGGCAAAATCGCATGCGATTGGCAGCCAAAACCACATCGATACCACACCCCTAAAAGCCCCATCAGCACTGGAATATTCTCGGTCAGGGGCGCCTCGAGAAAATGCTGATCCATGTCGCGCGCTCCAGCTAACAAGCGCTCAAACACACGAGGACCCAACGCGATCATTAAGACAAGCCCAATACTCGACCACACAGAGAATCGACCGCCCACCCAGTCGGCAAAACCAAAGACGGAGGATTCGGGGATACCAAACGCCAAGGCCTGATCCGGCCGGCTCGACAAGGCTGCAAAATGATCCGCCACCGCCGACTCGCCTAAGGCGTCTACGATCCAATCTTTCAGCTTTGATGCATTGTGCAGCGTTTCTTGGGTGGTAAAACTCTTGGAGGCCACCAATACCAGCGTGGTTTCTGGTGACAGTCGTTTCATCACGTCAGCCGCATGGGCGCCATCGAGATTAGAGATAAAGTGGGCCCTAGGCCCATCTACCCAGGGCGAGAGCGCCTCAGCCACCATCAAAGGACCCAAATCCGAGCCTCCGATGCCGATATTCACCACGTCTGTAAATACTAAACCGGTCGCCCCGACACGTGCACCGCTTCGGATTGCTTTCGCAAACGCCGCACAACGAGCCCGCTCAGCATCCGCTTGTTGGATCGCGTCCGCTGAAATCAGCGGATGGTCCTCGGGCTTGGCACGGAGTGCCATATGCAGTGCCGCACGATTTTCTGTGACGTTCACCGGCTCGCCCGAGGTCAAACGCTTTACCGCCGCCTCCCAGCCAGCCTCTCGTAACGCGTCGGTCAAGGCCACCACGACCGGCTCGGTCACCCAATGCTTGGAGTAATCAAACAACAGCCCACCGGCAGACACCGAAAAGCGGTGACCCCGATTGGCGTCTTGGGCGAAGAATTCGCGAAGATCAGGTTGAAAAGATCCCGATAATGATTTGATTTTAAGAATAACTTCTGAGGTCATCAGTGAATAATGGGACCGCGACCTGAACCGTCATCGGCCTCTTCGGCATCCTCGGGCTCTTCTTCGTAGTCGTCCTCAAACATGCCCGCTTGCTCTAGATTTGCCACCAAGCCTTCAGGCATTTGTTGATTGAATTCATCGATCAAATCACGCACCACAGTCTGCAATGCCTCGACCGCAATTTGATGATTCTCACGGATGGCATCGTCTTCAATGTCCATTTGTCCGTGCCAGTACAAGCAGGCAGCCATCGCATCGTGGGCCTCATTGGCCACTTGATCGTAAAAGCCTTGGTGTACCCCATCTCGGGTTTCAGCGCGGTAAATCGTGATCGTCAAATCGGCATCGTCGTCCCACGGGCTCAAGGTCGCTTGGCGCAGAATCATCCGAACCAAATACAAACTCGAGCGATGCTCCAAAATACAAATCGCATCATCCATCCGCACCGGCACCCCGTCTTCCCGCTCTGCTAAGGACACATAGGCCGCCATCACTGGCGCGCTCAACCAGGGTGTTTCATCGGCCTCACCCACTAATTGATCGGCTAATAAGCAATGCAGGCATTCTAAATCGGGCGATTTCAGCGCATATTCTGCTTGAAAAATGGTGAGGTCGTCGGTTTGGCCCGCGTGCCGGAAATCCTGGTTAAACAGGGTCACCGGGTGTTCGGTGTGGGGCACATCGTCGAAGAGTTCGAGTGCTTGTAGCATTGCATCCTTCTAGGCTGACGCCATAGTCTTCAGTACATTGAACCAAGAACAAGAAATGAAGAGAACCCATAACCCGTGACAGCCTACTTCATACGCCGCCTGTTGTTGGTGATACCGACCTTCATTGGCATCACATTGCTGGTGTTCACTCTTACTCGCCTTGTCCCAGGCGGTCCGATTGAACGCATGATGACAGAAATGCAGCTCGCGCAGGAGGGGGTGCCGGCATTAAACCAAGGCCCAGAGCGCGGATCGGTCCTAAATGAGGCGCAATTGGCGAGCCTCAAAGCCTATTATGGCTTCGATCAGCCGGTGCTCGCCGCCTATGTCACCTGGCTTGGCAAAGTGGTTCAGCTCGACTTGGGTGTCAGCACCCGATACAACGAGCCCGTATGGCAAATCATTGCCGAACGACTGCCTGTGAGTCTCTATTACGGCCTCACGACACTGATTCTGACCTATTTGGTGTGCATTCCGCTGGGTATTGCGAAAGCGTTAAAGCACGGCGATGGTTTCGATCACACCTCGAGCGCCTTGGTGTTTATCGGCTACGCTGTGCCCGGCTACATCGTGGGTATTGCCCTGCTGACCGGATTTGCCTCGGAACTTGAGTGGTTCCCGCTCGGCGGCTTTGTTTCCGAACGCTTTGATGAGTTTTCGACCTTTGAAAAAATCAAAGACGTGTTGTGGCATTCGGTTCTTCCGCTGATTTCCTACATGTTGGGCTCCTTCGCCGTGATGACCTTCATGATGAAGAACTCCTTAATGGATCAATTGGCGCAGGATTATGTGCGCACCGCGCTCGCCAAGGGGCTGAGTTTTAACCAAGCCGTATGGCAGCACGCGGTTCGGAATTCCTTAATCCCCTTGGCCACCCATTTTGGCAACAACATCAGTGTCATATTATCGGGCTCCTTCTTGATCGAAACCGTGTTTAACATCAACGGGTTTGGGCTTTTGGGCTACGAGTCCTTGCTTGAGCGCGACTACCCAGTGGTCATGGGCATCCTGGTGATCTCCTCGATCCTCTTTTTAATCGGCAACATTTTAAGCGACCTCTGTGTGGCCGCAGTCGACCCGAGGGTGCGATTCGAATGATGCGCTTAGACCCCATCACTGCGGAACGTTTCCGCCGCTTCCGAGGCATCCGTCGGGGCTGGTGGAGCGCACTGATTTTGGCGGCACTGATCGTGCTGTCCTTGGTCGCCGAACTGTTTGTGAATTCACGGGCGCTGGTGGTGCATTACCAAGGCCAAACCTTTTTTCCAACCTATGGGGCTGTGATTCCGGGGACGGTCTTTGGTGAAGACTACGCCTACGAAACCAATTACAAGGCGCTTAAAGCCCGGTTTGAGGCCGAAGATGCAGGGAACTGGGTGATCATGCCGCTGATCCCTTACAACCCCTATGAAATCAACACCTACGACGGCGAATTCCCGCCGCACGCACCGAGCTTTGAGCGGGAACATTTCTTGGGCACCGACGTCGCAGGCCGCGACGTGGCTGCACGCCTGATTTACGGTTTCCGGATCGCGATATGGTTCAGCCTAGCGCTGCTCGCCACCACCTATGTCATTGGAATTTTATTGGGATGCCTCATGGGGTATCGCGGCGGTTGGTTTGATCTCGGAGTGCAGCGACTGATCGAGGTGTGGAGCAATGTGCCGTTTCTATACATCATCATGATCGTCGCGAGCATCGTGACTCCGGACTTTGGCATGCTGGTGTTTTTGATGGTGCTCTTTGGCTGGATGGGCATGACCTGGTACATGCGAACCGCCACGTACAAAGAAGTCAGCCGTGATTACGTGATGGCCGCCAAAGCGCTCGGTGCCAGCGACTGGCGAATCATCACGCAGCATATTTTGCCCAATACGGTGTCGGTCATCGTCACCTTTATTCCCTTCTCTGTGGCTGGCGGCATTACGGCCCTAACCGCACTCGATTATTTGGGCTTTGGGCTACCGCCCCCGACCCCGAGTTGGGGCGAATTGTTAAAGCAAGGCACCGACCGGCTGGATGCCCCTTGGGTGGTGACCAGTGTGGTCTCAGGACTTGTGTTGGTGTTGGTAATGGTCACCTTTGTCGGTGAGGCGATCCGTGAGGCCTTTGATCCAAGGAGATTGACTCGATATGAATAAATGGTTGGTGTACGGACTAATCAGCGTGGGCTTGGTGGGCTGTGGTGGATCGGCCCCTCCCCCTGAAACCTTGGGCTTTAATGCCGAGACCATGACCAGTGCCGACCAGGTCAACTGGAGCCCTGACAAGGCGCGCGCCCGGAAAGACGCCCTCACCCCCTATCCTGCGCTTGGATTGGATGCATTACCGGCTGGACTTTCGTGGACATCCACCTCTGGTGAACCGTTTTTAGGCGATCCTCGGGCCATCAAGGGCGGCACGTTCTACACCAACACCACCGTATACCCGCTGACCTTGCGCACGGTTGGACCTGATTCCAACAATTCGTTCCGTGGGTTTTTACAGGCCAACCAATGGTCGCTGACTAGCCTTCACCCCAATACCGAGCAACCCATTCCGCTGTTGGCCTCTGAGTGGGCGGTCAGTGACGATCAAACCACGCTCTATTTCCGCTTAGACCCCCGGGTCACTTGGTCAGACGGCATCCCAGTGACGGCCGATGATTATGTGTTCACGCTGGAGTTCATGCGAAGCGCCAACATCTTGGCGCCTTGGTACAACAACTACTACAGCGAACAAATTCTCGAAGTGCGGAAGTACGACGACCACACAATCGCTGTCCAGGGCGCGGTGCCAAAACCCGCCATCGATCTACACACCTCGTTGGCAATCGCCCCCAAACCGCGACACTTCCATGTGCTTGACGAAAACTGGGTGCAAAACACCAACTGGGCCATTGAGCCGAATACCGGGCCTTACCAGATCGAGCTGAAAAGCGTGGTCGAGGGCAAAGGCGATTACATCAATTTCATCCGAAAGACCGACTGGTGGGGCTTGGGTGATCCGCGATTCGAAGGACGCTTTAACGTCGACCGAGTGCGAATCAAAGTGATGCGCGACCCCAATCTTGCGTTCCGAGCCTTCTTAAAGGGCGACCTCGACACCTACCCCCTGGTGCTGCCTGAGTTTTGGCACGACAAAGCCCAGGGTGAGGCCTTTGATCGGGGGTACATTGAGAAGCTGGTGGTTTACAACGACACCCAACAACCGTCGACCGGCGTCTGGATGAACCAAGCCAAACCGCCCTTGGATGAGCACCCCGTACGCCTCGGCATCCAGCATGCGCTGAACTATCAGAAAATGATCGAGACGGTGCTTCGAAACGATTACGTACGCCTGCCGCAACACTACACAGGGTATGGGGACTACAGCCATCCAGACATCCAGCCAAGGGCGTTTGATTTGGATAAAGCAGTGGCCTACTTCAACGAGGCGGGATTCACCGAGCGCGGCCCCGACGGGATTTATGTCCGAAATGGACAGCGCTTGGCGTTCAATGTGACCTACTCTCAAGCCATCCACACGCCGCGTCTGGTGGTATTGAAAGAAGAAGCCAAAAAAGCGGGACTAGAGCTCAACCTGCAACTGTTAGACGGCCAGAACGCCTTTAAGAACGTGATCGAAAAGCAGCATCAACTGGCCTGGATGGGCTGGTCAACCGGCTTTAGACCTGCGTACTGGGAGCACTACCACTCCGACAATGCCGACCAGCCGCAGACCAACAACATCACCAACATGAAGCGGCCGGACTTGGATACCAAGATTGAGGCCTATCGGTCGGCCACCACGGCCGAGGAACGCATAGCCCTGTCGCATGAGATTCAAGCTTTCTTGCACGAAGAAGCCGTGTTTGCCCCGGCCTACATGGTGCCCTACTTCCGCGGCGCGCATTGGCGGTGGATTCGATTGCCAGACAACGCCGGCAGCAAAGACGGCGGCGGAATCTACGATCCATTCACCGCCAACGGCGGCGGTCTATTTTGGATCGACCCGGAGCGTCAACAAGAAACTCGTGATGCCCGCCGGAATGATCGCGCGTTTGAACCCGTTCTTCGCATTGATGAGCGATTTAAACCATGACGCTGTTGGCAGTCGAACAACTCTCGGTAGGCTTCGTCCAAGGGCCTCAAACGACAGAGGTCATCACCGATCTGTCATTTACCCTCGAGGCCGGCCAAACGCTTGGATTGGTGGGCGAGTCGGGGTGCGGCAAGTCGTTGACCGCGACTGCCATTATGGGCCTTTTGCCCAAACCCTACGGGCAGATTCTTAAGGGCGACATTCGGCTTGCTGGTGACTCTTTGGTGACGATGGCACCTGAGAAGCGGCAGATGCTCAGGGGCCAAGACATGGCGATGGTATTTCAAGAACCGATGACTGCTCTCAACCCGGTCCAGCCGGTCGGTCGCCAGCTCGAGGAGCTGTACCAAATCCACCGCCCTCAACTTCGTGAGTCGGACCGGCGCGCACGAATCTTGGCCAATCTTGAAGAAGTGGGGATCCAAGACCCGGAATCTCGCCTCAAAGCCTACCCGCATGAGCTCTCAGGTGGCATGCGCCAACGGATTATGATTGCCATGGCACTCGCGTTAGAGCCTAAGCTATTAATTTGCGACGAACCCACGACCGCGCTCGATGTCACCATTCAGGCTCAGGTCTTAGACTTGATCCGCAGGCTGTCCCGAGACCACGGCACCGCGGTCTTATTCATCACCCACGACTTGGGTGTGATTGCCGAGCTCGCCGACCGGGTGGCGGTGATGTATGGCGGACAACTGGCGGAACTCGCCGATGTCTACGCGCTCTTCGAGAAGCCCCTGCATCCCTACACGCAGGGATTACTTGCCAGCATTCCAACACTGGATGCTCCGACTCGAACGGAGCTGCAGACCATCGAAGGCCAAGTCCCACAGGCCGGCCAATTCCCGACCGGCTGTCGCTTCCAGGGACGCTGCCCAAAGGCCAGCTCAGCGTGCCAACAAACACCCCAATTCGATGGGCGCGTGGCCTGCTTCCATGCCGAGTCGCTGGAGGTAAGCGATGCTTGAGGCGCGTCATCTAAGCGTTGAATTTCCAGTCTACCGGGGGATTTTAAAGCGTCAGGTCGGGGCAATTTCTGCTGTGTCTGACGTCAGCTTGTCGGTTAACGCCGGAGAGACCCTAGGACTTGTCGGCGAGTCTGGATGCGGCAAAAGCACGTTTCTGAAGGCCCTCGCCGGACTTGTGCCTCGCAAACAAGGTGAGGTGCGGCTGCATGGCGAGTCGGTCGAGCTGTCTGAGAAGGACTCGATGCGAGCATTTCGCCGGCAGGTGCAAATGGTCTTCCAAGACCCTGCAGAAAGTCTCAACAGCCGTCACTCATTGCACCAGATACTGACGGAACCCTTTGATATTCATGGGTTATACAGCGAGGCTGAGCGACTTGAACGGGTCAACGATCTTTTGGCTCAAGTCGGCCTCGGCGGGACCCCGTTGAGCAAATACCCACATGAATTCTCAGGCGGGCAACGGCAGCGGATCGGTGTAGCACGCGCGCTGACCTTAGCGCCTGAATTTTTGCTCTGCGATGAACCGGTCTCGGCGCTCGACGTTTCCGTGCAAGCGCAGCTCCTGAATTTATTGATGACGCTGCAGAATTCACGAGGCCTTGGATTGCTGGTGGTGGCGCACGATTTGTCTGTGGTAAGGCACATCAGCCATCAAGTGGGTGTGATGTACTTGGGTGAACTGGTGGAGCTTGCACCCACTGAGCGTCTGTATCGCTCGCCAGCCCACCCCTATACGCAAGCACTTCTCGATGCCGTCCCCCTACCCGATCCCCGGCTACGAAATCGGCCTCGGACTGTGTTAAGTGGCGACATTCCGTCACCGCAAAACCCACCGTCTGGCTGTCGGTTCCACACGCGCTGTCCCAGTGCCATGCCTCGGTGTCGCGAGGAAAAACCCGAGTTTAAGTTGATTGCGACCGACCATTGGGCGCAATGTCATCTGCATGATCAATAAAGGATAAGACTATGACAACGCCCCGTTTGGCTCTCGTGACTGGCAGCACCAGTGGCATCGGACTCGGTATCGCGACCGCCCTCGCTGGCGCCGGTCACCGCGTAATATTGCATGGTTTGGGTACGCTTGAGCAGATTGAATCTGCCAAAACATCAGTACAGGCTAAGAGCGCACATCCTGTGGAATTTCTGGGCACTGACCTGACC
>CBFHVZ010000038.1:0-8305 GCA_965659195.1 Litorivicinaceae bacterium
CCTCACACACCAACGAACCACTTGGCAGGAGATCACGCGTGTCTTGGGACGAAGCGATCACCACGTGGTGGCATAAGGTCCACCCTGCAAAGGCCTCCTCAGAGGCTGATTTGTTGGCCATTTGGGCGCCCCTGTTAGCATCCGGACTCTCCATCACAGAGTCCATCACCCTGTTGGCAGAGACCGCTGAATACAGAGCGGATCGAGCCCGATTTACGGAGTTATTGCAAGGAATCCAGAGTGGCTCACCGCTCGGTACGGCAATGGCGGGTTGCCATACCCCCTGGTCGGCCGGTTTGTGTGAAGCCATGCACTGCGCAGAGCGTTCTGGACAACTGGCGGCCATGCTCAGCTTGGCCGCCGAGGCCCAATACACTCGACAACGGATCCGTGATAAGGCCTGGGCCGCCGCCCGGTATCCGCTGATCGTGGGCGCGCTTGCCGTGGTGATCATCGTCGGCATGGTGATCGGGATCGTCCCCAAATTTGAGTCCCTCTATGGCCGCATGGGCTCTGACTTACCCCAGAGTACGGCATTATTGATCAGTGCTTCTGAACTGCTCACCGGACAGGGGCTGTGGCTTTTACTGGGTCTTGTCGTTTTGATCCTACTGAGCCAATGGGTGCTCCAGACCCCTTGGGGACAACGATGGATCGATCACGGGCTCAACGCCTTACCGGTGATTGGGCGGTTCAGACGGCTTATCCAGACTCAAACCGCGCTGGCACACCTAGAACTCTTAATTCGCGCGGGCGTCTCATTACCCAATGCGCTCATGGCCGCCGGGCGCATGTCAGGCTCACCGCGACTTCGTGAACAATGCCAGAAAAACGCGCTGGGCATTCGGGGTGGACGGCGCTCCGATCACGCAATTCAGTCCATCTCATTCAGCCCCCTTGCTCACAAACTTTGGTCCCTAGGTGTTCGCTCTGGGCGGCTACCCGATTTTCTTTCGATTGGTCACCGGGCCATGAGTCAACGCCTTGAAAGTGAGCTCAGCACACTCACCAGCGTGCTTGAACCCCTTCTGATGGCTGCACTCGGTCTTGTCACCGGGGCGGTCATGCTCGCGCTCTACCAACCTATTTTTTCGCTGGGGGATGTACTTTGAAGGAGGCATTACTGGTCGTCACAATTTTGTTGGGCATGCTGTTGCCGCGGCTGAGTGTTCAGATACCACGCAGGCTTCTGGCCGAGGCGCAATGGGAAGGTCGTTTTGCACGCCAGGCGACCCGACCGCCCCGCGCACTGTCACGGCAGCACACGGTGATCGGCGCAGGCCTCTGGCTGGTTTATGCCCTACTGGTTCTATCCATCGATGCCCCCATTCAGTGGCACTTGCTGACGCTGGCCTTGGGGGGCGGACTGGGTTTAGGTGCTTGGATCGATCATAAAACGGGCCTTTTGCCTTTTCAGGTTTCATTGGCATTGGGAGCGGTTGGCTTTTTGTATCAATCCATCGAAGCCCCCGAATACTTAGCCTTGCATGGGTGGACGGCGATCGCCGTCTTTACTAGCCTCACCGCGCTCAACCAGGTGGCATGGCGAGTGAAACGAACCGCAGTGCTTGGCGGCGGTGATGTGGTGTTATTAACCTGTCTAGCAACCGTCATCCCTTACACAGGCCTTCTGTTGGCGCTGTGGATCGCCTCCCTGACTGGATGGATTGAAGCGAAGCTCCGTGGAATACGCATGATTCGTTTTGGACCGCATCTGGCATGTGCGATCTTGAGTTACTGGATCGGTGCGTTCATCCTTGGCTAAAGGAGGCTTTGTGCACACACCACGCGTTTATGGATTGACCGGAGGCATTGCCAGTGGCAAAACCACCGCGCTCGAAGCCTTCGTTCGATTGGGCATCGATACGATTGACGCCGACCAGATCGCTCGGGACGTCATCGCACCGGGGTCTGAGGGAGTAACCGCGCTCAAGGCAGCAATTGGGGAGTCGTTTTTCAACGGCGATCGACTCGATCGGAGCGCCCTTCGAAACGCCCTCTATCAAGACGCCTCGCTCAAACAGACGGTCGAATCGATCGTGCACCCCCGAGTCAAAGCCGCCATCGATGCCTGGCGAGTGGCCCCAACCGCGGCGCCCTACAAGATCTTATGCTCGCCCTTACTGCTCGAAACCGGGCATCACCCCGATTTAGAGGGCATCATTGTGGTCGACGTACCGCCTGAGACCCAACGTGTGCGCGCATCGACCCGAGATCAGACGGATAAAAAAGCCATCCAGTCGATCATGGATCAACAACTAGATCGAGCCAGCCGGCTAGACCGGGCCACCTTCGTTTTAGACAATAGCGGCACACCGGAAGCCCTGACCGAACAGGTGACCGACCTACATAAGAGATTGCTACGTGACTGACATCCCTGATCTAACCGTGGACTGCCCACGGTGTGGCCAACCGGCCCACTATCATCCCTCGAATCCAGACCGGCCTTTTTGCTCGGCACGCTGTCGATTGATTGATCTCGGCGCTTGGGCGGATGAAAGTCATCGGATCGCAGGCGATCCGATGCCACCCACCGAGGATCCAAACGATCTGCACTAGAGTCCGCGGATACCCGCTACTCCATAACCAAAAGCCGCCAAGGCGGAATCCAAGTCATCACCCGTCATGCCCCCCAAAGCCACCGCTGGGGTGCCCACGTTTGCGGCGAGCGCACTGAATCCCGACCAACCGAGCGGCTCCGCCGAGGGATGTGAGCGGGTCTGTTTCACGGGGGAAATCAACCAAAGATCAGCCGGCCATGCCTGCCTCGCCAGCCAATCATCATAACTTCGGATACCTCCGATAATCGGCCAAGGATCGGACAGCGAGCTGAGGCGTGCGAGATGTGTCTGCACCTCGTCACTGCGTCTCAAGTGCACACCAAGACCCGGTCGATGACACGGCCATTGGTCCGGTGCTAACACCGCTAAGTGGCCGTGCTCCACCGCCCGCTCAAGTGCCTTCTCGAGCAACACCGAAGGCGGCATGCCACGGAAGTACAAAATCGAGCTTTGTTGAGATGCTTCGATCCAGGCCATGGGGTCGTTATGGATCTCGGCATCAAAAATGCGAACGATCCGGGGAAGGCCGATCGATCGAACAATGGCTCGATTGGCATCCGGAAATGTTAATTCAGACAAGGCAGCCGGTTCCCACCACTGAATCGGCTGGCCCTCAAGACCCTGAGGCGTACCCGAAAACGCATGCACCTCATAGACCCAAAGACGGACTCGCTTATCGCCGTAGTTCCAAGGGATTTGGCAAATGGGGATGGGTGCTTGAATACTGAGCCCGAGCTCTTCGTTCAACTCCCGGGCAAGCGCCAGTTCAGGTGGCTCACCGGGCTCACACTTGCCGCCTGGGAACTCCCATCGATCCCCTTGATGCTGATTGGCAAATCGTTTGGAAAGCAAAATCCGGCCATCGCGCCAGATGACCGCACACGCGACTTGGATCTCAGGTACGGTATTCGGCATTGATCCGAACGTATTCTTTGGTGAGATCGCAAGTCATGACCCGGCAGTACCCATCGCCGACACCCATATCAATCAAAATCTCGATGTCGCTCGGCGCCATCGCGGCCTGACCTTGGGCTTCGGTGTAGCTCGGATGGCGCCCACCGTTTTCCACAATCTGAACGCCGTTTAACCATACATTGACTCGGTCAATCGCAATGGCCTCCACCTCAGCACGCCCAACTGCTGCGACGATTCGACCCCAATTGGGATCGGAGGCGGCCAGTGCTGTTTTCACCAAAGGAGACAAAGCCACTGTGTTCGCAATCACATGGGCTTCCTGTTCAGTATGAGCGTGTCGCACCTTCACTTGAACAAACTTGGTCGCACCCTCTCCGTCGCGAGCCAGCATCTCAGCCAAATCATCACAGAGTGACGACAACGCAGTTTGCAATACGCCCGCCTCGGGTGAATCTGCAGAGGTAATGGGCGCATGCCCGGCGCGGCCAGTGGCCACCAGCGCACAGGCATCGTTTGTGGAGGTGTCACCGTCGACAGTGACGCAATTAAAACTGTGGTTCACCGCCCGGGCCAAAAGGGTTTGCAGGACGTCAGGGGCTACCGACGCATCGGTCATCAAGAGACCAAACATGGTCGCCATGTTGGGATGGATCATGCCTGATCCTTTAGCCATCCCCGTCACTGTCACCGGTCTCCCGTCAATCTCAATCCGGACATGACGAAGTTTGGGGTGAGTGTCGGTGGTCATAATGGCCCGTGAGGCTTGATCCCAGTGTGGCACGCCATCGCCTAAAGCAGCCAAGGCGCGCGGCAACGCATCGTTGATTGCGGTCACGGGCAATGGCTCACCGATCACACCGGTTGAAAATGGCCAAATTTGCACAGGCGTCACGCCCGTCTCAGCAGCCAAGGCAGTCACCGTGGCTTCACACGCAGCCATCCCCGGTTCGCCTGTCCCGGCGTTGGCATTACCTGCATTTAATAACCAATACCGAACCTGAGGCTCGACCGCAAAATGCCGACGCAACACATGCACCGGAGCCGCACAAAACTGATTGCGGGTCGTCACGGCAGCACCCACAGACCCCTCGGCAAATTCAACCACCAGCAAGTCATCACGCTGCTTGTTGGCATACACCGGGGCTCTCACGGCCCCCAGTCGAACACCCGATATAGGGCAACCGCCTTCGATTGTGTGCATCGAACCTCTCCGTGCGCTTAGCTCAAGCGACCGTGACACTGTTTGTATTTCTTGCCGCTGCCACAGGGACAAGGATCGTTCCGGCCGATTTTGTGGCTGACCGCAGGCATCGGACGTTCCGGCGCGGCCGATTCGCCTGAATCGCCCTCCACCGCTGCCGCCTCATGGACCGCTTGAGCTTGTGCCATTTGCTCGACGGCGGCCCGACGACGTGCCTCCTCGGCGGCTTCAATCTCTTCACGCGAAGGCACCTGCACTCCAGTCAGAATGCGCACCGACTCCGCTTTGATTTGATTCAACATGGCGGTGAACAGTTCGAAGGCTTCGCGCTTGTATTCCTGTTTCGGGTTCTTTTGCGCGTAACCCCGTAGATGGATGCCCTGACGGAGGTAATCCATGGACGCCAAGTGCTCTTTCCATTGCTGATCGAGGACCTGCAGCAACACCTGCTTCTCGAACCGTCGCATGGTGTCTTCGCCGACCACCTGTGACTTTTCTTGGTGTCGAGACACCGCCTCTTCCAAGATACGCTCTAACAAGGTTTCCTCATACAGACCCTGGTCTTCATCGAGCCACGTCTGGATCGGAAGCGGGAGGCCGAACTTCTGGGACAACTCCTCCGTTAATCCCTCAATATCCCATTGCTCTATGAGACTCTGCGGGGGGATGTATTGCGCCATCACCTCGGTCAATACATCACGACGGATTGCATCCAACAAATCACTGAGATCGTCGGCTTCCATGAGCTCATTACGCTGTGCGTATACCTGCGTCCGCTGATCGTTGGCGACATCGTCATACTCCAACAACTGCTTACGCATGTCGAAGTTGCGACCTTCGACTTTCTTTTGTGCCTTCTCGATGGCATTGGTCACCATCTTGTGTTCGATCGCCTCGCCAGGCTGCATACCAAGCCCCTGCATAATCGAACGCATCCGAGGCGACGCGAAGATACGCATCAGGTCGTCTTCAAGCGACAAGAAGAAACGCGATGAGCCGGGATCGCCTTGACGCCCTGAGCGGCCTCGCAACTGATTATCAATGCGTCGTGATTCATGACGTTCAGAACCCACAATGTGCAGGCCCCCGGCGGCAAGCACAGCCTCATGACGCGCCTGCCAGTCCGCCTTAACCGCCTCAATCTGGGCCTCGGTCGGAGACTTCAGTTCTGCCACTTCCGATTGCCAATTGCCCCCTAACATGATGTCGGTGCCTCGACCGGCCATGTTGGTCGCGATGGTCACGGCACCAGGGCGTCCCGCCTCGGCGATAATTTGGGCTTCGCGTGCGTGTTGCTTGGCGTTCAACACATTGTGTTGCACCCCGGCTTTATTCAGGTAATCAGACAGCACCTCAGAGGCTTCAACGGATGCCGTACCGACCAATACCGGACGACCGGCATCGCGTTCGGCTACCACGTCGTTGACGATGGCTTGAAACTTTTCTTCCATGGTCATGTAGACCAAATCGTTGAAGTCCTTCCGTTGGATTGGCACGTTGGTGGGAATCACCACCACATCCAAGCCGTAAATCTGGCGGAATTCATAGGCTTCCGTATCCGCGGTTCCGGTCATACCTGACAACCGGTCGTACAAGCGGAAATAATTCTGGAAGGTGGTACTGGCCAAGGTCTGGCTTTCCGGTTGGATCGCGACGCCCTCTTTGGCCTCGACCGCCTGATGCAATCCTTCCGACCAGCGACGACCGGGCATGGTTCGACCGGTGTGCTCATCGACGATCACTACCTGGCCGTCCTGGATAATGTAGTGCACGTTAAGTTGGAACAGAGTGTGGGCACGAAGGCCCGCATTCACGTGATGGAACAGCGCTAAGTTAGCCGGGTTGTATAGGCTGTTTCCCGCTTCCAATAAGCCCATTTCAGCTAATTCGGCTTCGATCACTTCATGACCGAGCTCGGTCAGTTCCACTGACCGATTTTTCTCATCGAGTAAATAATGTCCCTCGATTTCGAAACTTTCACCGTCTTCGGCCATCTTGGCTTCGGTCAGTTTCGGAATAATGGTATTGACCGCTTTATACCGCTCTGAGTGATCTTCCGCGGGACCCGAGATGATCAAAGGGGTACGCGCTTCGTCGATCAGGATTGAATCCACTTCATCGACAATGGCAAATGACAGTGGGCGCTGAACCCGACCCTCTGGCGAAAATGCCATGTTGTCGCGGAGATAGTCGAAGCCGAATTCGTTGTTGGTTCCGTAAGTAATGTCTGCCTGGTACGCAGCGCGCTTGTCTTCGCTGCTTTGACCCGAGGCAATGACCGCTACCGTCAAACCAAGTCCTTCATACAAGGGACGCATCCAATTGGCGTCTCGACTGGCCAGGTAATCGTTCACGGTCACCACGTGCACGCCCTTGCCTTCGATCGCATTCAAGTAGGCCGGCAAGGTCGCCACCAAGGTCTTACCCTCACCGGTCCGCATCTCAGCGATCCGGCCTTCATGAAGGGTCATCCCACCCACCATCTGCACATCGAAATGACGCAATCCTAAGGTTCTGCGACTCACTTCCCGACAGACGGCAAAGGCCTCTGGAAGAATTTTAGCCAGCGTCTCACCCTTGGCCAGACGCGTCTGAAACACCTCCCGCTGCTCTTTCAACTCCAGGTCGCTCATCGCTTCATACGTAGCTTCCAGCTGATTGATGGCCGCTACAGCCTTGAGCATCCGCTTCACTTCTCGATCGTTTTTGGAGCCGAAGATCTTTCGGACAAATGTCCCTAACATGCGTATCCTATTGGGTGTGTAAAAACAAAAACGATATTGTAGCGAAATGCGTCAACCCGGACAGCTAAAAACCCTGACGAGTGTCCTAAATCGCTCCGGCAGTCATCTGGATACGCTGAAATTTGAAGCTGAGATTCACGAAGAGCGGAGTCGGGTCATCCATCAATTACTCCCCGATGGTCTGAAGTCCAATGTGTCGACCGGTGAACTGACCCAGGGATTACTCACACTCTATGTGCCGGCTGCTGCGCATGCGGCACAGTTGAGATTCGAGGAGATGCGTTTAATAGGCGCCCTAGAATCACATCCACTGTTCCCAGGGATCCGGCGATTGCAATGCCGGGTTCGCCCCCTGCCCAAAGCCCCTGCGGAAAAAGCGGTGTCGATACGTACGCCCCAACCCAAAGTGGGTGCCGCACTCGAATCCTTTGCAGAGACCTTAGAGGACGATGAACTTAAGCGTCGGTTTCAGCGATTGGCTGCACGGGTATCGGGCAATCTTCCACCCGATCAAACGTAACCACTTCATAGTGGCTCGGATCGGCAAATAACTTCCGTAACAACTTGTTATTTAGGGCGTGACCACTTCGGTTACCTAAGTAATGACCAATAATCGGGCGGCCTGCCAAATACAAGTCGCCCAACGCATCCAATACTTTGTGCTTTACGAACTCATCGTTTTGGCGCAATCCATCGTCATTCAAAATACGATCTTCACCGACCACGATGGCATTGGCCATGGAGCCGCCACGAGCGAGGTTGTTGGCTTTTAGATAATCCAAGTCACGCATAAAACCAAAGGTGCGCGCTCGGCTGACTTCACGGACAAAGGACGCCTCGTCAATGTCGACCACAGTGCGGCAGGCACCTTGATCGACCACGGG
>CBFHVZ010000039.1:0-6592 GCA_965659195.1 Litorivicinaceae bacterium
CCCAATGACAGAGCACCCACATCCCCCATAAACACTTGCGCGGGATAGGTGTTAAACCACAAAAAGCCGAAGCCGGCACCGACCATGGCCCCCAAGAAAATGGTCAACTCGCCTGTGCCAGGGATAAACGGGATATACAGGTAGTCCGAAAACACGGCGTTGCCTGTCAAATAGGCAAATACACCCAAAGCGCCGGCCACTAAGACAGTTGGCAAAATCGCGAGACCGTCTAATCCATCGGTCAGATTGACCGCATTTGAGGTACCGACAATCACGAAATACGTCAGCACGATGTAACCGAACCCAAGGGGAATCAACACATCTTTGAAGAACGGCACCAAGAGCGTGGTTTCAGCCGGTGTTTTCGCCATTGAGAACAAAACTACGGCTGCCACCAATCCCACGACCGACTGGGCCAAATATTTGGCTTTCGCGGACAGGCCTTTCGAGTTTTTCAGGACCACCTTTTTCCAGTCATCGACCCAGCCAATCGCACCAAATCCCAACAGAACAAAGAGCGCAAGCCAGACATAGGCATTGGTGAGATCACCCCATAAGAGCGTTGACAGGGTGATGCACACGAGAATGAGGACACCGCCCATGGTTGGGGTGCCCTGCTTCGAAAAATGAGACTCCGGCCCATCCCGACGCACCGACTGGCCGATCTGCCGCGATTCCAGCGAGCGGATAACCCAAGGACCCACAAACAGCGCAATCAACAACGCCGTCAGAACGCTAAGAATGGCTCTCAACGTAAGGTACTGGAACACCGCAAAGGCGGGCTCGATGGCTGTTAAATAGTTGGCAAGCCACAGCAACATCAGTCATTCTCTCCCTGAATGCGTTTTACTTGATCGATGACGCGTTCCATATGCGCCGAACGCGACCCCTTCACTAAGGCCACATCAACGCCCTTAATCCGTGCGGCGAGATCAGTCTCAAGCGCATCGAAATCCGAAACATAGCCCGCCGAAGCCCCAAATCCATGCGCCATCGGTTCGGCTTTGCCGACCGCCACTAACCGCTCAATGCCAGCGTCTTTTGCGTAGCGACCAATGGCTTCCATTTCCGCCTCGGCGTCGGCACCCAGTTCAGCCAAATGACCCAAGATCACGAGACGGGTCCCTGCCTGAGTCGCTAACCAGTCAATCGCCGCACAGACCGCCTCTGGACTGGCGTTGTAGGTGTCATCAATTAAACGAAGCGGGCCGAACTGGTGCGGAGTCATGCGACCGGGTTCGATCGCAGCGGTTTCCAACCCCTCAACAAGATCCGAGCGCTCGGCGCCGGCAGCGAGGCACATGGCCACAGCCGCTGCGGCATTTTCCATGAAGTGCACACCCAAGGTAGGCAGAGTCACCTCGATAGTTTGTCCCTCAAAGTTCAAACGCACCCGCTGATCGGTTAGGGGTGTCCACACCACATCGGCTTGATGCTGACCAAAGGTTTTGATCGTGCGTTGGTTGGCTCGCTCACGCCATATTTGGAATGCCGGCTCATCGGCGTTAAGCACGACCACACCGTCATCTGCCGTATGGTCGATGATTTCCCCCTTCCCCTGAACCACACCAGCGCGTGAACCAAACCCTTCGAGATGGGCAGCTCGGGCGTTAAGAAGTGCTGAGATCTGGGGCTTCACAATGGCCGCAATGTGATCGATGTCGCCAACTTTTGAGGCGCCAAGCTCAAACACAGCAAAGGCATGCTCTGGTCGTAGACGACTGGCCGTCAACGGGACACCCAACTGGTTATTGTAGTTACCGCGCGTGACCAAAATCTCTTGACCTGCGCGTGCCGCGCGAACAGCTAAAATCGACGCAATGAATCCGCGTGTACTGGTTTTGCCTTGGCTGCCGGTCAGTGCCAGGACAGGCTGGGTATATTCTCGGCAAAAAGCGCGCGCCAACTCAGTCAGCGCAATTTCTACATCAGTGACACAGAGTGTCGGCAAGAGATCTGTGGCCTGCGTGACCACCGCCGCCACAGCACCTTGGCGCTTAGCATCGGCCAAAAAGTCATGACCGTCTCGCGCCCCTTTCAGTGCAAAGAACAAATCACCCGGCTTGACCTGGCGGGAGTCGATGGCAAACCCCTGAATCTGAGCATCTCCCTGTGCATCTTGGCCCAATACACGGGCCAACGTGGACAGTGAATTAGGCAGCATGAGGACCTCCTGGATTCAAGAGACCAAATAGATCAGCCACCACCGCTCGGTCTGAATAGGCCAGCGTTTGAGCCCCTATGACTTGAGTGCGCTCATGGCCCTTGCCGGCGACTAGGATTAAATCTTGAGGCGCAGCCTGTGCCACGGATTGCTTGATGGCCGTGGCACGATCTAATTCGACATCGACGATGGATGTGCAAGCGATACCCGACAAGATGTCATCTTTAATGGCTTTGGGGTCTTCAGAGCGCGGATTGTCGGATGTGATCACAATGCGATCGGCATATCGGCTGGCCACTTCTCCCATGAGAGGGCGCTTACCCTTGTCACGGTCTCCACCACAACCAAACACCACCCACAAAGCGCCTTCGGCGTGCCAGCGGCTAGTCACCAACGCGTTTTCCAACGCATCTGGGGTATGGGCAAAATCAATCACCACCGTCGGCCGCCCCTCGGCGACAAAGGATTCCATACGACCAGGTGCCGGACGCACCTTGCTGGTTGCCGAAGCGACCTGCGACCATGGCGTGTTCGTTGCCAGACTTAATGCAGTGATGGAGTACAGTGCATTTTTGGCGTTGAATTGTCCGAGCAGCGGCACGTTAAGTCGGTAAGCTTCGCCCTCGACCTCAACCTCCACGGTTGAACCGGTCTCAGTGGGAGCGCAGTTCGTCAAGCGGATCCGTGCTGTCGCGTCATGACCGACGGTCCATACATCGACATCAGTCAATTCTTGGGCCAGGCGCGCCCCAAAGGGATCATCGACATCAATTACGGCCGCATCCAAGTCAAAATCCTTGAATAAACGGGCTTTCGCGGCGCCGTAGGCTTCCATGGTGCCGTGATAGTCCAAATGATCCCGCGTGAGATTGGTAAACACGGCCACTTTTATGGGGACGCCCGACACGCGTTCCTGGTCCAGTGCATGGGAAGACACTTCCATCGCACACAATTCCACACCGCGATCGCGAAAGGCCCGCATATACTCGGCCAACCGAAGTGCATCCGGTGTGGTTCGATCGGCATCCACCAATTGATCCACACCGACAAAGACCCCTAGGGTTCCAATCCGTCCGGCAGAACGACCCATCGCGCGCGCCAGCTCGCCCATCAGATGGACTGTGGTGGTTTTGCCGTTGGTCCCGGTCACGCCAATCACCGGCATCTCGGCACAGGGTTTTTGGTAAAACGCATGGGCCAACCGGCCTAACTTAGAACGGAGATCGACCACATGGATACAAGGTACAGAGGCCGGTAGTTCACCTTCCCACTGATCATGAAGGACAGCGACAGCACCCTGCGCGACCGCTTGTTCCACGTAATTCATCCCATGGGACTTGGTGCCTTGCAACGCGATAAATACGGTACCCGGCTCAACCGCACGTGAATCCAAGGTGATCGCCAGCACCTCAATCTGAGCTGCGGTTTCGATCGAACATCCCACTTCGGTCAGGAGCGCGTGTAAGTTCACTGCTCACCTCCCGCCAAAAGGCGCCCATCCAATAAATCGGGTGCAATGTCATAGATCCGCATAACATCATCCATCACATCTGCGAATACAGGGGCAGCCACTTGGCCACCGAAGTATTGCTGCGAACGCGGGTCATCAATTACGACCGCCATCACGAAGCGAGGATTCGACATAGGAGCCAAACCGACAAAGCTAGACACATACTGTTGGCTGGCGTAGGAACCTGAAACCAGCTTCATCGTGGTCCCAGTTTTACCGCCTACACGGTACATTGGAATCTGCGCTTGGGTCGCCGTACCACCTTCCACAGTGACCGCCTCAAGCATCGGAAGAACATGTCGCACCGTCTCTGAACTAAAGACACGAGTGGGCCTCGGGGTCAGGCCTTCCGCCAACAAGGTCACTGGCTGCAGCACTCCGTCGTTAGCGAATACGCTGTAAGCCTGAGCCAACTGCAATACAGACACCTGCAACCCGTATCCGAACGACAAGGCCGCACGGTCCATGTCACCCAAGATCGCGGTGTTTGGCAGTCGACCCTCGGCTTCACCCGGGAAGCCCGTTCCGGTCGATTGACCCAAGCCCAACAAGGCCAAGCGATCGCGAAGCGCTGTAGACTCCATCATTTGCTCAATCTTGACGGTCCCAACGTTGGAGGACTTGGCCACGATAGCGGCCACATCAAGTTCCCCGTAATTTCGAATGTCATTGATCACATTGCCCTGAACACGGATCCGTCCGGGCGCGGTATCGATGACCTGGTCGGGCCTAACCAGCCCAAGATCGAGCGCAGTCGCGATGGTAAACGTCTTAATGGGTGAGCCGGGTTCAATCAAATCCAACATGGCACGATTGCGCACCCGGTCTGGCACACGCGTACTCATGTCATTGGGATTGAAGGCGGGCTGAGCGGCCATGGCCAAAACTTCCCCGGTCCATGCATCCAACAAAACAGCAGAGCCCCCGGCGGCGCGAGCCCTTGCCACAGCCTCTTTCAGTGCGCGATAGGTGAGATACTGCAATCGAAGATCAATCGATAATTTCATATCGCGACCTTGCTCAACTTCTTGGCCCGCGCTCACGTACCGAACCACGTTGGCACGGCGATTTTTTAAGACATGACGAAGGCCATCCGCACCAGATAGCCAGGCCTCATAGGCACGCTCCAACCCCTCTTGGCCCTGGTCTTCAATGTTGGTAAATCCGACTAAATGGCCCGCCACCTCACCGGCTGGATAGAACCGACGAAACTGTCGACTGACCTCAACCCCGTCAATCTCGAGTGCTTCGATCTGTGACGCGTCTTCGGGAGTGACATAGCGGGATAGATAAATAAAGGGCGCTTCCGACCCATTTTTACGCTCACGCAAACGCTCAGGCGTAGTTTCGAGCCAAGGCGCTAGCTTTTCAGCCCAGGCCGGATCAACCAACTTTTTAGGACGAACCGCCACCGCGGCGACGGGCGTAGACACCGCAAGTGGCTGTCCGGTGCGGTCCGAAATGATTCCTCGATACGCAGGAATCTTCTCGTACCGAATCGTAATCTCGTCCCCAATGCCGCGAAGATGTTGAGTTTCAAACACATGCAACCAAACCAGCCGCGCACCGATCGCAAGGAATACCAGACTCAACGCTGAGCCGACAATCCAGAGGCGCCATGAACTTGCGGCTTGTCGCGTCACCTGACTCATTCTGGACGCTCCATCAGACGGGTTTGCTCAGGGCTCGGCGGCGTCATCTCAAGATCGGTACGCGCCATCGCATCGATCCGAAGATCAGCAGCTAACGCACCGCGCTCGAGCAGCAATCGACCCCATTCAATGCTCAACCGATCCCGCTCAGCACGGGTTTCTTGCAGCGCCGAATAGAGTTGCCGTGTTTGATAGGCGGTCTTTACCACGAATAAAGCAGAGACAAGGCTTGCGACACTTAAGATCACACCAATCCAGAATGAAGGTCGTGTGAGCCACACCATCACGCGGCCTCCGTTCGCTCAGCGACGCGAAGCACAGCACTGCGAGAACGCGGGTTCGTCGCTATCTCAGATGAACTTGGCTTGATCGCCTTTCCGACCAGTTTCAACCGAGGCTGACTTACATCCGAAGGCAAAGGCATCCGCGGATCGCCAGCCGGCGGTCTGGCTGCGTCGCGGAATGCGCGCTTCACCAAACGATCCTCTAGCGAATGAAACGAAATGACCGCCAACCGACCGCCTGCGACCAACCGATCAATGGCCGCCGCAATGCCCTGCTCAACCTCGGCCAATTCGGCATTGATGAATAACCGGATGCCCTGAAAAGAACGGGTCGCCGGGTGTTTGTTTGCATCCTTTTTAGGCTGAGCCGCCGCAACGATCCGTGCCAGTTGAGCGGTCGTCTCAATCGGTGCTTCAACACGAGCCTCAACGATTGAGCGTGCGATCCGACGAGAAAAACGCTCTTCCCCAAACACCCAAAGCACATCGGCGATTTCTTTTTCATCGGCTTGCGCTAGCCATTGCGCTGCAGACAGACCACTGGTCGGATCCATCCGCATGTCCAGCGGACCGTCCGCCTGAAAGCTAAATCCGCGCTCAGCCTGATCCAACTGGGGTGAGGAGACCCCTAAATCCATCAGGACCCCATCGACCTGCTCAATACCGAGGGTTCTCAGGGACTCTGACAAGGTAGAGAAAGGGGCATGCACCATCTGAAACCGCACATCGCGCGCTTGAAGCGACTGCCCAACAGACACAGCCTCTGGGTCGCGATCAAAACCAATCACTTGGCCCGAGTCACCAAGCCGGTCGAGAAGAGCCGACGTGTGCCCACCGCGGCCAAAGGTGCAGTCAACATATCGCCCAGACGGCTGAATAGACAGGGCCTCAAGCGCTTCGTTCAGGAGCACTGGAATATGAGCCACCGTCCCTCCCCTTACAACGACAAGTTGATCAGTTCAGCAGAAGCATCCTCGCCGAT
>CBFHVZ010000039.1:6692-8244 GCA_965659195.1 Litorivicinaceae bacterium
GAGCACTGGAATATGAGCCACCGTCCCTCCCCTTACAACGACAAGTTGATCAGTTCAGCAGAAGCATCCTCGCCGATCGGCTCGTCGAGGTAGGTCTCTGTCATCGTCGTCCAGCGCGCCTCACTCCAGAGCTCAAACTTCTGGCCTTGGCCCACTAAAATCAAACGCTTATCCAGCTCAGCATGATCTCGATGCATCGCAGGCAGCAACAAACGGTTCGCGTTGTCTAAATCCAATTCGGTGGCATAACCCACCATCAAATGCTGCAGGCGGCGAGCTTGTCGGCTGGTGGAATTTGGCAAGGCATTGACCTGAGCTTCGATCACTTCCCAGTCCGCCAGCGGATAGAGCAATAAACAGCGGTCAAACGGATGCACGGTGAGGACCATTTGGCCGTCACAACGCTCGGCAACGCGCTCTCGATACTTCGAGGGAAGCGCCAGTCGCCCTTTTGCATCCAATGTGATCGGGTTAATCCCGCGAAACACCGCCTTCTCCTTGGTCGATACAGGTCTCTTTTTCCAAGATCACCCACATCTCTCCACTTTTTCCCACATGTGAACTCTATTTACCCACGTTTTGCCAGTCAAATCCGACAACAAGCAAACCCTAGCTAGTTGCAATTCGACCATTCAAACAGAGTCTTAAATTACTGATTTAATGAATAAAATTAATTTTAAGGCGGACACAAAAAACGCCCTAAAAAGGGCGCTTTTTATTCAGTGGGATGAAGTGGTGTAAAAACCATCAAATAAGGGGAGTCGGCCGATAAGCCGGGTTCTGTCGTGGACAATCATTCATCTAGGGGCTCCGTCACCAAAGCCCTCAAGCGACCTACCCGAATCCAGCGCGAGGCACGCTTCATGGATTCCTATTTGGTCTTGCTCCAGGTGGGGTTTACCAAGCCGTCGCGTGTTACCACCGACGCGGTGCGCTCTTACCGCACCCTTTCACCCTTACCGACCGAAGTCGGCGGTCTACTCTCTGCTGCACTTTCCGTAGGCTCACGCCCCCCAGGAATTACCTGGCACCCTGCCTCGAGGAGCCCGGACTTTCCTCTCCCGCTTACACGGCAGCGATTGTCTAGCCAACTCCGGGCGAGAGTGTCTACTCTGAAGGGACGTCCGTCAATTGACGATACAGCTCACGCTTGGATTGCCCGGTGAGCTCTGCCGCCACGGCAGCCGCCCGAGAGGGTGGCAATTCGCGAGCCAACACCCGAAGCAATCGGTCGCTATCGAGGTCTAATTTCCCACTCGGGTCCGGATCAGGCCCCACAAGCACCACAAATTCGCCACGAATTCGATCAGGATTTTCCACACACCAGCGCTCACACTGCCCCGCATCCACACAAACGATCTGCTCAAAGGTCTTGGTGAGTTCACGAGCAAACACCACCGCTCGACCCAACGCTCGCTCATCCAATCGTTTGGCCAGATCTACAATTCGGTGCGGCGCCTCATAAAAAATTACAGTACCCGGCATAGCCAGGGCGTCGCCCAAGGATTGATCTCGCGCCCCGCCCTTCGCGGGCAGAAACCCAAAAAAATGA
>CBFHVZ010000040.1:0-5516 GCA_965659195.1 Litorivicinaceae bacterium
GACCCAAGCGGGCGGTGATTTGATGGACGACGTGGTCGAGGTGGCCGGGGTTCAGTGTTTGGTTGCGGCCTTAGACGGTCAGGACCCAAAAACCTTGCGTGACACACTCGATCGCATTAAAAACCGCCTTTCACAAGGCGTGGTGGTTTTGGCCACGGTGCGTGACGACAAGGTCAATTTGATCGCGGGTGTGACCGACAACCTGACCGATCGTATCAAAGCCGGTCAGTTGATTGGCTTTGTCGCTGAGCAGGTCGGCGGTCGTGGCGGCGGTCGGGCCGATATGGCTCAGGCCGGTGGCACTGAACCGGCCGCCTTGCCGGGCGCGTTGGCGTCTGTGGCAGGCTGGCTTGAGACTCAATTAACCTAAGGAATGCCATGGCATTAATCGTACAAAAATACGGCGGCACCAGTGTCGGTACCGTCGAGCGGATTCAGGGTGTCGCGAAAAAAGTCCAGGGCTTCCGCGAACAAGGGCATGACGTGGTCGTGGTGGTCTCTGCGATGAGTGGGGAAACCAACCGCTTAATTGGCATGGCCCAAGAGATCAGCGAGCGTCCCGTACCCCGGGAAATGGACGTCTTAGTCTCGACCGGTGAGCAGGTCACCATTGCTTTATTGGCGATGGCGTTGACCGAACGCGGCTGCCCCGCAAAGAGCTACACCGGTGGACAGGTCCGTATCCACACCGACAGCTCGCACACCAAGGCGCGCATCCAAGCGATCGACGATCAAGCGATGCGTGATGATTTGGCGGCGGGCCGGGTAGTCATTGTGGCGGGCTTCCAGGGCATGGACGAGGCTGGCAACATTACCACGCTCGGCCGCGGTGGCTCGGATACGACCGCAGTCGCGTTGGCCGCCGCACTCAAAGCCGACGAGTGTCAGATCTACACCGACGTCGATGGGGTCTACACCACCGACCCTCGGGTGGAACCGGCTGCACGTCGGTTGTCGAAAATCACCTTCGAAGAAATGCTGGAAATGGCCTCTTTGGGGTCAAAAGTGTTGCAGATTCGTTCTGTTGAATTTGCGGGAAAATACAATGTGCCGTTGCGTGTGTTGTCGACCTTTGAAGAGGGTCCAGGCACGCTGATTACCACCGAGGAGCTCGACACCATGGAACAACCGATCATCTCAGGCATTGCCTTTAACCGGGACGAAGCCAAGCTGACCTTATTGGGGGTTCCGGATGTCCCCGGCGTGGCGGCCAAGATTCTGGCGCCTGTGGGCGCGAAGAACATCGAAGTCGATATGATCGTGCAAAACGTGGGCGCGGATCAGACCACGGACTTCACCTTCACCGTGCATCGGAACGACGTTGATACGGCCTTTGAGGTATTGCAGGCGGTCTCGGCTGAGTTGGGTGCCCGTGAGGTGCGTAAGGACGCTAAGATCTGCAAGGTGTCTGTGGTCGGTGTGGGCATGCGCTCACACGCCGGCGTGGCGAGCTTAATGTTCACCACCCTCGCCAACGAGGGCATCAACATCCAGATGATTTCGACCTCTGAAATTAAGATCTCTGTCGTGGTCGATGAAAAATACCTCGAACTCGCCGTGCGTGCGCTCCACAGCGCCTTTGATCTCGCCGATTCGGATGCACTGCCCACCGCCTGATGCCTTTGCCGGCATCGAGCGGCTCTACGGCCAAGGCGCCGTATCCACCCTGCAACGGGCCTCTGTGTACGTGGTGGGTATCGGTGGCGTCGGCTCGTGGGTGGTGGAAGCGCTGGCCCGTTCTGGGGTCGGCGAAATCCGCATGGCCGATTTGGATGACATCTGTACGTCCAACACCAACCGACAAATTCACACCCTGACAGACACGGTGGGTCGACCCAAGGTGGAGGTGATGGCCGAGCGTGTGCGGGCGATTTCGCCTGCGACCCGGGTCGTGGCAGACACGCTCTTTGTGACTGAAAAAACTCAAGCAGAGGTCATTACCGATGCGCTGGATTTGGTGATCGACTGCGGGGATAACCAAATGGCCAAGGCCTCGTTGATTGCCCATGCGCGTCGTTTGAAGATTCCAGTGATCACCCTCGGTGCGGCCGGTGGACGCATCGATGTCTCGAAAATAAAAGTCCGAGACCTGGCAAAAACCGACGGCGATGCGCTCTTGGCGGCCGTCCGCCAAACCCTTCGCAATCGCTACGGCTTCTCACGAGACCCGAAACGTCGTTTTTCAGTGACGGCGGTGTATTCCGATGAGCAGACCCGCTATCAGCAAGCCGATGGCTCGATGGGCCAACAGAAGCCTGGCCAAACGGGCGGGCTGGATTGCGCGGGAAGCCTTGGGGCTGCGACCCATGTGACGGCCAGCTTTGCCTTTGCCGCAGTTGGTAAAGCCCTGGATGTGTTGCTTACTCGGATACCTCAAGCGTCAACGACGGCCAATAACTGATCCAGTCAAAGTCCGGATGATTGTCTGGGCGAATCACCACACCGCTGATGAGATAGCGATCGGCACTCGGTAGGGTCAACTGGGCACGGCCTTCGGCATCGGTGACGGCTTGGTCGGTGACCTCACGGTCGCTTTGTCGAAAGGCTTTGACCAAAATCCCCGGAAGCGGCGTCTCGCCCTCGTAAAGCGTGACGGTCGCAGTGCCGACCGATAGCGCGCTGTCGAGCACCCACTCAAAGGGCAGGCGTCCGGTTAAGCGGTCTGTGACGTCCGCTTGGGTGGTTATGATGGATTTGGCCGATCGCACATAGCGTTCGGTGATCGGTGTGACTTTCCGAATGTCTGGAAAGGCATCGAGTTGGGTTTGTAAGCCATCGAGTTCGACATAGTCAGGCCAGCGGGTATCGCCTTCGGCGAAGGTGATGTCAAAGGGGACGGTGTGATGGATGATGTGGGTGAGTCCGTCGCCCAAGCGCACCCGAGCGGCGGGACGGACATCGCCCAAGAGGCCGTCAATCGGCTCGATGCCTGCCTCTGTGATCCGCTCAAAGCGTTCAAAATCCGCCGGTAAATAGGGTTGTGCTGAGCCCTTAAAGCGCTCGCCCACCTTTAACAATAAATCGACCGTATCGCCGGGGGTGCCTTGATGGCTTGAGGGTTCAATCCAGAATTCATGCGCCGATACGGAGAGGGTGATGGAAAGGGCGATGCAGGCAGTCAGTGTCTGGTGTAGTCTCATGCTTTAAGAATCCAACGGTTTATTTATGAAGTTTTGGCAGCTCTGGGTTTGGTTGTGGGGGTGGTGTGCCCTCACCGCAAGCGCGCATGAAATCCGACCGGCTATTGCCACTCTGTCACTGCAACCGAGCGGCGTCCTGACGCTCTCGCTTGAGACCAACGCCGAGGCCTGGTTGGCCGACATTAACCCCGCCTTAAGTGATACCGACGATTCCCCCAATGCCCCTGAGTATGATCGATATCGTGCCCTGACCCCAGAGGCGCTAGAGCAGACCTTGGCCGATGAAATCCGGCGGCTTGGCTCTGAATTAGTGATTGAGAGCCAGGGGCAGCGCGTGGCCATGACCGCGGTCCGGTGGCAGGTGTTGGATGAGCCTGACCCTGAGTTGCCTCGTTTTACCCTGACTGAATGGGTGGGCGGCTTGCCGGAAGGGGCTCAACAGTTTGTCTATGAGGTGGCGCCTCGTCATCCGAACACCGCGGTCCGATTTTTACCCGAAGGGACTGACGCTCAAGTGGCCTTCGTGAAAACGGGCGAGCGCTCGCCGCCGTTTTCACTCGATGGGGCCGTAACCCGTTCGACTTGGGAGATCGTGTGGAGCTATGTCGAGCTCGGCTTCACCCACATTCTGCCGCGGGGCATCGACCACATGGTCTTTATTTTGGGCCTCGTTTTGATCTCGAAGCGGTGGATCGATTTGTTGGTGCAGGTCACGGCCTTTACCGTGGCGCATTCGGTGACCTTGGCGGCGGGCCTCTATGGGGTGTTGACGCTGCCTGTGTCTGTGGTGGAGCCCCTAATTGCCGCCTCCATCATCTACATTGCCGTGGAGAACTGTTGGCACCGCACCGTGACCCGATCCAGAACCCTGGTGGTCTTTCTGTTCGGGTTGCTTCATGGGTTGGGCTTTGCTGGGATATTGACCGAGCTCGGTCTCCCGGAACGTGATTTTGTGGTCGGTTTATTGTCCTTTAACCTAGGGGTTGAGCTTGGTCAGTTGGCGCTGATTGTGTTGGCCTATTACACCGTCGGTGTCTGGGTCTTAGACAAACCATGGTATCGGGCGCGCGTGGCGATTCCGGTATCCCTACTGATCGGAGCGGCCGGGAGTTATTGGTTGATTGAGCGGGTGATGGCATGACACAAAATCGACAGTCGGATCAGGCCGTGATCACGCGAGTGACCGTGATCGGTGCGGTCTGCGATGCGCTATTGAGTGCCGGGAAGATCGGAGTGGGCTGGGTGTCTGGCAGTCAGGCCCTGATTGCTGATGGCATCCACTCGTTGTCGGACTTGGGGACAGACGTGTTGGTGGTGGCGGCTGCCCGGGTCAGTCGGGAAGCCCCCGATGCCAACCATCCCTATGGGCACCATCGATTTGAAACCTTAGGCACGCTGGTCTTGGGTGCGGTGTTGTTGTTGGTCGCCGGTGGGATTTTACTCGACAGCATCGAGCGGTTACTCGAGGGCGGTCAGTGGGTTGAGGCCGGGGTCTGGGCCTTTGCCGTGACGGTTGCCTCGATCGTCTCCAAAGAGTGGATCTACCACTACACCATGCGTTACGCCCGGAAGCTTAATTCCAAACTCCTAGAAGCCAATGCCTGGCATTCACGGACCGACAGTTTGTCCTCGATCGCGGTGCTTGTCGGGTTGGTAGGTGTGTTTTACGGCTACCCTTGGTTGGATGCGGTGGCGGCCCTGATTGTGGCGGCCTTGATTGCAAAAATCGCGGTTGAATTGTTGATGGAGTCGACGGCGGAATTGGTTGACACCGCGCTCCCAGAAGAGACGGTGATGGCGATGCGGGAAACCGCTTTGAGCGTGCCCGGTCTCCGTGACATCCACCACATCCGGACCCGCACCATGGGCGGGCACACGGTGCTCGATATGCACTTGCAAGTCGATCCTCGGGTGTCTGTCTCAGAGGGTCATGAGGTCGGTTGTTGGGTGGCGGCACGGCTTCGCGATCAGTTCCCTGAAATCCAAGACATCACCTTCCACATCGACCCCGAAGACGATGCCGATAAAGATCAGATGGCCCCAACCGGTCTTAGGCCGTTACGACATCATGTCGAAGACGCCCTGAAATCCGATTGGAAGGGCTTGTGTGAGATTGAGTCGATGCAATTGCATTACCTCAAAGGCCGCATTGAGGTGGACGTGGTGACGGCCTCGCCAGTGGATGCGGAGGCCTTGCAGGCCGCCGCTCAGCATTCTTGGTTAGGCCGTGTGCGTGTGCTTCGTTTGTCGCCTCAGTGAGCGCGGCTTTCACGCCCTTTGATCAGCTTTAAGCGAAGCTTCGACGACAGTCCGTCCATGATGAACACCATGATGATGGTGATAGCGATGATGTAGAACACGTTCTCCCAATCGCGC
>CBFHVZ010000041.1:0-5347 GCA_965659195.1 Litorivicinaceae bacterium
GCGTCGGCACCATGACCCCGAGATCGATGACTTTGAAATTGTTGCACTGAAGCACCACGCCCACGATGTTTTTACCGATGTCGTGCACGTCGCCTTTCACGGTCGCCATGATGATGACGCCGTGCTCTTGGCTGGTGTCGCCGGCGGCCTCTTTTTCCGCTTCGATATACGGAATGAGGTGCGCGACTGCTTTTTTCATCACCCGCGCTGACTTCACTACCTGAGGCAAAAACATTTTGCCGTCACCGAATAAGTCGCCGACGGTGTTCATGCCATCCATCAGCGGCCCTTCGATCACATGCAAGGGTCGTTCGGCCTTGAGGCGAGCCTCTTCAGTGTCTTCCACCACATAGGTGTCGATGCCTTTGATCAAGGCATAGGCAAGCCGTTCTTCGCAGGATTTAGATCGCCATTCGGCGACCGTGTCGTCTTCGGCTTCTTTGCCCACGTTGTAGGTGGGTGCAGCATCTACGAGTCGCTCCGTGGCATCGTCGCGGCGATTTAAAATCACATCTTCGACCCGTTCGCGAAGGGTTGGATCGATGTCTTCATAGATCGCGAGCTGTCCGGCATTGACGATGCCCATAGACAGACCTTGTTTGATCGCGTGATAGAGGAACACCGAGTGCATCGCTTCGCGCACGGGGTCGTTGCCTCGAAAAGAGAACGACACGTTGGAAATACCGCCGGACAGATAGCTGTGTGGGCAGTGCTCGGTGATATCTCGACACGCGCCAATGAAATCCTGCGCGTAGTTGTTGTGCTCTTCGATCCCGGTGGCGACTGCGAATACGTTCGGGTCAAAAATGATGTCCTCAGGCGGAAAGTCGAGTGTTTCTGTCAAAAGGCGATACGAGCGCTGACAGATTTCGAGTTTGCGTGCTTGAGTGTCGGCTTGGCCGGTCTCGTCAAAGGCCATCACCACCACGGCAAAGCCATAACGTCGGATCAATCGCGCTTGCTTCAAGAAGGGCTCTTCGCCTTCTTTCAAGGAGATTGAGTTGATGATGCCCTTGCCCTGAACGCATTGCATGCCGGCTTCCAAAATGTCCCACTTGGAGGAGTCAATCATCACCGGCACGCGAGAAATATCGGGCTCTGAGGCAATCAAATTTAAGAAGGTCACCATGGCCGACTTCGAGTCGAGCATGCCTTCATCCATGTTGATGTCGATCACCTGTGCGCCGTTTTCCACTTGCTGGCGGGCAACGGCGAGCGCCTCATCGAACTGATTGTTGAGAATCAGTCTTTTAAATAGGGCAGAGCCTGTGACGTTGGTGCGTTCGCCGATGTTCACAAAGCCGGTGGTTTGGTCAGCGACAAAGGGCTCAAGCCCACTTAAGCGCATCACCGGCGGTAGGCTTGGTATCGTGCGTGGGGCGTGTGCTTTGACCTTGCCCGCGATGCGACGGATGTGGTCGGGAGTGGTGCCACAACAGCCGCCGATGATGTTCACCAGGCCGCTTGCAGCATAGTCCTCAACAATCGAAGACATTTCTTCGGCTTCGAGGTCGTACTCCCCAAATTGGTTCGGGAGTCCGGCATTGGGGTGGGCTGACACATAGGTGTCCGCGACCCGCGATAAATCGGCTAAGAACGGACGGAGTTCTTTGGGACCTAAGGCACAGTTCAAGCCAATTGAGAGCGGTTTTGCATGACGCACCGAGAACCAAAAGGCCTCGGTGGTTTGCCCAGACAGGGTGCGACCCGAGGCATCGGTGATGGTGCCTGAAATCATGATACGAATCGCCATGCCGGTCTCTTCGGCCACCTGATCAATCGCATAAAGTGCTGCTTTGGCGTTTAGGGTGTCGAAGATGGTCTCCACCAAAATCAGGTCGGCGCCGCCGTCTAACAGGGCGCGCGTGGCTTCGGTGTAGGTTTTAACGAGCTGTGCGTAGGTGATGTTGCGCGCACCGGGGTCGTTCACATCCGGGCTGATCGAACAGGTCCGGTTGGTGGGCCCCAATACCCCGGCGACCAACACCGGTCGGTCGGCTTCATCGGCCACCTTGCGGGCCAAGGCGGCTGCCTCGCGGTTTAGCTCAACCACTAAGTCGTCCATGTCGTAATCGGCCATGGAGGGTTGGTTGGCATTGAAGGTGTTGGTTTCGATAATGCTCGCGCCGGCTTCGACGTAGGCTCGATGGATCGAGGCGATCAACTCAGGCTGAGTGAGTGTTAACAGATCGTTGTTGCCTTTGAGGTCTGATCCGTAGTCAGCAAAGCGCGTGCCGCGGTAATCGCTCTCGCTGAGCCCCGCCCCTTGGATCATGGTGCCCATGCCGCCGTCTAAGATGACGATTTCGTTGGGTAGCGTGTTCTCTAGCCACGCAATGCGGTCGTTACGATTCATGCATCACCTCGCACACCGAGTGCATGACAGACTGCAAAACTTAAGTCTGCCCGGTTCAATGTGTAGAAATGGAAGTCGTCCACGCCCTCGCGGCCAAGCGCTTCGGCTTGCGATACAGCCACGTGCGCGGCGATTAATTGCCGTGTGGTGGGATCATTATCCAGCCCATCAAAGAGTCGCGTTAACTGATTGGGCAAGCTCGCACCACAGGCCCCGGCAAAACGCACCAGGGTTTGGTAGTTGGTCACTGGCAAAATTCCTGGGATCAATTCTACTTCAATGCCCGCTTTGGTCACGCGGTCTCTGAACCGCAAGAACACGTCGTTGTCGAAGAAAAACTGCGTGATCGCCCGATGACCGCCGGCCTCAACTTTGCGCCGCAAATTGTCCAAATCCGCATCCGCCGACAGCGCCTGCGGGTGAGTCTCGGGGTAGGCTGCGACAAAAATCTCAAAGGGGTGCTTAGCCAGTAGCCCTTCCACCAAGTCCGACGCATACGCATAGCCTTCGGGGTGCGGCTGGTACTTGGCTTCGGCACCGCCCTCTGGGTCGCCGCGAAGCGCGACAATTTGGCGTACGCCCAAGTCCCAATAGGTGTCGGCAATGGCATCAATTTCCGCTTTTGGCGCGCCGACGCAGGTTAAGTGGGGAACCGCGGTCATCTCGGTGTCTTTCAAAATCCGATCAATCACCTGGTGCGTCCGTTCACGGGTGGAACCGTCTGCCCCGTAGGTGACGGAGACAAACTCAGGCTTCAAGGGAGCAAGACGCTCGACCGTCGCCCAAAGGCTCGCTTCGGCTTCGGGGGTTTTGGGTGGAAAGAATTCGAATGACACGCGCGGTGTGCTCATGCTTTGTCCTTGGTTTTTTCAGAGACCAACAGGCTGATGTCGAGGCGTTCCCCGGGCAACACGTTGGCTGTGGTAATGCGTAAACCGGCTTCTTCCACGAAACGGCGGATATCCGCCATGGGGATACTGACCGGGGGCGGGTGCTTGGCACCCTGAGATTCGGTGAAGGCGACTAACAACAATCGGCCGCCGACCTTTAATACGCGCGTCGCTTCGCGGATGAGCGCATCTGGGCTCGAGGCAAAATACAGCACCTGATCGATGGTGACGGTGTCGAAACTGCGCGCGGGGAATCGCATTTGATACATGTCTTCTTGGCGCACGCTCAAATGCGCAAGGCCCGCTTCAGCGAGCGCACTTCGCGCTACGGCCACCATTTTTTTGGAAAGATCGATACCCACACCGCTGTCGGCAAGGGGGCCTGCAATTTTCAGCATGCGGCCGGTGCCGGTGGCGATGTCTAACAAGTGCCCCACGGGGCGGCCGCTTAAGGCATCCACCACAGCCGCTTGGAACCGCTTCGGGTCGCCATGGTACTCGTGAAGCCTGAGCCAATCTGGAACTTCGGTTTCCACAAAGCCTTCGGAGAGTTTGGCGCGCGCTTGGCGTAACTCATCGAGGCGACTTTGGTCGAGCTGTATCTGGGCATCGTCTTCGGGTGCCTGATTTAAAATGGCTTGGATCAAAGGCTGTCGCGCGGGGTCTGGGTGAACCCGATAGAACACCCAATGTTGCTCGCGGAAGCTTTCTAAAATGCCGGCGTCTTGCAGTAATTTGAGATGGCGCGACACGCGCGGCTGAGATTGTCCTACAATGCGCATGAGCTCAGAGACGGTGAGTTCGCCATGGGCGCACAAACGCACCAAGCGGAGCCGAGTTGGTTCCGCTATCGCCTTCAATGCGTCAATATAGTCATCAAACGTTGTCCACATAACGGACATAATAATATAAAGATATCTTTATGTTCAACGGAGAAAGCATGATTGAGCCCACTGTGAGATTCCACACCGTGCCTTTGGTGACATCCGAAGGCGTGTTAGGCGTGGCCACACTCGACCGACCCAAAGCCCTAAACGCCCTAAATCACACGATGATCCGTGAGTTGATGGCGATTGTCGATCAGGTGGAAGCCGATCCTGCAATTCGCGGTCTGTGGATTGAATCGTCTGCAGAAAAAGCCTTTTGTGCCGGTGGGGATGTGCGCGATGTCACACAAAACGGTCGCAAAGGGGGGCTCACCGAGCTGGATAACTCCGCCGATTACTTAAGTGATGAGTATTTATTAGACGTCCGCCTGCACCTGAGTACGAAGCCCGTGATTGCCTGGGGTGACGGATACATCATGGGCGGTGGCATGGGGGTATTCCAGGGCGCGGATGTCCGCTTGATCACCGAGCACTCCAATTTGGCGATGCCTGAAGTTCGAATCGGATTCGTACCGGATTGTGGCGGCAGCTGGTTCTTAAACCGGGTGACGCATGGGTTGGGAATTTGCTTGTCGATGAGCGGTGTGACCGTGGGCGCCTCGGATGCGTGCTGGTTGAATTTAGCCGATTGGTTGGTGGCCCGGGCCGATAAGGCGTCGCTTTTTAAATCGGTGTGCGGACTCGATTACAGTTCGAAGGCCGAGGCGTTGTCAGGTTTGGGCCGGATACTGTCTGCCATGACGCTGGATATCCCACGATCGGGCCCATGGCAAACGCATGGCACAGCACTTGCCGCCAGCGTCAAACACCAAGATCCGCGGTCTGTGTATCAAGTGATGCAACAGTGGCATGCGCGGGTCCCTGAATTATTCACGGGCCTTGAGCAGGCCAGTCCGGGTGCGTCCCTGATCGCTGGCTATCAGTGCCTTCGGGTCGTGACGGAGAGCCTATACGAGGCGGTGGTGCAAGAGCACGACATTGGCATGCGACTGCTGGCCGACGGCGAGTGGTGTGAGGGCGTGCGTGCGCTCTTAATCGACAAAGACAAGAATCCCGATTGGCGGTTTAAAACCGTCGACGCCGTTGATCAAGGTTGGATCGACGCCATGATGGCCCCAATGGAATGGGCCGACGGACACCCGTTGAGGCAGAAACTGGCCACAGTGGGTATTGAACACTGACACGATACAACGATACAAAACCACACAAGGATC
>CBFHVZ010000042.1:0-5302 GCA_965659195.1 Litorivicinaceae bacterium
TGGCTGGAGTCCGGTGTTGCGCAAATCAGACTGAATTTCAGCAACTATCTCTTCCTGATTGAAGACCCTTTGTATGCCGCGTCCTATTGGGAATCAGTGCGTATTGCCTTGGTGTCCACCTGGGTGACGCTTTTGATTGGTTACCCCATGGCCCATGTCATCGCCATGTCGCCCGAGCCTCGGCGGACGCTTCTCTTGATTCTGGTCATCCTCCCGTTTTGGACTTCTTTTCTGCTTCGGGTGTACGCCTGGATAGCGATTTTAAAAACCAATGGCCTGTTGAATTCAGTGCTTTTGCATATCGGACTGATTTCAGAACCCTTGGTGATTTTGCAAACCGATTTGGCGGTGTATCTCGGCATTGCTTATACCTATTTGCCCTTTATGGTGTTGCCTCTTTATGCCGCGCTGTCACGGCTCGATCGCACCTTGTTGGAAGCGTCTGCCGATCTCGGCGCCACACCTTGGGTCAGCTTTTTCACGGTCACCTTACCGCTGACCCTACCGGGTATTTTTGCCGGCTCGTTGTTGGTGTTTGTGCCTGCCATTGGTGAGTTTGTAATTCCAGCGTTGCTCGGGGGCAATGACACCCTGATGATCGGTAAAGTGCTGTGGAATGAATTTTTCGCCAATCGCGATTGGCCGATTGCCTCAGCGGTTGCCATCATCATGCTTTGTTTGATTGTGGGGCCTTTGATGTGGCTCAACCGATTGCAAGCGAAACAAGAGGGCAGCGCATGAGACTCAGTCGATACGTCATGCCAGCTGCTGCCGCACTCGGGTTTGGATTTCTTTATATCCCGATTTTGATTCTGGTGATCTACAGCTTCAACGCGTCGAAGTTGGTGACCGTATGGGGTGGATTCTCGACTGCGTGGTATGCGGAGCTTTTTCGGGATCCGCAAATCCTCGATGCCGCCAAGCTCAGTTTTAAAATTGCCACAGCAAGTGCGACCTTGGCGCTGATATTGGGCGTGGCAGCGGCCATGACACTCGTGCGATTCAAATGGTTCAAAGGACGGACCCTGCTGACTGGCATGGTGGCGGCCCCTCTGGTCATGCCTGAGGTCATTACCGGCTTGTCGCTGTTACTGTTGTTTGTGGCCCTAGATAATCTCTTTGGATGGCCCGCCGGTCGTGGCGTGACCACGATCATCTTGGCGCATGCCACCTTCGGTATGGCCTTTGTGGCGGTGATTGTTCAAGCGCGGCTTCGTGATATGGACCGAACTTTAGAAGAAGCGGCGATGGATTTAGGCGCTCGGCCTTTGGTGGTGTTTTTCACGGTCACGATACCGAGTATTGCGCCGGCACTCGTTGCAGCCTGGTTGTTGGCCTTTACCTTGTCACTTGATGATCTTGTGATCGCAAGTTTTGTTTCGGGCCCGGGGTCTTCGACCTTGCCGATGGTGGTGTTTTCAAAAGTGCGCCTAGGAATCAGCCCAGACATCAACGCGCTTGCGACATTAATGATCCTCATCGTGGCCTTAGGGGGAGCGATCGGATTTTGGCAGATTCGGCGATCAATGCGTCGGAGCGATTAACTCACGCTTTTTCCGTGGGTACGCCGAAAAATGCAGCTGCCTGATACAGGTGTTCATCTTCAGTAATTAAACATTGACCTGTGGTTGCGGCCAGCGCGAGATGAAGCGCATCCAATGTTCGGAGCCCTGTCTTTCGTGTGGTCAAAAAGTAATGGGCGAATTCAAAATGTGTGTCTTTGACGGAACAGCTTTTGAAAAGTCCCGCTTTTTTGTCATTGTCCAATGCCTTTTCAATTTCACCCGCTTGGTATTGGGTTAGATCTCTCGATCTGACGAGTCGGGAGAGCGCGCTGGCAAACTCAATTTCGGTAAGACGGCTAATCGCAATCGCATGGCGACATGCATTCAATCTTGCTTGTACACGTGCACTAGCCGATTCTTCACGGTAGTAGGGAAGCAACGCACTTGTATCGAAATAAAGCCTCAATACCGTTCACTGTCTCGAAACGATTCGATAACAGATTTAGAGGTCTGCGCATTGCTTGCGTTTTTGGCGCGAAAAGCACTGCGATCAGGGAAGGTCACTGGCTCTCCTGGCATAGCGTAAGAGGGGTCGGCTGAGACGTTCTTTAACAGCACATCTTCACCGGCCTCGAGGCTCTTTATGATCGGGTCGATGTTCGATTTTGCATTTGATACATAGATGATTTTCATCGAGTTTTCCTCGCAACCTGTTGCCTAAAGTGTATTCGGAATGGTTGGGAAGGCAAGCGGAGAGAGGGGGAGCAAACGAACTCCCCCATCTATGGTTTATGCCTGCTGTCGGGTCTCTAGGATTTGATCATCCAGATCGATGATCACAGGTGGTGCCACACCATTAAAGTGACACGCCGTTGCAATCGAGTAGGCACCAATCTCTTCGATTACGATGACATCACCGAGTGACAGTTCAGGCAGTGCATCGGTGTCTCCGAAGCGGTCCACGCTGTCGCAGGTCGGGCCGGCAAATACCGCGCGGGCCGTCCCTTCGCCTTCCGTGAATACGGTCATGGGATAATCAATGTGGTCGAAAATACGACCCGACTGCGCCCCATAGACGCCGTCGTCTAAGTAGTACCACCAAGTGTCATCTTGACGCTTAGAGCGACCAATCACACGGGTCACCAACGTCATGCTGGGCGCAGAAATGGCGCGACCTGGTTCAGCCATCAAGCGGATATGAGCAGGCACTTCCGCGATCGCTTCTCGGATCGGAGCGCAAAACGCGTCGAAGTCGACGGGTCGATGATCATAGTTAGCCGGGAAACCGCCGCCGATATCAATGCGCTCGATGGTCGCGATTTCACGGGTTTCGGCTTCTTGCGCGATCTCAAGACACTTGAGGAGCGCCACCTTATGAGTGTCGGCGGTCTGTGCTTGAGAACCCACGTGGAAGCATAACCCGTCCACGGCAATACCCATTTGTTGAGCCATCTCTAGAATATGCAGCGCATCGTCAGGCTGGGCCCCAAATTTTCGCGACAAATCGATGGGCGCATCGGGCGCGACAAAGGCGAGTCTCAACATCACCGTGATTTGGTGACGATAGGGTGCGATCTTCCAAAGCTCGTCCAGGTTATCCACCACAAACGTGCTGACCCCCAGATGCGTTGACGCTTCGAGATCGGCCTCGGTTTTAATGGGGTGCGTGTGAATCATGCGTGACGCAGAGACGCCATAGGGCAAAAGCGCCTGAATTTCAGGGGCGCTGGCCACATCAAAGCACGCGCCTTCGTCGGCCAAGGTGGCCAACAGGGTGCTGTGTGGATTCGATTTCACGGCGTAATACAAGGTGACGCCGGGCAAGGCGTTCGACAGCGCTTGCCAAGTGGTTCGTACACGCACTGGATCAAAAAGCATGGCAGGTGAGACACCACCTGTCCGAGACAGCCAGAAGTCACCTTCTGACCGTGGTCGCACGGTTGTTAACACGGGCATTCTCCAATTTGTCTTTCGTCGCTCAGACACGTCTAGACAAATCGAGACGCCGGGTCACAAACGCATAAAATTTCCAAAGGTTTGTTGTTTAAAGTGCGCGCATTTTCGGGCTTTTCGCCTAAAAAGCAAGAAAAATTTTGAGTGGCTGTAACTATCTGAAATATAGGGTTAATTTTTGAGTTTTTGGCCTATTGATGCGTCTAAATATTACGCAATTGTTGCGCAAGGTCGATCAGGCTGTTGGCGTGAAGTTCCACACCGTCTGCAGCCGTTAGGTCGGAGGTCTGATTTGGGCCGTGTTCCGTGGGCCGAGCGATGAAGGCCGTGCGCAAGCCACAGGCTTTTGCGGCCAAAAGATCGCTGTTGTGCGCCGCCACCATCATGCATTGATGGGGTGCTAGATCGAGTGCTTCACAAGCCCTCAGATAGGATTCCGGTGTGGGTTTATAGGTGCCAACGACTTCAGCGCCCAGCACCACATCCCAGGAGAACCCGTTGGTTTTGGCTAATTGCACAGTGAGCGCGATGTGTCCGTTCGACTGGGAGGCGCAGATGGCGAGTGTTTTGAGTGCCTCGATACCGGGCGCCGAGTCGGGCCATGCCGGCAGCCGGTGCCAGCCTTTGACCAACCAGTCGATTTGCGCCTCATCGCCAAGTGAAAACCCGAGTCGCTCGGCAATGGCGAGCAGATTCTCGCGATGGAGCACGTCGAGTTTGGTGTAGGGCCTCAGTCCTTCTCGGATCGGTGCCATCGACGGTTGATATTCCGCGCGCCAAGCGTCGGCGACTGATGCGGGCTCAAGCGGTGCCGGATGGGTTTCAAAATGTGTTTGAAAATCTTTGATGAGTCCGCTTCGCCAATCCACCACCGTGCCGAACACGTCGAATAAAAGCGCCTTGGGTTTCACGTTGAGGTATCCATGTGCATCAACAAATCGTTGAAGCGTTCCCCTTGAATCATGACGTGCACCCGAGACAGCTCATCCGCTTGCTCTGCGTGCCCCGCCTCGATGGCTTCGATGATTTTGTAGTGTTCATCGAGGGATTGCGGCATCCGCCCACGGACGCGCAATTGAAGCCGTCGGAAGGATTGCAGTCGGCGACGGAGCCGTCGGGTTTCGTTGGCTAAGAAGCTGTTGCCACAGGCGGCGTAGATGCATTCGTGAAATTCGACGTTGTTTTCGTAATAGAGATCGCTGTCGCCGTCGGCGATGGCTTTTTCGCAGCCCGCATTGGCTTGCTTTAGGTGCTCAAGCTGTTCGTCTGTGATGCGTCGTGCGGCCAAACGGGCGCAGAGGCCCTCCAGTTCACTCATGACCTCAAACATCTCGATGGTGTCTTTGAATGAAGGCGCGCGCACAAAACAGCCGCGTTTCGGGATCTGAGTGGCGAGCCCTGATCCGACGAGTTGCAGCAGGGCTTCACGGACCGGTGTGCGTGAGACGGCATACCGCTCAGCAAGCGTGATCTCGTCTAATTTTTCGCCGTCCCGGAGCTTGCCAGTGGCGATTTCTTCTTCTATGCCCTGAAAGACACGGTTAGCGGCTCGACTGCTCATTTTATAATTCTTCGTTGCATCTTGTTTTTGTATACGATAATTTGAATTCAGCATACATAAATATGCAAGCCGTAATAATTCATAACAATCGGCAGGAGCCTAACTATGAAAATTAAAGCCCTTGTAGCTGCTGCAGTCGGTGCAGCGTTCGTCAGTTCATTTGCGTCTGCAACTGAACTTCGTTTGTCACATCAATGGTCTACCAAAGATGTGCGCCATAAAGTGGCCCAGATGGTGGCCGATCACGTCAAAGATGCGAATGTCGATTTAGAGATCAAAATCT
>CBFHVZ010000043.1:0-5249 GCA_965659195.1 Litorivicinaceae bacterium
TAAGACCCCAGGCGATCACGACGCGCTGTTGACTCGTTTCCAGCAGCAGCGAGGCCGAGAACGTTTGGGCCAACTGATGGCCATCTTGTATTTAAGAGTCCCTTTGTGGAACCCGAATCGTTTTCTTGATCGCACCCGGGATTGGTTGGCTCCGCTGTTTTCCAAATACATGTTGTGGTTGCTTGCGATCCTGGTTTTGTTTTTTGCAAAGATTGTGGTCGAGAACTGGGATCGACTGTGGACCACAACCCAAGGTGTGCTGGCTCCTGGAAATTTGCCTCTCCTTTACTTGTCGATTTTCGTATTGAAGCTCTTCCATGAGATGGGCCATGCCATTGTGTGTAAACGCTACGGCGGTGAAGTGCATTCAATGGGATTGATGTTCATTGTCTTTACGCCTTTGCCCTACATTGACGCGAGCACCAGTTGGTCGATGCGAAGTCGGTGGGAGCGCGCTTATGTGGGCGCCGCAGGCATGATTGTTGAGCTTTTTTTCGCAAGTCTTGCCGCCTGGGTCTGGCTGTACACGGGGCCTGGTCTGATTAATAGCATCGCGTTCAATTTAATGCTGGCCGGGTCGGTCTCAGCGTTTATTTTCAATGGAAACCCGTTGCTTCGTTTTGATGCCTACTACATCCTTGCGGACCTGGTTGAAACTCCGAATTTGTATCAAAAAGCCAGTCAGCAATGGCTGTATTTCGGAGACAGGTATTTGTTCGGAACCGAACAAGCAGAGTCCCCTGGCGAGAGTGCAGATGAGCGTTTTTGGCTGTCGACGTACGGCGTCTTAAGTCTTTGCTATCGCTTGTTCGTAATGGTCGCCATTGGCTTTATGGTGGCAGATATTTGGCTCGGGCTTGGTCTTTTGATGGTGATTATGATGGCGTTCATCTGGGTATTGATTCCCGGTGGCAAGCTGTTTGGCTATCTATTGGCTTCTCCTAAATTAATGAACAATCGACTACGGGCATGGGGCGTCACGCTGGGTGTGAGTGCAGTGCTTGTCAGTTTAATCGGCTATCTTCCCTTACCCTATGTGTCGAAAGCGCCCGGCGTGGTTTTGGCTCAGGAAACTCAGCAGGTGTATACCCAGACACCGGCCCGGCTCATCGAGGTTCACGTGCGTGACGGACAGGCCGTGGTGCCCGGTGATCTGATTGCTGTTTTCGACAGCGCAGATTTACGCCAAGAGCTGACTTTAAATAATGAACAACTGCGAGAAGCTCGTGGGCTGTATCGTCAATCACTGGTCGTGCCCTCGCTTGACCCGTCGGTATTCCAACAACAAATTGCCGTGTTGACAGAAAGAAAGCAGGCACTCGAACGACGTCTGTCTGAGTTGGAGATTCACAGTGAAAGCGCTGGGGTGTGGCAGGGAGGCGCCTTATCCGATCGCCTCGGTACTCATGTGCCGGCGGGTGAATTGTTGGGCACGGTGGTGGATACATCGAGTTTCAAATTTGTCGCAGTCGTCAATCAATCGGTTGCATCAGAGCTGTTTAATCGGCCACCAGAGCAAGTGGCCATCCGTTTGTGGAGTCAAAATAAAGAACCCATGCTCTCAACGAATCTTCGTTTGATTCCCTTCCAAAAAGAGCGATTGCCCTCGCAGGCACTGGCCATTTCTGCAGATGGTCCGGTGATGACCCGAATCACAGAATCAGGTGAGGAGGTAGCAATGGAGTCATTTTTTGAATTGCGAGCCAACCTAAATCCCGCTGACGGTATCCAACTTGCGCATGGCATGACGGGTCTGTTGCGCCTTGAAACCAATTTGATGCCTTTAGGTGCTCAATTGGCACAACGGGTAAGGCAAGAGCTGCAGAGACGATATGGGCTTTAATCCCCGTAATCCGTCTCGCGGTTCGCAAGAGGCAGAGGATCGGTTGCGCTGGCTTAGCGGCCCTTGGTCATGGTACATGCGCCTCACTGAAAAGAAGCGACTGAAGCAATACGAGGCAGAATCGGCGTTTCTTATGGGGTTGGAGGATGAACTATCCGCCCTGTCAGACGCGACCCTATCGTCGCGGTTGAGCGCGTTGTCGACGCTGGTTCGACTGACCGTGAGCCACCAATCTTTTGCGCATCGACCGCAGTTGCTGAACGCCTTAGCGATGGTGGGTGAAGTGGCCTGGAGACAGCTTCAAATGCGCCCCTACGCCGTTCAGTGGCAGGCAGTTTTGGCCATGCTCGATGGCCAGGTTGTGCAAGTGGCGCCCGGTGAGGGAAAGACGTTGACGATCGCTATTACAGCCATTTTTTATGCGTTTTTGCGACAGCCCTGCCACGTCATGACGTCCAATTCATATCTGGCCCAACGAGATGCAGATCTAATGCGTCCGTTATTTGAGGGATGCGGCTTGTCGGTGGATGCGCTAGATGACACTCGCAAAGGTGATTCGTCTGTGTACGCTCATCCTGTCGTTTATGGCACGGCTCAACAGTTTTTGGCTGATTATTTGCGAGATCGATTGGCACTTGGTCGTCCGATGAATCGGTTGGACATGGCGTTGGCTGATTTAAAGCATGAAGGCATCCGTCTGACCACTCGGGGGCTTGGCACCGCGATTGTGGATGAGGCCGACAGTGTGTTGGTCGATGAGGCAAACACGCCCTTGATTATCTCTGGTGCAAAACCCGATCCGCTGCTCGAGCAAGCGGTCATCACAGCCCACGATCTGGTCAACTCGCTGAAACGAGATGTCGATTATCGAGCATCGGATAGCACACGGACAGTCCACTTTTCGGAGGCGTGCTGGCTGCGGCTGATGGAAAGGGTTGAAGAAATGCCCGCACCCTGGCGCCACCCTCAACGATTTGAACATGCGCTAAAACAGGCTGTATTGGCCAAAGATATTTACCGAGTTAACGAACATTACATTGTGGCAGATGAAAAAGTGGTCATTGTCGATGAGCGCACCGGCCGACAGATGCCCAATCGAAACTGGGGTCAGGGCCTTCATCAAGCCATCGAGTATGCGGCCGGCGTGCCTATGACTGATCCGACTGAGACTCGGGAGCGAATGAGCTTCCAAAACTTCTTTTGCTTATACCGGCGCGTAGTGGGTGCCAGCGGGACTTTGCAGAATTTAGATCTCGAGCTCGCACTCGTATACGGCGTCTCCATCCAGCGAGTGCCGAATCGACTTCCCCCAAAATGCAGGCATCATCCTTTGCAATTGTTCTCAACTCAAAGGGAGAAGTTTGAGGCCTTGACTGAGCGGGTCGTGGAACTGCATCGCAACAAACGTCCAGTGCTGATTGGGACTCGTCGCATTGAAGACAGCGAGAACCTGACCCAAAGAATGCTAGCGAAAGGACTGGCGCCGCGTGTTCTTAATGCAAAGAATCCCGCGGACGAAGCGGCGATTATTGCCGAGGCGGGGCGTCTGGGACAGGTGACTGTGGCGACCAATATGGCAGGACGCGGGGTGGACATTGCGGTGGGTTCTGATGTGGAGTCAGCCGGTGGTTTGGTCGTGATCCTAACCGAGCCCCACTCTGCAAAACGAATCGATCAGCAATTGTATGGCCGCTCCGCCAGACAAGGTCAAGCCGGTGAGACTTGGACTTATGTCAGTTTGGATGACGCATTATTAAAAGAGCACCTTCCTCAGGTCGGTCGTTTGTTTTTGAAACGGATCGCGTCGAACTCCGAGTCTGGCCAGCGTTTGATACGATGGGGTCTGGGTTGTGCTCAGGCGTTGGCGCAACAGAAAGCACTTCGACAGCGTCAGCAACTGAATCGATCAGACCGTAAATGGCGGGATGCATTGAGTTTTACCACCAAAATGCACTGATATTGAAACGGCCCTGGCGATTTGGGCCTAGGGCAAAGGGATGGGAATAATGAATAGTTTATGTAGCCAGGGTAAGCCAGTCAGACTATTTCCCTGGGCGCTTATCTTTGCGTCTTTGTTGTTCGTCGGTTGCGTTGATATCGAGCAATCTTTTGTCGTGAAGCAGGACGCCGCAGTGTACGGCATTGAGATGCGTGCCAATCAGGCCCTTTTACAACTAGACCCTGAGGCTGAGAAAAAATTCTGTGATGAAAATGATCAATTGATTACTGACCTTCGTCCTGAGTTGACCCGAGAAGTGTCTCGTTTTTATGAGGGGGATGATGTGATTTGTCGCATGGCTGTTTCTGGTCCTCTCAACGCATTTGCTGAGGGCATGAGCCTCTCCGGTCATGGCAGTTTGTCGAAAACGCTGAGTTTTGAATGGGTGGCAGAGAACACGCTCCGAATTACGAGCCAATTTGGCGCCAATCAAAAGGTGCAGCAGTCAAGCCCCGAACAAAGGGCAGTCATCGCTGCGATGTTTCAGGGGCGCGAATTATCCTGGCGCATCGAGGCGCCCCGAGTCCTCAAGGCCGATGGTGAGATTTCGTCAGATGCTCGGCGTGTTGAGTGGTCCGTTCCGCTGTATGTGGCGATGACTGAGCCGCAGCGATTTGCCGTCACTGTGATGACCGATGTCCCTTGGTATCAGCCGGCCTTGGATTGGTTATCCCGGTGAACGGTATTTGGTCTGTCAAGTCTTGTCAGACAAGGTAAGGCTCAGTAAGGTTCGCGCAGATTTTTAGCAGCGAGAAACTGAGTTTATGAGATTGGTTTTGATGGCTTTCGCACTCTGCGTTGCGGGCAGTGCGGGAGCTTCAGGCATCTACCGTGCCGAACAGTCGGTTTTGGCTCTCGGTAGTGCCAATGCAGGTGCTGGAGCCAGGCAAGATTCTCCCGCCTTGGCATTTTTTAATCCGTCAGCAGTGCCAATGGAGTCGGCAACTGTCGCCGTCGACTTTTCCTCATTTCAGCCGGATCAGATCGTGGATCAGTTCATCCCAGTGACCTCTCCTTCTCCCCTTTCATTGGTAGGGCAGAACACTTTAGAGGATGCCTCCTATACCAGTGGTTTTTTCAGTGTGCCGGTCAAAGCGGGTTGGGCGATTGGTGTGGGTATGAACACCCCCTATGCCGCGTCACTTGCCTATTCACCCGCGTCACCTGGTGCTCTTGATGCATTAAAAAACCGACTTGAAGTGAGAGAGCAGACACTCTTCAGTGCGATGGAATTATCTGACACAGTTCGTGTGGGACTGTCGGTGATTTTTCAGGACCTCGACTTGAGCCGAGACCGAGCGCTCTCGACAGGCGGTATGTCTGAGATGGTGGGAGAGTCCTCGGAGCAGGGGTTTACGCTTGGGACCCAAGTTCAGGTCAATGATGCTGTGAGGCTGGGTTTCTCCT
>CBFHVZ010000044.1:0-5230 GCA_965659195.1 Litorivicinaceae bacterium
GAAGGTGGCCGTACTGTCGGCGCCGGCGTGGTCTCAAAAATCATCGCCTAACATCCAGGTCAAATAGACCGCTTAAAAAGGCCCTGCTTGCAGGGCCTTTTTTTATGGGTGACAGGGCATTTCCTGCAATCGCCCGTTGACTCTATGTTTTAACGCGCCTACAATGCGCGACCTTGTTTTGACCTGTCCGTCTGTTCGGACATTGTTTGATTGGAGTAGCCAGGTGGCAGTACAGAATCAAAAAATTCGGATTCGCCTGAAGGCTTTTGACCATCGCCTGATCGATTCGTCGACTCAGGATATTGTTGAAACCGCGAAGCGTACCGGCGCCCAAGTGCGCGGTCCGATTCCAATGCCAACGCGCATTGAGCGTTACACCGTACTTGTTTCACCTCACGTGAACAAAGACGCGCGTGACCAATATGAATTGCGTACACACAAGCGCATGATCGACATCGTTGAGCCGACTGAAAAAACAGTCGACGCACTGATGAAGCTCGATCTGGCTGCAGGTGTGGATGTTCAGATCAGCTTAGGCTGATCTAAAGCAGGGGTGCAAAGAAGCCGCGCACCCCGGTGACAAGCGGTCTGTTTGTATAACTACTGTGGCCATAGCGGGTTTAGCCCCCTGTGCAGGCAGAGAGGAAGTCGAGATGACAATTGGAGTTGTCGGTCGTAAGACCGGTATGACCCGAGTATTTACTGAAGATGGCGTGTCCGTTCCTGTGACCGTTGTTCAGGTAGAGCCAAATCGGGTGAGTCAAGTTAAAACCGTTGAAACAGACGGTTATCAAGCCATTCAGGTGACTGTGGGTGAGCGTCGTGCTCAGCATCGTGTCAGTCAGCCTATCAAGGGCCATATGGCGAAAGCCGATACTCGTATGGGTCGTGGACTGTGGGAGTTCCGCGTCGAAGACCTGGGTGAGTTGGCCGTCGGTTCTGAAATCACTGTAGGGCGTTTCGAGGCGGGTCAGAAAATTGATGTGACCGGCCAGTCGAAAGGTAAGGGCTTTGCAGGTGTGATCAAGCGTTGGAATTTCGGAATGCAAGATGCGACACACGGTAACTCGTTGTCTCACCGTGCGCCGGGTTCTATCGGTAACTGCCAAACACCGGGTCGAGTCTTCAAGGGTAAGAAGATGGCCGGGCACATGGGTGCTGAGCGCGTGACCGTGCAAGGCTTGGAAGTTGTTCGGATTGACGAAGAGAAGGGTCTGATTCTCGTGAAGGGCGCTGTGCCTGGTGCGAACGGCTCTGACGTCATCATCAAGCCTGCTGCGAAGGCCTGAGGGAGTCGATCATGGAATTAAATCTTGTAGCCGGTGGAACAGTCGAAGTCTCAGACGTCGCGTTCGGTCGGGAATTTAATGAGTCGCTGATCCACCAGGTGGTGACAGCCTATATGGCCGGTGCCCGTCAAGGCACTCGTGCGCAAAAGACTCGCTCAGAAGTATCAGGCGGTGGTCGTAAGCCATGGCGCCAGAAGGGTACGGGCCGCGCTCGTGCAGGTACTACGCGTTCGCCAATCTGGCGTAGCGGTGGTGTGACCTTCGCGGCTAAGCCTCAAGATCACAGCCAAAAAGTGAACAAGAAGATGTATCGCGCAGCCATGCAGAGCATCTGGAGTGAGCTGATCCGTCAGGACCGTTTGGTTGTGGCCAGCGAGTTCAACATTGACGCACCAAAGACCAAAGCGTTGGCGGCCAAGCTCAGTGACATGGAATTGAGCAATGTGCTGATCATTGCCGGCGAAGTGACCGACGCGTTGTATTTGTCAGCGCGCAACCTTCCGCACGTCGATGTGCGTGATGCATCTGCGATTGATCCAGTGAGTCTGATCTCTTACGAGAAGGTTCTGGTGACTGTGGATGCGCTGAAAGCGATTGAGGAGCAGTTGGCATGAACCAGGAACGCATCTTTACCGTTCTGAAAGGACCTCATGTGTCTGAAAAGGCCACTGTTGTCGCGGATCAGAACAATCAGTACGTATTCAAAGTGGCCTCTGATGCCACCAAGACCGAAATCAAGGCGGCCGTTGAGTCCCTGTTCGAAGTCTCGGTGACCAAGGTCAATGTGGTGAACATCAAAGGAAAGACCAAGCGCACAGTGCGTGGCATGGGCAAGCGAAGCGATCTTCGTAAGGCCTACGTTACCGTCGCTGAAGGGCAAGAAATTTCCTTTGTAGCGGGCGAGTGAGACTGAGTTATGGCAATCGTAAAATGTAAACCCACGTCAGCCGGTCGCCGTCACATGGTGAAAATTGTGACGCCGGAACTCCATAAAGGAGCTCCCCACGCGCCGCTACTGGAAAAGAAATCAAAGTCAGGCGGTCGTAACAACAACGGCCGGATCACCACGCGTCACGTCGGTGGTGGTCATAAGCAGCACTACCGTGTGATTGACTTTAAGCGCAACAAAGACGGCATTCCTGGAAAGGTTGAGCGTCTTGAGTACGATCCAAACCGGTCGGCACACATCGCATTGGTGTTGTACGCAGACGGTGAGCGTCGTTACATCATCGCGCCTAAGGGCATGCAAGCCGGCGATCCGATTCGTTCGGGTGAAGATGCGCCGATCAAGGTTGGTAGCTGCTTGCCGCTTCGGAATATTCCCGTGGGTTCTGTGATCCACTGCGTTGAATTGAAGCCAGGTAAGGGTGCGCAAATGGCGCGTTCTGCAGGTGCCTCGGTTCAGTTGGTCGCTCGTGAAGGTCGTCACGCCACCATTCGTCTGCGTTCAGGCGAAATGCGTAAGGTGTTGGTCGAGTGTCGAGCCACCATCGGTGAAGTATCTAACGGTGAGCACAGCTTGCGTCAGTTGGGTAAGGCCGGTGCAAAGCGCTGGAGAGGTGTTCGTCCAACCGTACGTGGTGTGGTGATGAACCCAGTTGATCACCCGCATGGTGGTGGTGAGGGTCGTACGTCTGGAGGCCGTCATCCGGTATCTCCATGGGGTATGCCGACCAAGGGATACAAGACTCGTAAGAACAAGCGTACCGACAAGATGATCGTACGCCGTCGCACGAAGTAAGGAGAGAGATCAATGCCACGTTCTTTGAAAAAAGGCCCATTCGTCGATCTCCACCTTCTGAAGAAGGTAGAGGCGGCAGCTGAAGCGAACGATCGTCGTCCGATCAAGACCTGGTCGCGCCGTTCGATGATTCTTCCAACAATGGTGGGTTTGACCATCGCGGTTCATAACGGCAAGCAACATGTGCCTGTTCTGATCAACGAAGACATGGTCGGACATAAATTAGGTGAGTTCGCGGTGACGCGTAACTACCGTGGTCACGCTGCCGACAAAAAGTCGAAGCGTTAAGGATTAGGTGTAGCCATGAATGAAGTGCAAGCACGACTGAAAGGCGCTCGGCTTTCTGCCCAGAAGGCCCGCCTAGTCGCAGATCAGATTCGCGGTAAGCATGTTGAGGAAGCGCTGAGTACATTGTCTTTCTCAACTAAAAAAGCGGCGCACATCGTCAAGAAGGTTCTTGAGAGTGCCATTGCTAACGCGGAACACAATGAGGGAGCAGACGTGGATGATTTGAAAGTCACCACGGTGTTCGTTGATGAAGGAATGACGATGAAGCGGATCCAGCCTCGTGCGAAGGGTCGTGCAGACCGCATCTTTAAGCGGACCTGCCACATCACCGTCAAAGTCGGTCAGGCCTGAGGGGAGCACTATGGGTCAGAAAGTTCACCCGAATGGCATCCGCCTCGGGATTACAAAAGATCACTCATCGGTGTGGTACGCCGAGGGTGCAGATTACGCAAACAAGCTGTTTGACGACATCAAGGTTCGTGAGTTCCTCGATGCCAAGCTGAAAAGCGCTCAGATCTCTAAGATCTTGATTGAGCGTCCAGCTCAGAACGCACGTGTCACCTTGTTGACGGCGCGTCCTGGGATCGTCATCGGTAAGAAAGGTGAAGATGTTGAGTCGCTTCGTAAAGAGCTGACTCAAATGATGGGCATTCCGGTGCAAATCAACATCGAAGAGATTCGTAAGCCAGAACTGGACGCGCGTTTGGTCGGTCAGAACATCGCGGGTCAGTTGGAGCGTCGTGTGATGTTCCGCCGTGCGATGAAGCGTGCCGTTCAAAACGCAATGCGTGCCGGTGCTGAAGGTATTCGAGTGCAGGTGTCAGGCCGTTTGGGCGGTGCTGAAATCGCTCGGACTGAATGGTACCGCGAAGGCCGTGTACCACTTCATACCCTGCGTGCGGACATCGATTACGCGACGTATGAAGCGCACACCACCTACGGTGTGATCGGCATTAAGGTGTGGATCTTCAAGGGTGAGATCCTCGGTGGTATCGAAGCAGTTCGCGCGAACCGTGATCAACAGCGCGCGAAAGCTGCACGCTAAGGGGTAAGAGCAATGCTGCAACCGAAACGGATGAAATTCCGCAAGATGCAAAAGGGCCGTAACCGCGGTCTTGCAGAGCGTGGCTCGAAGGTCAGCTTTGGTGAATTTGCACTGAAAGCAACTGGTCGTGGCCGCATGACGGCGCGTCAGATCGAAGCCGGTCGTCGAACCATTACTCGTCGCGTAAAGCGGGGCGGGAAATTATGGATTCGGGTATTCCCCGATAAGCCAATCACCCAGAAGCCTTTGGAAGTGCGTCAGGGTAAAGGTAAGGGTTCTGTTGAGTACTGGGTATGCCAGATTCAACCAGGCCGTGTGTTGTATGAAATTGAAGGTGTGTCTGAAGAAGTGGCGCGTGAAGCGTTCACCCTGGCTGCGGCCAAGCTTCCATTCAAAACCACCTTTGTTAGTCGGACGGTAATGTAATGAAAGCATCAGACTTGCGTGAAAAAAGCGTGGCTGAGCTGAACGAAGAGCTTTTAAAGCTGCGTCGTGAGCAGTTCAACCTGAACATGGCGAAAGCCACAGGTCAGCTGGCGCAAACTCATTTGTTGGGTCAGGTCCGTCGTGACATCGCGCGCATCAAAACAGTGATCGCGCAGAAGGAGGTAGCGGCATGACCGAAGAGAAGAAATTGGTTCGTACACTGAGTGGTCGTGTGGTGTCCAACAAGGGCGACAAGACAATCAGTGTGTTGGTTGAGCGGTTCGAGAAGCATCCGGTGTACGGCAAGTACATCAAGCGTTCGACGAAGATCGCGGCGCACGATGAAAACAATGACTGCCAGATTGGTGACACCGTCACTATTTCTGAGTGCCGTCCATTGTCGAAGTCAAAAGCGTACCGTCTCGTTGAAATCACCGAACG
>CBFHVZ010000045.1:0-4239 GCA_965659195.1 Litorivicinaceae bacterium
GCCGAGTTGGTAATCCAAAAACGCCTTTTTCAGCTCGCCTTCGGTACTCAGCACAAAAGGCCCATGGCGGGCGATCGCCTCATTTAAAGGCGCCGCCGCCAGCAATAAACCCCGGCCAGAGGCTCCCTCAATCGCGACCGGACCCTCCCCGTCTAGAATTGCCAGATCACCATCCACCAACGTCTGTCCATCGATCTGTAACGACCCCTCAAAGCAAAACAGGATCGCGGTATGGCCCGCTTCAACCGGCACTTCAGATCGCCCTTCGGTCACTTGAATGTCGAGCATCAATACAGGCATTAGGGTCTTGGCTGGTCCGGTATGGCCTTGGAACTGACCTGCCACCAAGCGGTAATTCGCCTGACCGTCGGAGAAGGTCGTAATGTCTTTAGCTGGGATGTCCTGGTAGTTCGGCTCACTCATCTGCAGACGCTGCGGTAAATTCAACCAAATCTGAAATCCCCACAGGCTGCCGTCAGTCTGCTCGGGCATCTCCGAGTGCAAAATGCCTTTACCGGCGGTCATCCATTGCACCGACCCGTCTTCTAAGATGCCGGAATTGCCGTTTGAGTCGCGGTGCCGCATCTTGCCTTTGAGCATATAGGTCACGGTTTCAAAGCCGCGATGTGGATGCGGTGGAAAGCCCGCCACATAGCCCGACGGATCGTCGTTTCTAAAGTCATCAAACATCAAAAACGGATCCACATAGTCCGCGCCAGGCACACCCACCACCCGACGGATGTCGACACCGGCTCCGTCGGAGACGCGTCGACCGTTAATGATGCGGGCAATTTTTCGCATGATGTCTTTCCTTTTAGTGAGATGACCTTACTGTAAGGGACTGCGAACGAATTCACAGTGCCAGAATTGGAGGACATTCAATCCAATTTGGCACGAGTAAACCCAGGAGTTGCCATGCCATCCATTACCGTCATTGACAGCCAAGACCGCGAAGTTGAGGTTTCATTCACACCCGGCGATACCTTGTTGCAAGCGTCCCTCGCTGCGGGCGCCGAGGGCCTCCTCGCAGAATGCGGTGGCGGATGCTCCTGCGCCACCTGCCATGTGATGCTCACAGCCGATTGGCAAGACACCCTCGAACCGCCAGCCGCCCAAGAGCAAGACATGCTGACCTTTGCGGTCGAGCCCACACCAAACAGCCGATTGGCCTGCCAAGTGGTCCTTCAAGACGCACACGATGGCCTCACCGCCACGGTCGCTAAACGCCAGTTCTGACATGCGGCTAGGGGTCATTGGTGCCGGACAAGCGACCGCCACGTTACTGGCCGAACTCTGTCGTGGCGGGTTTGACGGCGAGATCACGGTCTTCCACGACGAACCCGGTGCACCCTGTCCAAGGCCGCCGTTATCGAAAACCCCCTTTGACCACACCTTAAGCGACCGCGACAAAACACTGATTCCAGAACCCATCGCACAGGATGCGAGAATTCGCTGGGTCTATGAGCGAGTCACAGCCATCGAACCCGATGTGGGTCGCATTTCAACTGCGACGATCGAGGTTCAAGTGGATCACATCGTGATCGCCACCGGGACTCGCGCAAAACGTCCCGTTATTTACGGACTCGACGATCAGGATCTGCATGTACTACGAACCTTGGCGGATCGCGAGCGCTTAAGTGACGCACTCGCCGACTGCCAGAGCGTCGCTCTCATCGGTGCGGGATTTATGGCCTATGAGATCGCAGCCAGCCTGCCTCGAGATCTCAGGGTCACCATTCTCGCGCGCGGCCCACGCGGCCTACCGCAGGTATCGGATGCAATCGCTCAACGATTGATTGCGCAAAGCCCAGCACGCACCCTCACCGACTGCGACCGAATCCAGTACCGGCCTCATCGACTGATCAACCAAGGGATTGAGGTACCAGCGGATTGCGTGATTGCCACGGTTGGGGCTGCGCCTAATGTGGACTTGTTGCTACCCCACGGACTGGCCGATGCCGATGGCGTCCCGGTCGATGGCACCATGCAAAGTCCGCACCCCAAGGTGTCGGCCATCGGCGAGGTGGCCAGACACCCGAGCGCCGACGGGACCGGCGAGATACGCATTGAATCCATTTCTGAAGCCAATGACACCGCCACCGTCTTGGCCAAACGGTTACTGGGGAGCCCCACACCCTGGTCGGCCACCCCCTGGTTCTGGTCCGATCAAGGCACTGAAAAGCTGCAAATTGCGGGGCTTGCCCAGCGCACCGATGACGCGCTGTGTCTAAGTGATGAGGCGGACTCGGTGGTTGTCCTTCGCAGCCAGGGCGATCACGTCACCGCCGTTGAAGCACTGAATGCCGCTCGAGAATTTATGGCCGCCCGACGGTTACTCGAGCGAGGCCCGGTGTCGGTTACCCAGGTTCGCCAACACGGCTCTCTGATGGCACTTCTTCAATCGTCGAGCTCTTGAAGCCCACTCGGCAACTGCTTAGTCGCACTGACGCCCAAGGTCTTCAACTGCTCTGCCCGTCGCACCAAATTACCGCGACCTGAGGCCAACCGAGCGGTCGCTTTTTCATACGCATCTTGGCTTTTCTGGATGCGCTCACCGACTTCTTGGAAACTCTCTGCAAATAAGGCGAATTGGTCGTACAGCTTGCCACCGAGCTCTGCGATTTGCCGCGTGTTGGCATTTTGGTTCTCAATCCGCCAGACATGCTCAACGGTGCGCAAAAGCGCCAACAACGTCGAGGGCGAGGCAATCACCACCCCTTGCGACAAGGCTTCGGTAAAGAGGCTGGGTTGCGTCTCAAAGGCCGCTGAAAAAGCCGGCTCTACCGGCACAAACATGATCACAAAATCGACCGTGGTGATCCCCGAAAGCCCACTGTAATTCTTACCCGACAACCCTCGGATATGGGCCTTTAACGAATTGGCATGGGCTTTGAGAGCGGTCTGCCGAGTCAGCTCATCGGAAGCAGCCATGGCGTGTTCATAATCTTTCAGCGACAACTTGGCGTCGACCACCAAGCATTTTTGATCCGGCAGCGACACCACCACATCGGGCTGCAACCGCTGACCGGCATCGCCTGTGAAACTGGTTTGGCGATGGTATTCATGGCCTTCACGAAGTCCAGAAGCCGACAACACCTGATCCAAAACCAATTCACCCCAGTTCCCAGCGGCTTTGTTGTCGCCTTTTAGGGCGCGGGTCAAATTGATCGCGTCTTCCGACATCTTTTGGTTTAGCGCCTTCAACGAGGAAATCTCCGCACGGAGCGACACCCGGTCCCGCGTCTCGTGTTCATAGACTTCATTTATGCGCTTTTTGAAGGCCTCAAGCTCACCGGCGAGTGGTTTTAAGACATGCGCTAAGGATTCTTGGTGCTGGGCTTGCAGTTCTTTGGAGCGATCGGCCATCAGCCTTTGCGACAAGGCCTCAAACTCTGCTTTCATCAACGCGTGACGGTTCTCGGCGTCGGTGGCCGCTTGGGCGCTGGCCTCTAATTCCACCACACGGCCTTTGAGCTTAAGCCATCCGTGGCCAAAATAGGCCGCCAGCGCGCACCCCAAAATCGCGACCATCGCCAACACCCAAGTGATTTCCATTACTGAACTCCTCCTCGCCTTGGGTATCATGACACCCCAAAGGACACCTCACCACCGGAGCGGCCATGACCACCGACTCAGATACGTTATTCCAAACACCCTGGCACGGAGTCGGCGACTTCCGTTTTGACGAACGGGTCGCGGCCGTGTTTCCCGACATGATTCGACGAAGCGTACCCGGTTATGGCCACGTGGTGGGGCTGACTGGGTTAATTGCCAAACGCTTCGCACAAGCCCACACCTGCTTATACGATCTTGGCTGCTCGCTCGGCGCCACCACACTCGCCATGGCGCGTGAAGTGCAACAACCCGGCTGCCGTTTGATCGCACTCGATAATTCCGAAGCGATGCTGCAAAAAGCCCAACACCACTCCACCGACCGGCTGATCGATCCCTTGCCGATTGAATGGGTGCTCGGCGACATCCAGACCCATCCCTTTGAGCCGGCGTCTGTCTTCGCCATGAACTTCACCTTGCAGTTTATCCCACTCGATGGCCGTGATGCGCTGTTACGCCGGATTGCTCAGTCTCTAGTGCCCGGCGGCGTGTTGGTGTTGGCCGAAAAAGTGGCGATCGATATGCCCGATCAAACATGGCTGAACGAACTTCATTGGGACTTCAAACGGGCCAATGGGTATTCGGAACTAGAAATCGCCGGCAAACGCCACGCGATTGAGCACGTGT
>CBFHVZ010000046.1:0-4087 GCA_965659195.1 Litorivicinaceae bacterium
CAGTCGCGCAATGTCATCGTCAATCACTGGCATCGACTCATCAAACAGGGGTAAGTCGGTTTCTTGCAGACGACGATTGGGGTTCATTTGGCTGATCATGAAGGGATCATCCACCGTGTAGGTCCGTTCCGAGGCGATTCGTGCCGCTTCAGCGTTCTCTCGGATACTGGCAAGGGTCGCATCGTTATCCTCAGGTACCACGGGCACCGCCGTTTTCACTTCGGGTGCTGCTCGAGGTGCGGGTGGCTCAGGCGGTAACGCCAAGGTGATTTCGGCAGGACTAGGCTCCGTTGGGCGTGGTGTCGGTTCGGCCACACCCGGTAATTCGAGTTGCTCAGGCGTTATGCCAGGCTCGTTAATCGCAATTTCAGGCGCCTCGGGCTTTGCCGATGTCGCTGGAAGTGATTCGGTTGCAACTGAATCACTGGCTGCGGGTGTCGGTGTGTCAATCTGCACCGGGAATGTTTGATGGTCAGCCACTTCGGGTGCTACCGGGCTGCCACCCGCGCTTGGAGTGTCTGAGGTTCGCTCTGTGATTTCCTCGGGTCGCGCCACTACGCGAGGGGCTTGTGGTATCGAAGGAGTCATTTGACGCACGGTTGGCGCCGGCGAGTCGTCTTGAACGACCACGGCATCGGAGCGTACAGTTCCGATGACCGTTTCTGACACCACCTGAGGCGCTGAACTCCGCGGTATGTTTGATTGCGTTTCAGTTGGATTTGCTTCCGCTTGTGTCACTTCGGCGATATCCGGCGCGACCGGCGCAGACGTTGCTTGGGAGCTATCCTGATTCGGCTCTTGTCTAGGCGGCGTTTGAATCCTTGGGTCCCGATCTGCAATGAGCGTTGGCTCAGTATCTGAGGCTTTCGGTGTGTCACCTAGGGTGGTAACTGACAAGGATGTCAGTGTACGTCGGGTAGATCGGTTTTCTACGAGCGCATCTGCTTCGGGGGGGCGGGTCGTTATTTGCCGATCGGCCTCTGTTGCAGGCTGCACCTGCGTCTCAACCAACACCTTCGGTGTGGACCGAGTCGTCGTGGGCTGCGAGCCCACGCGCGCCGTCTGTGATGGTGTATACGACGTTGTTTGTAATTCCACGGAGGTTTCAGACTCTATGCGCGGAACCGACTGGGTGCCCCGGGGGCGCACATTTGAGATCACCGCTTGGTTGGCTGGCGAGTTCGGCGCAATCACTTGAGGTATCGCTGCTGCCGGGCCACCTAAGGCGGTCGCACTTAACACCTTGGGTTCGGCAAAGGCTGAAGACACAGCCAGGGCCAACGGGATGACACTGGCCACCTGCCACGGTTTGGTTGCCTGACGCCGATTATTCAAAAAGTTGCCCCAATCGCCTCTGCGCTTCATGCTAATGCCCTAATATATCGGCCAAAAGCGCCAGATGAAACGAAAAACTGAGATGATTCGTTGATGATTTATCAAATGACAACCTTTACGACCCAATACAGCCCGTTAGAGGATCGATTGGTGTTATCCACGAAACTTGCTGACGGGGGGCAGGCAAAGCTCTTTTTAACCCGTCGTTTGCTCACCTTGCTGTTACCAAAATTGGACGCGACTCTGTTAACGCATTACGAGAAACAAGCCTCTCGCCCGGCTGAACAACTGGCGGCAGAAACGGCATCGACGCAGCAAACCAAACAAAAGGCCGGTTCCGACGGTCAGGCGCAAAAGCCGGTTGAAGTGCCGGCTGAGGTTGAATCCACTCTAATTGCCGGTGCCTCCATCCATCCGTCAGAGAATGGTCTGATATTGGCATTGAGTACCGAAGAGCGTGATTCTGATCCAAAGTCAGAGTACCGGGTTGCGCTGACGTTTGAGAACTTACACGCATGGATCAATATCGCTCGTGCATTGGCAGACAAAGTCGAATGGCAGCTAGTGCCCCCTAGTGGCAGTGGACCTGATCTCGGTGAGGGCGGGGAAAAGCCCAAAGCGGGTTGGCACTGAGCCGTTGGCGAAGGCGCCTGCTTCGCCTATGATGAATTGGATTTTAAATGAGGTGTTTTGAGTGTCGTTTTTAAAGCCCGTGTCCGCAGCCTGTGCGATCGTTAGTTTGACGGGGTGCGTCTACACCACCTCATTTAATGAAATCACGCAAACACTGGGGGGCGATCAGTCGGTGACACCTGATTCATCCTCACAAACCCAGGCAGCAGAGACGCCGCCGCTCCCGGCTGGTCCACTCGAGGGTGAGGTCTTGGCATTGGAGCTCGATTCACTGTCGGATGAGGACGGTGTCGGTGGGTTGAATTATCGATGGGAGATGGAAACACAATCCGGCGTTTGGATGCCCATCGAAGGTGAGGTTGCATCGAGCATGATGCCCACACAAGCGCATGTGGGTGCTCGGTTACGCGTGGTGATTCGCTACATCGACGGAGGCGGTACGGAAGAGGTGATCGTCTCGACCCCGACGGAGCCGGTGCAGAACGTGAACGATGCGCCAACCAATGGCCCGCTATTAAATGGCGTGGCCCGTCAACATGAAACCCTCTTTTTTGATGCCTCAAGTGTGTCGGATATCGATGGCTTGGGTCCCATGCAATTTGGTTGGCAGGTATCTGACGATCAGGTCAATTGGCGAGACCTGATGGGTCAAAGCACCCATTTGCTTCGGTTGGATCAATCGCTGGTTGGTAAAGCCGTCCGAGGCGTGATCTCTTACACCGATGGGTTTGGGTTTCAAGAAGTTTTGACCGTCGGTCCCTCGTCACGGATCGAAGACGTGGATGACCCGGTTGAGGGCAATCCATTGCTATTGGGTCAGGCCCAAAAAGGTCAGGTGTTGTCGTTGGATGTCTCGGACATCCGAGATCTGGATGGCATTGCGGACATGGCGGTTCGTTGGGAAGCCAGTCCCGACGGGATGCGCTGGATTGATTTAGGCTCCAACAGCACGCCGCAGGTCGCGCTTACCCAATCCCTAGTCAACCATGTGCTGCGAGCACGGGTGACGGTGACAGATCGGCTGGGCAGTGTGACAGAATTGATGTCGCCTGTTTCTGCGCAGGTTCAAAACGTCAACAGTGCTCCGCGTGGGACGATACGGATTGTTCAGTAAGGATCTGAAGGGCAGCAAGTTAAGGCTGGCTGCTCGACAGAACCAGAAATACGCTGTCTTCCGTCCGTTGAAAGATTTCTAACGGACGATATGCGATTTCAGGGGCAAATTGCTTGACAGTGGGTCGTATTTGGTAAGCATCTAAGAACTCAAGGATCCGATTGCTCTTCAGGGCGAAGTTCACATTTTGAGGCAAGTCTTTGAACACATCCATGGCATTGATGGCGTCGAGCTTGTGACTGATCAGACCGTAGACGGTGCCGTCTGCACTGATGACCGGACTGCCTGAGTTTCCCCGATGAATCTCCGCACTTAATTGGAACCAGTCCTGGCGATTGCCAAAGCGCTGGTCGCCGTTGAAGATGCCTGAGGTGATTCGCTTCTCCGAGACCAGATTGCCAAGCTTGGGAAAACCAATCACATAGGTCTCAGCACCCTGTGGAAAGCTAGGCCATGAGCCTATCGCCAGTGGAGCGCCTTTTACCGAGGCTCTAAGAATCGCGATATCAAGCGATTCGCTGAATCCTTCAACCAACGCGGCTGTGAAAACATCATCTCGTTCTGAGGCGACAAAAATTTGTGACCGACCTTTGACCGCATGGTAAGCCGTTAAGAGGGTATTGGGTGCAATTAAAAACGCAGTCGCTACCGAGGTTTCGGGGGTAACGGTCAGCGTTTGTTCGTTAGCGTGCGAAGATGGGCTGATGGCGAAGACCGCAGCCCAGACTAGCCAGAGCGCGCCCAGCGTTCGAAACGTTAAGGATTCGAATCGGACGCGCGTCGGGATCATGACTTCCGCGATTTGGTCGTTTTTGCCGGAGTCTCGGCGATCGCCTCAAGGTCAATATCAGCCTCTTGCGTGTCTTGCGCCTGTGCTTCGACCTGGGCATCGTCACGGCGCACCAATAAGCCGCGCTCCAACATTTGGTCGGTGGCATTATTCAGGCTGGCCCGCAATTGTAGGAAGGTATTCACGCTCAAAACCAATTCACCACGGTCTTGTGC
>CBFHVZ010000047.1:0-4068 GCA_965659195.1 Litorivicinaceae bacterium
TCATTAAAGCAGGCGGCTTTGATGTTGAATCAATCTCAGCAACTCTTCGACCGGATGATCGATGAGTCGTTGCGCATGAACCGCGCTTTGATGGAATTTGAGATGGGTGTCGTCGATGTCGACGCGACCATGACCTTGATGTTTCCGGAGGCGACCTCGCAGCCGACGAAAAAAAAATCAGCCAAGTCCGTCGCTCGTGCTGAAAAGTCCGTCGTCGAACCCAAGCCAAAAGCCGTCGCTAAGCCAAAGCGGTCTGCCCCCGTCGTTGCCAAGACCAAAGCGATCGCCACGCCGCCGGTTCGTAAAGACGATCTCAAGCTGATTTCAGGCGTGGGTCCGGGTCTTGAGAAGAAGTTGCAAGATGCCGGAATCTCCTCCTTTGCTCAAATCGCGGCATTGAACGATGCACAGATCGCCGATTTGGAAGCGAACGTGGTGAAATTTGCCGGTCGTATCAAGCGTGACGACTGGATGGGTCAAGCCAAGAGCTTGATGACTAAGTAATTGTTTTCTGCCACCCGTGTGTGACTCGCCGGCGGGCCTGCCGCCGGCTTCTTTCATTTCCCAGTCCTACTCCCTGAGATAGCTCAAGCCCATGGGCTACCAATATCGTGTTCGATGTGTCTCAATAATCGCCCCATGTTCTATCAAGGATATCGATTGCTGTGCGCGCACTCATTGCCAATACCGATCGTGAAGTCGCCGAATGGGTCGAGCTCGCTGAACCCAGCCCAGCGCGAGGCCAGTTAAAAATCCGCGTCGAAGCGGCTGGATTAAATCGTGCTGACTTGCTTCAAGTGAAGGGCTTGTATCCGAGCCCGGTGGATTCTGATGTGTTGGGGCTTGAGTGTTCAGGTGTGGTGGTCGAGGTTGGACAGGGCGTCGATGAGGCCTGGCTGCACCGTAAGGTCTGTGCGCTGTTGCCGCACGGGGGGCTGGCTGAATATGTGGTGTGCTCTCCTCAGGTGTTGGTGTCAGTGCCTGAGGGCGTTGAATTGTCATTGGCCGCAGGTCTCTGTGAAACCTGGTGCACGGCGCTCTTGAATCTTTGGGATCAAGCAGAGCTTAAGCCAAAGGAAAAAGTGCTCATTCATGCCGGTGCCTCCGGTGTGGGCGCGGCCGCCATTCAGTTGGCTCGGCTTTTGGGGGCCGTGCCCTATGTTACCTGTGGCTCTGAAGCAAAGCTTGAGTATTGCCAGCGCTTAGGGGCCGAGACCGGTGTGTTACGTGATCAGGAATGGGCGGCGTACTTTCGGGGGCTTGGCGTGCAATTTGATGTCATTTTAGATCCGGTGGGCGGGGCGTATGTCGACCACAACGTCTCCGTGGCACGTCGCGGTGCGCGTATAGCGCTGATTGGACTCTTGGGCGGTGTCCGCACTGACGCCAATTTGGGTGCCTTTTTAGGAAAGAATCTGACCTTATTTGGGCGGACGCTTCGTACGCAGCCTGAGTCTGTAAAGCGGCGTTTGCTGGCTGAATTGGAGACCATTGTGTGGCCCGCCTTTCAGCGCGGTCGGGTCGAACACTGTGTCGAACAAATTTTCTCACCCGACGAAGTGGAGCAGGCCTATACCCGGATGGCCGCCAATGATCAGTTGGGCAAAACTATAGTGGTGATGCGATGAATCAAGAAAAAACAGTTTATGACCTGGTCGTGATTGGGGCCGGCAGCGGGGGCGTACGAGCCGCGCGCATGGCTGCAGGATTTGGCGCGAAGGTGGCGGTCATTGAAGACCGTTATCTGGGCGGCACCTGTGTGAACGTTGGGTGTGTGCCAAAGAAGCTGTATGTCTATGGCTCGAGTTTTTCAGAGACCTGGTCGGATGCGGCAGGTTACGGTTGGCAAAGCGAGACCCCGACCTTTGATTGGCCCACACTTCGGGATAATAAAGTAAAAGAAATCAGTCGTTTAAATGGGATATACGACAAACTGCTTGAGAATTCGGGTGCCGAGTTAATTCATGGGCGCGGGCGTATTTTAGACCCGCATCGGGTGGCGGTCGGCGAGCGCGTGCTCGACACTCAGCGGATCCTTATTGCCACCGGAGGCTGGCCCCGTATGCCCGAGATGCCGGGCATCGATCTGGCGCTCTCAAGCAATGAGATCTTTGATCTGCCTGAGCTTCCGAAGCGAATCCTGGTTGTCGGTGGTGGCTACATTGCGGTTGAGTTTGCCGGCATTTTTGCAGGCCTTGGGGTGCAGACGATCTTGTCCTACCGGGGCCCTAATATCTTGAAAGAGTTTGATCGGGAAATCGTTGAGCAATTGGTCACCGAGATGCCGAAAAAAGGGGTTGAGGTTCGGTTGAATCATAAGCTCTACGGGTTTGAGAAAACGGACTCGGGGATCTCTGTGTCGCATTCAGGGGAGGATGCCCTGGAAGTAGACGCCGTGCTGATGGCGGTGGGTCGGGTACCTAATACCTTTGGTCTTGGCTTGGAGAATACCGATGTCAGCGTCCGCGAGGACGGCACAATTGAGGTCTTTAACCATTTCCAAACCCGCGAGCCGTCTGTTTACGCGGTGGGTGACGTGACCGGGACGGTGGCCTTGACTCCGGTGGCCTTGGCCGAAGGCATGGCCCTAGCGAAGTATCTATTCGACGGCGCCCCTAAGGCCGAAGTCGATTACGATCATTTACCGACCACCATTTTCAGTCAGCCCAACATCGGGACGCTGGGCTTATCGGAAGAGGCGGTGATTGCTCGTGGGATTCGTGCTCGGGTGTACACCAGTCGCTTCCGTCCGATGAAGCACACCCTGAGTGGGCGCGATGAACAAAGTCTCTTTAAGCTGATTGTGGACGATGCCAGTGATCGGATTTTAGGACTTCATATCCTAGGCCCGGACGCCGGTGAGATTTTGCAGGGCTTTGCGGTGGCGTTGAAGGCGGGCGCGACCAAAGCGGTGTTCGATGCCACCATCGGCATCCATCCGACCGCAGCTGAGGAACTGGTGACGATGCGGGAGCCGACGCGACTTGTTGGAGGCTAAGCCGGGCGCACGACGCACGCTGTTGCTGATCGGAGCAGGGCATGCGCACATTTCAGTGATTCGGCGGCTGATGATGCAGCCCGATCCGGAATGGCGGTTGATTGTGGTGGCCCCCTCGTCGATGGCCCCTTATTCCGGCATGTTGCCTGGGTTTTTGGCGCGTCAGTACGGAGAGTCTGATCTCTTCATCGACGTGGCCAGGCTCACAGAAGCAGCCGGTGGATGGTTTATTCGTGCGGAAGTGTCGCGTGTTGAGGCAACCACCCGACGTGTCTGGGTGCGTCGCCCTCGAGCCCTAGGTGGCGCTCTGTTGCCTGAGTTGCGTTTCGATCGACTCTCAATTAACACCGGTGCACAACCCGAGCCCGGTTTTGGCAGTGCGCATCCTGCGTTGTTCTATGTTAAGCCCCTGACCCAACTTCTGGCCGATCTACCGGCGGTGGATGCACTTTGTGAGAAGGCAGGGGCCCATTTGGCGATCGTCGGTGCCGGTGCGGCTGGGATTGAATTGGCGTTTGCGATGCGCGCGCGGCATCCAGAGCTGGCCATTACGCTCATTGGCAAACGGCCTATGACGGATGATGCGGCCCTGGCCTCAGGCGCTAAACGGATCCATTGTGCGATGGAAGATCGCGGTGTCGCATGGGTCGCCGGTGAGGTGGTTGAAGCCGACACCACCTCGCTTCGCTTGGCCGATGGGCAACAGGTGGCGGCCGACGTGGTTTGGGTGGCGACTCCGGCTGCTCCCCCGGCTTGGCTCGACGCCACCGATCTGCCGCGAGCTGACTCGGGATTTATCGCCGTGGACGATCGCTTGCAGGCGGTCGGCTGTGATCAGATCTATGCCTGTGGCGACGTGGCTGAATTGCATGCGCCGCGTGCGCGTTCGGGTGTGATGGCGGTTCGTGCGGGCCAATATTTGGCCCCCATTTTGACTCAAAAAGATCCCACTCAAGCGCCGCCCTTTAAACCCCAAGCCCGTTGGCTGACGCTTTTAAATCTGGGCGATGGCACTGGGATTGGAATCAAAGGTGCGTGGTCATTTGAAGGCGCGTGGGTGTGGCGTTGGA
>CBFHVZ010000048.1:0-3552 GCA_965659195.1 Litorivicinaceae bacterium
AGGCATTGAGTCGTTGGGCGCATTCAAGGAGGTCGGTGTCTCCGGCCTGGGTCAGACGCTCTATGACAAAGGGAATCGCGTGCAAGCTGTCTCTAAGACGCGTTAGATCACGCGGTTTGGCCGATCCTAAACCGATTCGGGCCACAATGCGTTCGATGTCGCCAATTTGCCCCAGCAGTCCTTTCAAATCGGACAGGGCGCCTGACTCAATCAGCGCATGGATAGTGCGCTGCCGTGCTCGGACTGCGTTGTTGTCACAGCTCGGGGCGGTGATCCAACGACTTAATTCGCGACTTCCCATGGCGGTGGCGGTGCGGTCAAGCACCCACCAGAGACTGTGTTTTTTCTCGCCTCGTAGGGTGCTGAGTAACTCCAAGTTCTTCTGTGTGGTGTGATCTAAGATCACTTGGTGAGTGCTTCGTTCAATGCGCGGTCGCTCAAAGTGCACCAAGGCAGTTCGTTGTGTGTCGTAGAGGTAGGTCAGTAGAGCGCCGGTTGCCCCCAACGCGGTCTCGGACACATCCGCCAATCCGAGTCCGCTTGGGTCCGATACGCCATAGGTGCGTTCGAGTTCGCGACTGAGGGTGTCTCGGGTGAAGTGCCATGCCGGGGTCTCAATGACGCGGCCGTCAAAGCCCGACGGCGGCACGGATTGCGTCAGGCACTCGCGGGGCCGCATGCGTGCGAGTAAGGCGCGCAAACCGGTGTCATCAAGCCGGTCATGAATGACCAATTCACCTCGGCCGACCGATCCAAAACAGGCCGATAGCGTGAACGCATCTTGGGCAATGGCGACGATCCACAGATCGTCGCTGGCTTCGACAAAGGCATCGTCTGTGACCGTCCCCGGAGTCAAGATCCGTGTCACTTCACGGGCCACGGGGCCTTTGCTCTCGCCAGGAATGCCGACTTGCTCACAGACAACCACTGAGAATCCAGCTTGCAACAGACGGGCTTGGTAGGTTTCCGCGGCGTGGTAGGGAACCCCTGCCATGGGAATTGGTTCGCCGGCCGACTGACCCCGGGCGGTCAGTGTGATGTCGAGCGTAGCCGCCGCTTGTTTAGCATCGTCAAAAAAGAGTTCGTAAAAATCGCCCATGCGATAAAACACCAACGCATTAGGGTGCTCGGCTTTGATCGCCAAGTACTGTTGCATCATCGGTGTGTGCGTGGGGGTGTCGGTCGGCATGGCGTTTACTGAGTTCAAAACAAACCGAGAGTGTGACACGAGCCTCGGCTCGGCCCAAGAGGCAGTCATCGGTCTTTGCCGATGTGGCTCCCGATGCGCTCCTTTTTCGACCGATTTCTGCCATGATACAGCGCCGAGGAGAGCTGCCATGACCCCAAATAGCCAGATGTCGTTAAAAAAGCTGACTCAGTTTCTGAGCGAGCAAGGTTTGACTGTGTCTGTGGCAGAGAGTTGTACCGGGGGAATGGTCGGCGCGGCACTGACGTCGGAAGCGGGTTCGTCGGTCTATTTCACGGGGGGCGTCTTAGCCTATGACAACCGGGTAAAGACCGATGTCTTGGGCGTGTCTCACGAGACCTTGTTGAGTTATGGCGCGGTCAGTGAAGAGGTGGTGTCAGAAATGGCGCTCGGGGTCCGTCGACTGTTGAATACGGACTGGGCCATCGCCACCACAGGCATCGCCGGGCCCGGTGGGGGGTCTGAAGAAAAGCCAGTGGGTACGGTCTGGATTGGGTTGGCCGATCGCGAGGGTGTCTTCAGTCGCCTGTTGCAGGCCGAGGGCGACCGCGCAGCCGTCCGTGCTGCGACCGTAGAGGCGGCCTTGGCGATGTGCTTGGAAACGCTGACAGCCGAAGACGATCCGCTTTAAAACCGTCAAACCGACCACACTTTGCGATTTTGGGTTCTGGGATGGGCCCGAGCCCGCTATACTTTGGTGCTTTGGCACTTTGCTCGAGAGGATAAGCGATGCCAATTTATGAATACCGATGCGCGCACTGCGGTGCGACGCATGAAGCGCTGCAAAAAATGTCGGATGCTCCCTTAGTGGACTGTCCTGAGTGCGGTGAGCCGCAATTGCAAAAGCAAATTAGTGCGGCAGGATTTCGTCTGACCGGCGGCGGTTGGTACGAAACCGACTTCAAGACCGGCGACAAAAAGAAAAATCTTGCGGGGGACGGAAAGTCTTCGGCCGCTGCAGACAAGAAGCCTGCCGACAAACCGGCGGCATCGACCTCTAAAAAAACGGATTCGGCCGCCTAGGCCTTCATTAACGAAAGGAATAACCATTCATGCGTACCCACTATTGCGGCGACCTCAATGCCAGCCTGATCGGAGACACAGTGACCGTGTGCGGTTGGGTGCATCGTCGTCGAGACCACGGCGGTGTCATTTTCTTAGACCTCCGAGATCGGCATGGGGTGTTGCAAGTGGTGGTAGATCCAGACACAGCCGAGGCGTTTGCCACGGCTGACCGAGCGCGCTCTGAATGGGTGATGCAGATCACTGGTCTGGTGCGAGCGCGCCCTGAAGGCACCGTCAATGCGGATATGGCGACTGGTGAGATTGAATTGTTAGGCCGTGAGGTTGCGGTACTCAACACAGCCGATACGCCGCCATTTCAGTTAGATGAACACGCAAAGGTTGGCGAAGAAGTGCGTTTAAAGCATCGCTACATGGATTTGCGTCGTCCTGAGATGTTGTCGAATTTGATGCTGCGTTCGCGTGTCTCGACTTTTGTACGGAACTTTTTGGCAGACCATGGGTTTGTGGACACCGAAACGCCTATTTTGACTCGGGCGACTCCCGAGGGTGCACGGGACTACCTGGTGCCATCACGGGTACATAAGGGAGAGTTCTTTGCCTTGCCTCAGTCTCCGCAGTTGTTTAAGCAGCTGTTGATGGTGGCGGGCCTTGATCGCTATTTCCAAATCGCCAAATGCTTCCGCGATGAGGATCTTCGTGCCGATCGTCAGCCGGAATTTACGCAAATCGATTTGGAGATGTCCTTCGTTGACGAAGACGCCGTCATGAACTTGACCGAACAAATGATTCGGGAATTGTTCATCAAGGAGTTGGATGTGGACTTGGGTGCTTTCCCGCGGATGCCCTATGCCGAAGCCATGGCGCGCTTTGGCAGCGACAAGCCCGATTTGCGAATCCCCTTGGAGTTGGTCGATATCAAGGACCTGATGGCGGATGTTGACTTTAAAGTATTCCGCGAGCCGGCGACCGACCCTAAGGGTCGTGTGACGGTGTTAAAGGTCCCCGGTGGCTCAACGATTTCACGGAAAGAGATCGACGATTACACCAAGTTTGTCGGCCAGTACGGTGCGAAGGGATTGGCCTGGGTCAAGGTCAATGCGCGCGCAGACGGGCTGGACGGTCTGCAAAGCCCCATCCTCAAGTTCATGCCTGAGTCGGTGATTTGGGCCTTGATGGATCGCGTGGGCGCTGCCGATGGCGACATTTTGTTCTTTGGCGCCGACTCTGAGCGCGTGGTCTCCGATGCCCTGGGTGCGCTTCGCATCAAGGTGGGTCACGATTTGAATTTACTGACACACGAGTGGGCGCCTTTGTGGGTC
>CBFHVZ010000049.1:0-3352 GCA_965659195.1 Litorivicinaceae bacterium
GCGCAATTGTCGGGTGGGATGCAGCAGCGCGTCGGTTTGGCGCGGGCGCTTGCGACCGATGCCGACATTCTTCTGATGGACGAGGCCTTCAGTGCGCTTGATCCATTGATTCGAACCGACATGCAGAATATTTTGCTCGATTTGCAGCAGGAGCTTCACAAAACCATCGTGTTTATTACCCACGATTTGGAAGAGGCCTTGCGCATTGGGGATCAGATTGCGATATTGCGCGACGGAAAAGTGGTGCAACAAGGCACGCCCGAACGCATTGTGTTGAAGCCGAAGGATGATTACATCGCCGACTTCACCAAAGACATCAATCGCGGTCGAGTGATTAAGTTAAAGACGTTTATGTCGGCGCCTAATGATCGTCCGGGTCCTGAGCTTCCTGGTGATATGATGGTCGAAGACGCGGCGCAGCTGGTCACGGAATCACCGTCTTCACAGGCGCGCGTGCTCGATGCAGACGGTAAGGTGGTGGGTTGTGTCACCATTTCCGATTTGATCCGTGCCATGGCACGGCCTGACATAGAATCTAGACTCGAAGAACTATAGATGCCCAAAGAGACTCGGCTCGTGTATTCCACCGAGTCGGGTCGTATCCGATCCGACTCTCCCGTTTCAGAGGACCGTCCTCTGGATTCAGTGGTGCGTGTTCGTCGCGAAACCAAAGGTCGTGGTGGCAAAGAAGCCACTGTGGTGTGGGATGTACCCGGCGGTGAGGCTGAGTTGAAAAACTTAGGCAAAGCCATCAAACAACGTCTCGGAACCGGCGGGTCGGCCAAGGACGGACAGATTGTGATCCAAGGAGATCACGTCAATGCCATCATTGCCTTCTTGCAAGACTCTGGATATCGCGTAAAAAAGGCAGGCGGATGAGCATCGACACTTCAGTATTCAAAAAAGCCATGGGGCATTTTCCCACGGGCGTCACCATTACCACGGCCTACGACAAAGCCGGTCAAGTGGCGGGCATGACCGCCAGTGCCTTTTGTTCGGTGTCGATTGAGCCTTTATTGGTTTTAATGTGCCCCGCGAAAGACGCCGAGTGTTATCCCGCCCTCACCGAGGCGTCTTATTTCAGTATTCATCTATTGGGTGCTGATCAAGCAGAGCTCGCCTGGCAGTTTGCCAAATCAGGGGTAGATAAATCCCAGGGAATCGAATGGGCTCAAGGCGCGTTTGGTGCGCCGAAGATTCCGGGAACCCTTGCCTATTTAGAGTGCCGTCACCATGCACTGTACGACGGCGGGGATCACGGAATTCTCGTCGGGGAAGTGGTGGACATGATGCTCGATGAGCAACAACTACCCCTGGCCTATTGCAAAAGCCAACTCGGACCGATGCCGGCTCTGTAACCCGGGCGGCTCACGCGTCGAGGCGGCAACCGAGAATTCGGAAGGAGTGAATCGATGCGTACACCGGTGGCGGCAATCGCCTTAAGTTTTGCAACTACGGTCCATGCCTTTGACGGACAACCGGTACGCTATGAAGTGGAATGGGGTCCTTTGACGGTCGCTGACCTGGAAATCCGCTGGCTCGATTCAGAGGCAGCACGCTCGGTGCAAGTGGATCTGTCGTCTCGGGGTGTCGGAGCCTGGTTCAGTTCGTTTTCGTCTGCGTTGGAAATTTTAGAGGTCCCAGGCCAAGGGGTGCTCTTAAACGGTAACAGTGCGTGGGATGAGGGCATGAGCCAGATCACCGTGCAGTGGGAAGATCCTGCCCGCGAGCCGACGGTCGATTATTTCCGCTCCAAACCCCGTGATTATGAAATCAGCCCCATTCCTGAGAATGCGACCCTTGGCACGGTGCATCCTTTTGCGCCGGTATTTGACATCGCAAGTCAGCTTGACGAGACCGGGCGATGTGAGGGCGAGTTTGCGATTTTTGACGGTATCCGGCGGTACAACGCGGCTATCCAAGACGGTGGGGACATCACATTAATGGCCGATTCTCCCAGTGACTATCAAGGCCCAGCTCATCTCTGTCGGATTTCCGTTGAGCGTATTGGGGGCTTTTCGACCGGCCGTCGCTGGTTTAATACCGAGGAGTCTGAGCTCGATCGAACCCTGTATTTTGGAAAGGTCGGCGAACATTGGTTGCCTGTTCGGTTTGAGATTTCAGCGCCGATTGGGAAAGCGGTGGCGCGCTGGGTGGCGACCTCAGAGACGACGGCGTCCACTTATTAGGCTAGGCACTGACACACCCGGCTGATACGGTAAAACCGCTACCGCGGAGTCGCCTCGTTAATGGTCTGGTCGAACAGTTCGTTCCAGTCAAAAGGTGTGCTAATGCCACTTGCATACCCTTCCTCGATGGCTCTTTGTAAGGCATTACCCGTTCGTAGCTGTTGCTCGAATAAGGTGAGCGCATCTTTGATCACGTCACTCGCGGTCTCGTAGCGTCCTGTGTTGATCAGACGATCGATCAAGTCATCGAGATGGGGTCCAAGGGTAACTGAGATTACTTTACTCATGGCGTCCTCCGGACGGTAAAAGACCGCGCTCTTTTATTGGTTGGCTATCGGGAGATCTTTGTTTCATTGCTTGGGCGCATGCATCCACCGGTACGCCAAAGTGCCTATCCATTCGTGTAGCAAGATGGATAGCTGATCGGCTCCGTCGAAGAGATTCCAGCGCTTTTCATCACCTGGCAATCGACTTCGAAAGTCGGTGGGATAGGGTTGTACGTCGATTCCATGATCAGAAAAGATCTCAAACGCCCTGGGCATATGGAAGGCGGAGGTCACTAACAACCAAGTGCCCGGTTCGGCAAAACCAATCAGTTCTTTGGTAAACCGTGCGTTTTCGAGGGTGTTTCGCGATTGGTTTTCAAGAAGCACGCGTTCTGTGGATCCGGTCACGTCACCGATCAATCGAAGCGCTAAGTCGCTTTCTGACAGTGAGGCCTGAATAAAAGCATCTGAAAACCCGCTGAACACCACCGGCGTATTCGGGTATTGGCGCATCAGGGCGATGCCGGTGGTCATCCGCTCCGCCGCACTGTTTAAGGGCACCGAATCATGGGCTTCAGTGATAAAGCCTGAGCCTAAGGCCCCACCTAGCACAATAATGCCGGCGATGGCTGATTCGTCTGCGGGCGTTTGCGCAGGGACCTTCGTTTCTAGATGGTATAGCGCAACGTTCCAAAGCGGGAGTGCGCCGATCAACAGGGTGGCGAGCACACAGAGCGTGGTCCAAAACCGAGCTGCAGGCAGTTTGCCACGCCAGGCCGCAACCGCTGCCAACAGGATAAGCAATGCCAATCCATGCAGCGGCTCGATCAAGAAGCCGATGAGCTTGGATGCAACGAAGTAGAGGTCAGTCATGGCTGCACTCTAGTGGCTTTCAGG
>CBFHVZ010000050.1:0-3222 GCA_965659195.1 Litorivicinaceae bacterium
CTACGTCACCCAGTATCGGGTGATCGATGACACACGTTTAGACGCTCTTTCGATCTCTCGGGCCACCGTCGCTTTGGGTTCCACCTCAGAGATTTTGGGCGCGCGCGATCTGCTCCGTCGCATGCACACCGGTCTTAAGCTTCTGTCTGGTGACACACGCCTCGATTCATTAATCAGCGAGCGGGGTTATTCGCCTTCAGACCTTAACAGCGACCTCGATCGATTTGAGAGCCTGTATTTCGAGCCTATTTTCACCGGTCTGTTTGAGAATGAGGACCAAGTCAGTCGCTCATTTATTCGAGAAACCCAGCTGAAAATCGACGAACTGACGCGGAAAATCAATTCGCTCGACCAGGTGGTTGAAGACATCCGCTCGTTTAGGGACACGCGAGCCGACGCCAATTTGACGGCCAACGGCGGCGAAGCCATCCAGTTGACTGATAACACGCTCGCCCAAGTGCTGAATCTCTCCAAGCAAGCCTCATTAAGCGATTATTTAACTCAGACTCTGGAAACACGTGTTTCATTGGCCAATCAGCGCGCCACCTTGTTTACCGACATCGCGCGCAGTCAGTCAGGCTCCTTTGCGATCAGTGAAGAATTTGTCAGTCGCTCTGAAGCCGAACTGCAGTTGATCGTCGATGAGTATTTGAGTCTGGTCGACAAGGCGCGCGCTAAAAATCGTCAAACCTACACCCGATTCTACAACCCACTGGGCAAACCAGTCGCAGGCGCTACGCTCCCGGATAACGCCAAGTTGATCCTGGCATTGGCTCTGGTCTTGGGCGGGATGTTGGCGAGCTTGATCGCGCTCTTGATGCCATTGCGTGAAGAGAAAATGCCCGTCGAACCGGCAGAGACTGCCGAAGCGTGAAGGTATCGGGGTCTGGACTTGAGAGCCATCTCAGTCGAGGCCCCTTGGCTCGCTCCAATCGGCTGCGTAACCGGACGATCAGTCCACTCTGCATCAAATGGACTGGCGTGACACTGAGGCTCTGACTCCTGGGCCGTGAGGCCTCACGTATTTGAGAGTCTGAACTTAAGCGTGGGGACTCATTTTTAATGGCCGGCGGGCCGTTCCTCGTTGGCTTAAAGTGCGCGGGATCCGCGGACCATAAACGCCATGGATCGTTTAAATGCGGGCCGCACAATCCAAGTGCCCACACCCAATAAACTCAGACCATAAAGGGTCAATCCATACCACGGACCCATCTGATAGGTCACGCTGAGGCCTGCCGCATGAATCACTACAGACGCGCCGAGCAAACACGCCAAGGCCGCTCGAGAAGAAAGACCGCTGTCCACCAACAGATGATGGATGTGATGACGATCAGGGGAGAACGGCGAGCGGCCTCTTCGAATTCGCCGCGCCATCACAATCAAGGTATCCCACACCGGGATTGCCACACACCACAATGCGGCCACCGGGTGAATCATCGACACCGGTTCTTGGGAGTAATACACCAAGAGCCATGCCACTAAAAATCCGAGCAGCAGGCTTCCGGCATCCCCCAAAAACACTTTTTTAAGGGGCGTTAAGGCCATATTGACCAACCAAAATGCAAAGCACACCGAAAACAGCACAGCTAACCATTCAAGGTGCACGATGGTGGATTGGGTCAAATGCATCACACAGGCCACGCACATAATCGCCACCAAGGCATACCCCGAGGCCAACCCGTCAATTCCATCGGCCATGTTAAAGGCGTTGGTCAGCCCCACCGCGGCCACGAGCGTCAGCGGGATGCCCAGAAAACTGAGCGAGATCCACTCCAGTCCAACCAACCCGAGCGAAGTGATCCACACTCCCGTCCCAGTCATGGCCAGCAAGGTCGCAATAATCTGCACGAAAAATCGGGTTTTGACCCCCAAATCCAACGCATCGTCTAGGAAGCCAACGATCACCAAAAGTGTGCCAGAGGCAATAAACCAGGTGAGTTTTTCAGGCGGTTGCACCACCAAAAGTGCCGACATCAAAGCCATGTAAATGGCGATGCCACCGACCATTGGCACAGGAGATTCGTGCTTTTTGCGGGCATTCGGGCGATCGAGCAGATTCAACCGTTCTGCAAACGGCGTCAGTATCATGATGGCTAAAAGCGCAATCACGCCTGCAATCGCGGGGAGTAAAAACCACAGGGCCTGCATTAAGCGCTCGATCTGTCTAAATTTATGTTCATTAGCATAACAAATAGCACTGAGTTTGTGACAAAGCGATGACGCCCGCCTGAAACTTAAATAGGAGTTGACGGTCATCAAGAGGCATGAAGACTGGCTTCATCATCGCGCTCATTCAACGCGAGAACTCGACCGTGGTAAAAGTCGCACGCTTTACAACGCTTCGCAAACGCTTGGCGCCAACCCATGAGGTGAGAGAACAAAAAGCAGGTTAAATCAGTCTGGAACCGCACCTGGACATAACCAGCTCCGATCGATTTAACGCACGATGAAGCCGGTGACATCGCATGGCCAGAAATCCACGCCAAGCTCAAAGGATGAAACATCTACACAATCCATCAGCGCTGGAACAACTGGACCAAGCCCTGACCCGATTTGAATTTAAAAGGCAATTAACTAGTAACAATCTGCCCGGAAATTAACATACTTAGATACCAGCCATTCGCGATACAGCAGAGCGTTGGATCACTTCAACCCATCACCATCAGGGCTTACACAACTTCCGCTCACTGCTGAATGACAGGTTGAATATTCAACTTATATCCAAGCGCTCGAGCGACTTGGGAAAGTGTATTCAACGTCGGATTACCCCCTTGCCGAAAAGATTTATACATCACTTCACGACTGACATTCGCATTGGCCGCGATTTCACTCATGCCACGCGCGCGAGCGATGTCACCAATAACAGCAACGATGAGATCAGGATCACCCTCTTCGAAGGCAGCCTCAAGATAAGCCTCCTGCGCCTCGAGCGTAGAAAGCCTTTCAACCGGATCCCATGGACGCGTTTCAATTGTCATCATCAATCTCCCTCACTAACTGTTTCGCACGCGCAATGTCATCGCTTTGCCGTTTCTTAATGCCACCACAGAGCAGAACTACAATTTTCTCACCTCGCCGAGTGAAATAGAGCCGATAACCGGGACCATAATCAATCCGCATCTCGCTGATGCCATCCCCCAGCGATTTCACATCACCAAAACGCCCAAGAGATAGGCGCCGCAAACGCACCTCAATACGGGCAACAGCCCGTATATCCCTTAA
>CBFHVZ010000051.1:0-3166 GCA_965659195.1 Litorivicinaceae bacterium
CAACAACAATTAAAAAAACACGGCAAAACGTTCCACTTCGCAAGTCGCTTCTTAAGCAAACGCCAGTTGGAGTCAGCGGCTGCGTTGTACGCCATCTGTCGAGAGATCGATGACCTCGCCGACTGCACGACGGACTGCGAACAGGCACGCGACCAACTGGTCCAATTACGCTGGGCCCTTGAGACAGAGGACAGCCAACACCCCATCGTTCAACGGGTGATGCAATTAAGCCCGGCAGTCAATAAAGCCGTCCTCATCGAATTGGTCGATGGCGTAATTTCGGATACCCATCAGGTCGCCATTCAGTCTGAGGGCGCACTCTTCCAATACTGCTATCAGGTGGCCGGCACGGTGGGATTATTAATGTGCGATTTATTCGGAGTCGAGGATCCAGCGGCACGTCACCATGCGGTTGATCTTGGGGTCGCCATGCAGCTCACCAATATTTGTCGAGACGTACTCGAAGACGCAGAACACGGGCGTCGGTACCTACCCGAGACGCTGGTGGGCTCGCTTCTACCGGAACAACTCGTCAATCCGACCGAGTCGGAAGAGCGCGTGATTCGAGAAGCGGTTGGAATCTTACTGCTGGAAGCCGAAGCGCGGTATGAGTCTGGCATTTCCGGTTTGTGTTTCCTTCCACGCTCGGCACGCTTAGGGATCTTGATTGCCGCACTCGGTTATCGCGAAATCGGTCTGGTGTTGGCGGATCGGCAGTTCGATGTGTGGCAAGGCCGTGCCTACACCACCGACCAACAGAAACTGGTGATTGCGGCCAAATCAACCCTGCGCTGGTTGTTTTCGAGTCGCCTGCATCATTACCAGGGATATCATGATCAGCGTTTACACAGGCCACTGCGTCAGAGGCCTGGAGTGCATTGGGCGTCCTGATGAAACCGTGGCTTCATATTGTTGGGGGTGGATTGAGCGGACTCTCACTCGGTGAGGCCCTAGCCACATACCCTCGATTGCCAGGGCCTGTGGTCATCTCAGAGCCCCACATTGAGCACCTTAAACACAAAACGTTCAGTTACTGGTTTGAAGCCCCCGAACGAGGCTGGTTGCATCCGGATTTCATTCTGCCCACGTGGACACTCAGTCACTCGACAAGGACCGTCACGCATCAGGGGAGCGCGACGCGGTACGGAACCAGTTGTGGGGCAGAGGTCTTAGAACGAGCCCTCGCGATGATCGAGTCCCATCCGCAAATCGAACTGCGCCGCGAGGTATTACAAAGCGCACCAGAAGCAGACCGGGTCATCGATACCCGACCGCCCAAAATGGCCGATTTCAAAATAACGCAAAGCTTTTCAGGGATCGAAATTGAAACACCCACCCCGCACGGCATGACCGATGTCGGCCTGATGGAGTCGATGGAGCCGACGCCATCCGGTATTCGGTTTTGTTATAGACTGCCACTCGGCACGCATCGAGTTTTGATTGAGCACACCGAATTTACGCGCGAGCCCGGTTCGCCAGACGCCCTGGATGCGGCCAATCAAGACTTCATAGCATCGCGGTGGGGTCAAACCTATCGCATTATTCGCCGTGAACAAGCCCACATCCCAATGGGTTTCAAAGCCTGCACGGATCACTGGGGGATCCCCTTTGGAACGCGGGCCGGGATGGCACGAGATGCGACGGGGTATGGCTACAAATCGATTCGTCGCGAGTCCATTCGCGCGGCCTTTGAATTACTCAATCGAGGTCAGCTATCTCAATATCGCCCGAGTGCCTGGATGCGCTGGACCGATCATTTGTTTTTGAACCTCCTCACGCACCGGCCTGATGTCATGCCGGATAGCCTGCTTCATATCGCGCGCAACATGTCAGCGGATGGCTTTGCCCGGTTCATGATGGGTGAATCACCGGGCGCCGTGGCGCGCGTGATCACATCAGCGCCGATTAAACCCTTTGCTTGCGCGCTCTTAGGTCGTTACCAATGGATTTAGGACTCGCACTCGCCATTATGCTGATCGCTCTTCTCGGCATCCCCCATGGGGCGCTCGACCCAATGGTCGCGAAACGGGCGGGGTTGATGAACTCATCCATGGCTGGCATGGGTTTTTACACGCTTTACACCCTGATCGCAGCCGTCTTTGTCGGCCTCTGGCTTTGGCTGCCTCTGCCCTCATTGTTGGTCTTCTTGTTAGTCTCAGCCCAACATTTCGGGCGCGACTGGCACGGTGTGCTGCGTTTGGGTGGCTTCGCCTACGGCGCGGTCGTCTTGGGATTACCGGCATGGTTTCAGACCGAGGCCGTTCATGCCATATTTGAGTTCTTATTGTTCGGTGACGAGGCCGCAGTGGCGGTTTGGGCGCTTAAGGGCTTAGGAGTCATCGGGCTGAGCCTGGCGCTGATCGATATCAGGCGAATCACGGTCCAGAGACTGGCCGAGCTCGGAGCGCTGACATTGTGTGCATGGCTGCTCGATCCGATCTGGTATTTCGTGGTCTACTTTTGTGGACTGCATAGTCCTCGCCATTTGATCTCAGAATATCGAAAGATGTCCAAGGATCAAAAGTCGCAGTCGGTTGCAATCATGGCTCTAATCACGGCGATCACGCTTGTGCTGGCGATTGGCAGCGGTGCGTGGCTTCGCGAGCATTCAGTGTCATTAGATGCACTCATCTATCAAATTACCTTCATTGGCTTATTTGCGCTGACCGTCCCACACATGGCGCTGATGGAATGGAGTAGGAACCGTCATGGAAGCGAATGAGAGAAAATTAGGACATGTGAGCCATGCCTTAAATCAAGCCCCGCAACAGAATGGCTTTGACGCCATACGGCTCAAACACTGTGCCTTGCCTGAGTGCAATCTGATGGCCATCGATTTGCGAGCTCCGTTTCTCGATTACGTGATCAATGCACCCATCTTTGTCAGCTCAATGACCGGAGGTCCGGAGGCATCTGAGCGAATCAATCGCCACCTCGCCGAAGCCTGTTGTGAAATGGGACTCGCCATGGGCGTCGGCTCACAACGCATCGGCATCCAACACGGACACACCGGTGGGCTTGGTCGAGAAATTCGCAAAGCCATAGGGGGGCAACCCTTACTGGCCAACTTTGGGGCCGTCAATTTGCAACACTTAAAGTCAATTGAAGACCTCGGCGGCATCTTAGAACCCATTGATGCGGACGGATTGATTTTGCACTTAAACCC
>CBFHVZ010000052.1:0-3141 GCA_965659195.1 Litorivicinaceae bacterium
TTTGTTGGTGGAGATTTTGGGTCTGTTGATCGTGGTGGTTTGTTATCGGGGAGTGGTTTGGGTGTATTGCGCGGCAGTATTGGTGGTGCGGCGTATATTGCGGATGATTTTGGTTCGTTACGTTTTGGTGGTTTGTCTGTTGGGTCCTTGGATGCGTCGTCTGTTGGGTCTGTTTTGGGTGCGGCGTCTGGTGGTCTTCTGGATGTGAGCTCGACGGGTTCGGTTGTGTTTGATGTTTCTGGCGTTGGTGTCATGTCTGATGCGCTGGATGTTATGGCGGGGTCGCTTGATGTGGTCTCTGTGGGTGATGTTTATGTGACGTCCTATGGTGACTTGTCGGATTTTGCGGCGGCTGTGACGGGTGAGTTGTCGGCGTCGATTTACGGGGATCTGGGTGTTTCGGGTGCGGTTTCGGTGTCGTCTGACATTGATCTGATTGCGCGCGGGGAGATTGTTTTTGGTGGGTCTTCTGTTGTGCACAGCACGGGCGGGTCGCTTTATGTTGCGTCGCTTGGCGGTGATATTGCGCAGGCGCTTGGCGGTGATTTGAGTGCGGATTTGGATGTGCATTTGCGCGCGGGCGGCGGGATTTCTGTCTCTGCGGTGACGGCTGGCGGTGTGGCTGTGTTCGAGGCGCTTGGCGGCTCGATTGAACAGGTTGTGGGCGGCGCGGGTATTGCGGCGGCGGATGCGGTGCTTGTGGCCTCTGAGGCGATTGGGTTTGACGTTGCGGCGGGCGGCTTGGCGGGCGCGGGTGCGCCTGAGGCGCTGCGCTTGGATGCGGGGCGTGTTGCGGCGCGTGCGGGCGGTGCGATTTCGCTGGTGTCTGCGGGCGATCTGCGTGTGTCTGATTTGGCCTTTGGGGATGTGTCGGTATCGGGTGTTCGCTCGCTTGATGGGGGTGCGATATCGCTGTCGATTGATCCACAGCAGTCGGGTGTTTTGACGATTGCGGATGGCGGTGTGGAATCGCTTGGTGCGGCGTCGATTTCGCTTGGGGCTGCGGGCACCGGCGGTGTGATTGCGCTGGAGGGGTCTGTGCGCAGCACGAGCGGGGCGCTGACGCTGGTTGCGGATGACATGGTTAAGGTCCTGTCGGATGGGGCGGCGGCACTTGGTGATTTGCTGGCCAGCTTTGGGGATATTTTGATCAAAGCGGCTTCTGGTGTTCAGTTTATGACGGCGGCTGGCGGTTTGGCTGGCGGTGTGATTTCGCGCCAGGGCGGGGCCGGGCGCTTGCGCATTGAGGGCGATCAGAGCTTTGCGACAGATCAGGTTCTGCGCCTGGAGTTGGGCGCGGATGGGGCGCTGCGGCCCTTTGAGGTGACGGGCACGGTGACGCTTGGCGCGGGCAGTGTTCTGGATTTGGTTGTGCCGGCGGATCTGTCTTTGGCCGAGGGTGAGACGGTTCAGCTGTTGCAGGCGGGCGCGGTTTCGGGGCGCTTTAGCGATGGTCTGGGGCTGTTTGGCCATGGCGATGGCAGCCAGGTTCTGGAGCTGTCGGATGCGGCGCCTGCGGGCGCGGGTGCGGGGCTTTGGATCGCTGGTGCGGCGCGTGTTGCGGCGGATGATCTGACGCTTGTGGCGCATGACAAGCTGTCTGCGGATAATCTGGGGATGCTGTTTAACCCTGATTATTTTGATACGCCGCGCGATTACGCGGTTGGGATGACGGTGACGGCGGCAGATTTCTTCACGGTGGATGGGGATTTTGTTCTGTCGCAAGGGCTGGCCGAGCTGAACCTGCTGGATCAGAACCAAGGGTTTGCAGAGGATGCGCCGGAGGTTCAGCGTTGGCTGATTGGCGGGCAGAACCTGATGGGCTTTGCTGGGTTGAACGGGCCTTATCGTTTGGACAGCGACCATGATGGCGATCTGTCGGATGAGGCGGTTAATCCTGCGGCCGCAGGGATCGAGATGTCGGGCATTGATGTTGGCCTGGCGCTGTATCTGGATGAGGCCACGGGCCGCAGCTGGCTGGCACTGAATGCAGTTGCGGCACAAGCGGTCGAGGTTGGTCTGCAAAGCGTTGATCTGGCGCTTGGCGCTGTAACGGTTGAGGTGAACCTGAGCAGCGACGGGCAAACCATTGGGGATTTCTCGAACGATAAGGCGGTTGTGGTTCCCATTGATACGGCGGGCACGTTTGTCACGCTGGACACCGATGGGGATTTGGGCAGCCTGGTGCGGGCGCAAGCGGATGTGGCGCTGCGCATTGGGGATTTCTTCTACACCAGCGGCTCGGTCGGGTTTGAGAAGTCGACCCGGGATATTGTCTTGGCCAATAACACCAGCCTGCGCGCAGATATGTTGGCGATTGGTGCTGACGGGCTTTATGGCTTTGTCGGCGCGGGCGGTCCCTATTGGCTGGACCAAGATGGCGACGGGTTCATCACGGCAGGTGAAGCGCCGGGGCAAAACCCTGATGCGGTTGGCCTGGCGCTGGAAGATCTGCAATTTGGTCTTTCGGTGATGCGCGTGGCCGAGGGCGGTGACCCGGCGCTGGCCGATCTGCAATGGAGCGCGCTGAGCGCGCAAGCGGGCAGCGTTGCGGCGGTTGGTTTGGATGACCTGACGCTGGCGGCGCGGGATCTGTCGGTTGAGCTGAACCTGGTTTCTGGCACGCCAGCAGGTCAAAACGCGGATCTCTACGTGGTGGATTTTGCGGCTGACGGGACGGATGATTTGGCCATTGCCACGGGCCCTGACAGCTGGATTTCGATTGATTTTGACGGCTCGCGTGGCCAGCTGATCCGCGCCAGCGGGGATGTGGATCTGCGGATTGGCGATTTCGTGTCGCTCTCGGGCGGGCTTGGATTTGAACGCAGCTTGATGGAGGTGACCCTCTCGGATGGCTCGACGGTGCAAACGCAGATGCTCAGCTTTGCAGGCAATGGCCTGTCGGGCTTTGTCGGCGATGGGCCGTATCGGCGCGATCTGAACCTTGATGGGCGTATTGCGGCCGATGAGGTGAACCCCGATGCGCGCGGTGTTGCGGTGTCGGATGTGGCCTTTGGCCTTGGTCTGTTTGACGCACAAGCCAGCGATGATGCCCGCCGCTGGATTGCGGCGACCGGCTCGGTGGGCTCGGTGGATGCGCTGGTTGGCCTGCCTGCGGACATTAGCTTGGATATTTATGAC
>CBFHVZ010000053.1:0-2920 GCA_965659195.1 Litorivicinaceae bacterium
CAGTCAACGTGCGCATAGTGACGAATGTGTGACTGATACTCCACGTGCGAAGTCGAAATCGTAATACCACGCGCACGCTCTTCAGGCGCGTTATCAATCTGGTCAAATGCACGCGCATCACCACCAAAAATCTCCGCACCAACACGTGTCAACGCCGCCGTCAATGTCGTCTTACCATGGTCAACGTGACCAATCGTACCTACGTTTACGTGCGGCTTACTGCGCTCAAACTTCTCTTTTGCCATGGGAACGTTACCTCGTCCTTTTCACTCGTGTTGGTGCGACATAAAGCGGACGACCAGAACCCTGCTCGTCCGCACACAAATTATGGTGGAGGGGGCAGGATTCGAACCTGCGTAGCCAGAGGCAACAGATTTACAGTCTGCCGGTTTTAACCACTCACCCACCCCTCCACGACCCAGCCCATGCTGGGAGTGGTGCCGGCACCAAGAATCGAACTCGGGACCTTCGCATTACAAGTGCGCTGCTCTACCTGCTGAGCTATGCCGGCATTCCTGAACTGCTTTCCGGCAATTCAGGGCGCGAAAGTTAACCAAAATCGAGGGCTAAACACAAGGGCTTTGTAAAAAATTATGACAGCGGAGTGAAAAATCGTGCGAGGCCCTGAAACACCAAGTCAGGCTCAACCTCAATCGGCCCCGACAAGTGCCCTGCAAGCCATTCGGCATCTCCGCCGGTAAGGACCACCCGGCCAACAGGACAGGGAGCGTCCTGAACGGCAGACTGACAAAAGGCGATCAACTGACGGCGGATGCCGTGCTCAACCGCGCGCTGCGTGACACGGCCAGGTTCTAATAAGGCCGAATAGAGCGTTGGCGTCACCTGACCGATGCGGGCCGTTTTCTGCCCAAGTACGTCACGGGATAGGCCGAGCCCAGGAACGATATAACCGCCTTGATGTTGGCCCGACGCCACATAATCGACCGTCAAAGCACTGCCTGCGTCGATCACCATGTAGCCTCCATCCGGAGCATCCGGCGAACGCGCACCGAGCATTGCCATCACTCGATCGGCACCGATTTGCGAAGCGACCGTTTCGCCCAAACCAAACCCTCTGGGCAATCGAGAGAGATCGACCTCCAACACGTCGGTGGACGGCGAGGAAAAACTGTCACAACTGACTTTGATCGCTGCCGTCAACATAGGATCAGCCACACTGACAAGCTGCACTGCCTCAATGACCGGCCAAGGCAAACTGCGAAGACCCGACTCCACTGCCTCTGGCGCCAGCTCACCCCGCTCGATCAACTGATCCGACTGGACCAAGATCCATTTTAAGCGAGTGTTCCCCAAGTCCATTCGAAGAATCATGACCGCGGCCTCACACTGACGTCGCCAGCAGACACGGCGTGCAATCCTTGGTCATTGATCACCTGAAGCTGCCCATTGGCATCCAGGCCACTTGCGATTCCGACGATACGGGCATTTTGACTTGTCACTTCAACCTCCCGTCCTTGTAAAGCATCCACGGCATTGAATCGCTCGTAGAATTGCGCCGTAAGCTCACCGGGGTAATCCACTAATGCCTTTACCATGACGTCAATCAGGCCGGCCGTCTCTTCATCAGACCAACCCGATGGCAGCGTATCCGAGACAGAGGCTATGTTTTCATCAAAGCCTGAAAGCGATGCCAAGTTTAAGCCGATGCCAGTCACCACGAAGGACTGATCCAAGACGTCCCCCTTAAGCTCGGTTAACAAACCCGCCAACTTCCTCTGGCCTACCCACAAATCGTTTGGCCACTTCAACTGAGCCGGCACACCCATATTTCTCATATAGTGGCAAATCGCGACGCCTAGGGCCACGGACAAACCAGACAACTGGTGTAATGGGCGTTCGACGGCAACGCCCACAGACAGCATCAATGTACGGCCTGGCGCACCCACCCAAGATCGACCTCGACGACCGCGACCTGCTCGTTGCGACAACGCGAGCACACAACACGGAGTACCCGGTCCGTCTAATAGATCCCGATTGGTGGAAGCCGTGTCCAGTCGTACCTCAACCGGAATGGCGACCAGCGCACTCAAGCGCTGCGCATCTGGGAGATACAACCCACCCGGAACTTGATAGCCCGCCTCACTCGATTCGATCGGCACACCCAAGGCACGCAACTGCACGACCCGTTGCCAGATGGCGGACCGAGTCAGCGCCAAGCGCTGCCCCAAGGTCTCGCCGGAGTGGCATCGACCATCCGCCAATGCCTGAAGCACGGGATACCAAGTCAGAGGCTTCACGCAGAAGACCTCTCTGGCGCATAAATCACCATCAACACCCCGACTGCAGCCAGGGCGACGCCACCCCATGCAATCAGCGGCATCACCTCACCTACCAGCGCCCAGGCAATGAGTGCCCCCAAGCCCGGCACCAAAAACATAATGCTGGTCACTCGGGACACGGCCCCAAAGCGAACCATGGTGAGCATTAAGAAGATACCGACTAGACTGTTACCAAGAACCAGAAACGCCAGTGCGCCCCATAAAGGCGGCGCCCAGGTCACAGAATAGCCCTCAAACAAGAGCGCTATGGGGATACTCACAAGGCTCGCATAGCCATATTGGATGAAATAAACCATCAACGGATGGCTGTCTGGACGCTGGCGTTTATCAATGACTTGCCCGACAGACAGACCCACCACCGCAAAGAAACCCAGAAAAGAGCCGATCAGTACGCCACTTGAGAAGTCACCCTGCACGCCGATTACCCAGGCCGCGCCGCAAAGCCCAAGGGCCAGACCTGCCCAAACTCGCGGGCTCGGATTTTGTCGAAGCATCCAAGCAGATACCAAGGTAATCAACACCGGCTGGCTCGCGGCAAATAACGCAAGCATCGATGCCGAGGCGCCGACCGCGAGGCCTGTATAGACGCAACCAAAGTGCACCAGATGTAGGAAAGTCGC
>CBFHVZ010000054.1:0-2398 GCA_965659195.1 Litorivicinaceae bacterium
GTGCCGGCACCTCCCAAGAAAGGTAAGCCCGCACTTCGTATCGTAAAAACCGACGATTAGTCGATAAATTCAAAGGCACGCACGATTCGTTTCACACCGCGCACGGTGCTGATGACGTTCTCGAGTGCCTCGGCCTCGGTTTTGGTAACGAAGCCCATCACATACACCACACTATTTTCCGTAGTGATCAAGGTGCGACCATACACATCCCGGCCCAACTGTCTGAGCACCATGGCTTTGACTTGGGTCGAGATCGTCAAATCATTGATTTCAGAAATAATGGTGGCTTTGCCGGCAATTTCTAATTGATTGATTACGCGCTTTACGCCACGGTGCTGGCTGGCCACCTGCTCCGCGGTTTTGCGCGCCTCTTCAGAAGGCACCTGGCCTGCAATCAAGACCACTCCGTTGTATACCTTGACATTGAGGTTGCTGACTTTGAGCTCAGGTGAGGCTTTCTTCAGATTGACGGCAATGGTGACTTCGGCGGTTTCATCGTCTAGCACTTGCCCAGCCGTTCGATCGCCTCGATTGTCTGTAATCGGTTCTGAGGTCGTGGAATCAATCAATGTGGCGCATCCACTGAGCCATAGAGTGCCAAGTAATGCTAAAACAGCGGGGGTACGCATGGGTTGATCCTCTTTACTTATCCGAATATCTGATGGTCGATGAGCTCGCTCAAACAATGCACGATCATGAGGTGTTGTTCACGGACCGTGGTGGGGTGATTTGAGCGAACCCGAATCTCTGAGTCTCCGAAGTTTAGTAGAGGTGCGATTTCTCCGCCATCACCTCCGGTCAATGCGATCACAGGAAGGTTGGCCTCATGTGCCGCAACCACAGATTGAATCACGTTAGCGCGCGTACCGGTCGCTGAGATCACTAAGACACAATCGCCTGCTTTACCCAATGCCTTAATTTGCCGCGCGTATTGGTCAGTATTTGGCTGATCGGCGAGCGAGCTGATGGTCACTACGTCAGAAGAGAGCGCGATAGCCGGCAAGGCAGGCCGATCCCGTTCGAATTGATGCATCATATTGGCGACGAAGATTTGTGCCAGTGCGGCCGATGATCCGGTGCCTAACACCAATATCTTGCCGTCATTTAAGAGCGTGTTGGCCAGAGTGTGGGACGCTTCGACGAGCGGTCCTGCCAGCTCAAAACTTTGTTGTAGCGCTTCGGTGGCTTTGGCAATCCGCATCGCGATTCGCTCTTCTAATGCACTTTTATCGAGCATTTGCTGTGTCCTTGTAGCGTAAAGGTTGCCGGGTCGGTTGCCACGGTACCTCAGTGATGCGCTCTCGCCCATCAATTGCCATCACGCTGAGTCGGCGCTCGATCAACCCTGACTCGCCCAGCGACAGGTGTCCGGTCTGTCCAGTGAAATCGATCGGTTCTCCAAACCCAAGCCGCACCGCCAATTCCATGGCATCCACGCCAACCCCTGTTAGGGTGCCAAATGGGCTTTGCACCCATGGACGTGAAGTCAGCGCCATTCGTGCGGATGAGCCGAGCTCCCAGGGAGTCACCAGTAGATAGGAGCGTTTGAAGTCTTCGGTCATTTCGCTTAAATCCGCTCGGTATGCCCCAATCAACAAAACCGGCGTATCTTTTAGGTAGTAAAAATCAAGCAAGGGGCGAATCTGACGGCCTCGATTGGTGTCAGTTTGTAAGACCACCGCGGTGAGATCTGTCCGAATACGGGGTGTGTGTTTCAAAGGTAAATTGATTGCACGGCTGATTTCTCTGCGACGTGCTTCGCTATCGCTTACCCCAAGCGCTTGAGCGATAGTGAGTTCAGGCTTTTCAGCATCCAGTGGGAAATTACCCGCCAGGGTGCCACCAATTCGAGTGAGCTGCAGTCGAGTCGCTTCTGCCGTCCGCCGTCCTAAGTCAGATTCTGTATAAAAGGTAAGGAGTCGCGGTGCATTCGTGGCCATCCCGGCATAGTCAACGGCGGATTGTGCGTCGTCCTCGATGGCTAGGCTGAATGAATAGACAGGCCCTGTACCACTGAGTGTACTTGAGTCGAGTCGATTGAGTGTCAGGACCGGTGCCTTGGGTGCGGCAGCCAGTAAAGTCGCGATTTGTGCCCTCGGCAGCGGCCCAATGATGAGATCGATGTCGGTGTTCGCAGCCAATTGAATCCAGTCTGCCTCGGTCATGGAGGCACTGTCGCGAATGTCTAGGCGAATCGGTATCGATGTCGAGCGCTTTGCATGCTGATACAGCATGCCGTCACGAATGGCTTTGCCCGCATTGGCCAGATCACCCGTGAGCGGGAGTAGGGCGACTGCATGGAACGTCTCGGGGGCGACGATGTTTTGCAGAAATTGAAATCGGCTGAGGCGCGACTGTAACAGTGGGTGTCCCGAAAAGCGGCGTAGCCATCGTTGTG
>CBFHVZ010000055.1:0-2281 GCA_965659195.1 Litorivicinaceae bacterium
TGATTCTGTCTGCCGTCGAAAGTAACCCTGCCACCCGTGTGGCGCTCTTTAGTGAACGAGCGGCAGCCGCTGGCGTTGACGAACGAGCAGCTGCCCTGTATCCACAGGTGTCGTTGGGTGTATCGAGCGCCGTAGAACGTTCAGTACGAGACGGAGAGCGCGTCCCGTCGATGAATGGCATGGAGGCTGATAACCGGATGCAGGTCTCTCCGGAACTGACCATCCGCCAGCTCCTGTTTGATGGCGGGGCGACGCGGTCTCGCGTCAATGCCGCTGAGGGGCAACGCACCGTCGCCTCCAAGCAGCGCGAAGCCACCGAACAGAATGTAGCCATCCAGGCGGCAGATACATTGATTGCCCTAGCCAAAACCCAAGAACAATTACAAATCGCCGAAGCGCACCTCACCGAGGTCGAACGAATTCGCGACATGATTCGTGAACGCGTCAACGCCGGTCGTGATGCGCCGAGTGAAATGATCTCAATCAACGCGCGGGTTTTTGAGGCACGTAATCGAATTCGAGAGATTCAAACCGAACAAGCTGCAGCCACTGCTGAGTTCCGAGAGGTGTTTGCAGCCCCGCCGGTGATCTTGGCGTTCCCCGATGTGTTCGCGCCAATTCCACTCAATCCGCGAACCGGGTTTGATATGGCCATGGCCTTTAACCCAGAAATCCAGGCTTCTCAGGCCGCCATCGATGTCGCGCTTGCTGAATTCGACGCCAGCAAAGGCGATGGGTTACCACGCATTGAAGTGGAAGCGAGCGCCACAGGATTTGACACCTTTAATCGCGGCGATGACTACTATGATTCATCGATTGGCCTCCGGATGACGGCGGATTTATTTGATGGCGGTCGTCAAGAAGCTGCGGTTCAACGAGCGCTCAACAATCTAGAAAGCGCACGCTTCCGTCACGATCAAACGGTCAATGCCGTCGAGCGTATTGTCAACGCGGCCTACTCTGAGCGGGTGAACTTAATTCCTCAGTTTAAAGCCTCTCAAGCCAAGCGAGACCAAGAAATCGCATCCCGCGAAGCCTATATTGAACAATGGCTTGCGGGACGGCGTCCCTTAAATGACCTCCTGGCCGCCCAGGATCGCGTGTTTCAAAATTCGCTGGAGGCGATCGAATTGAAGAGTGAACTGCATCGTCAACACTTCTTCATCCTGTCCTTAATTGGCGACCTAGACCGTCCCACCCCATAAGAGGCGTCGTCGAAATGATTGCGCGCACAAGCCAATCAAAACCCATAACCGCAGCGCGTGTTCTGTTGGGATTTGGCGTCCTGTTGGCACTGGTCATGCTAAGCCAATGGTGGCAAACGCCCCTCTCAGCTTGGCAACTGCGCCCGGCTGTGAGTTGCGAGCAAGGGGATGAGGTGCATCGGACCGGCTCCATCTCAACAGACCGGGTCAATGTGCGTTCGTTGCCCACGGTATTTTCCAATGTGCTGTCGCAAGTCAACGAGGGGCATCCCGTTGAGGTTGTCTGTCAGTTCGGTGCCTGGTCTCAGGTATTTGAGCCTGACCTCGCAGAGGTCACCTGGATATCAAGTGGCTTAATTAATCTGGATGAAGTGGCACCCTTATCGTGGGTATCACGAGTGGGCCTGATTCTTGGATGGGTAATGGCTATCGCAATGATGCTGATTGCGTACTTAAAGCCTAAGACAGTTCACGGAGTCGTTGATTGGATACTGCAAACCGGGGACTTGCCGGAGCACGCCAAGCCCCTGATCAGCAACCCAAAACGACACCACACTCGATCCTGACTCAAAAGTCAGGACCGAGCACTGGGTGACGCCTTACTGGGCAGTGACGCCCTCTGCATCAATGCCATCGGCAATCTGAGAGCTGATCACGGTCAGTTCACCACGACCTGCGTCTTCTTGAACGGCTTCAACACCAGTCTTGTCACTGTCGTCGTTATTTTCGGTCCGGCTCTCGAGGATACGCACGATCACATCGCCAGCATCTTCCTCTTCGAACACCGCACCTTTTCCGCCATTGCCCGTTGAGGCCATCTCAAGCGCCACGGCACGCACATCGCCGCCATCGGCTTCTGAGTTTTTGATGCCATCATCGGTATTGCCTGTGGCTTCCACATCCAACAAAGACAAAACGATCGAGCCTTCGCCTTCTTCGTCAAAGTCGAGCCCCTCATCGAGGTTGTTGCGAATCACAGAGCGACGCACCACGGCGTGCAAATCACCTGGGCCCGCTTCATCGATGTCAAATCCATCGTCCACGTCGATCGCAAACTCATAGGCTTCGACAAATCC
>CBFHVZ010000056.1:0-2225 GCA_965659195.1 Litorivicinaceae bacterium
GAGTTGCCTCGGCCGCTGCCTTTAACAGCGCCTGGAATAAATCGATTTCGTAGTTAGAGTGCACGCCTTGCATGACCGCGGCGATCCGCTCCAAGCCCATGCCGGTATCCACCGAAGGCTTCGGTAAAGGCGTCCGTGACCCATCGGCCGCCTGCTCAAACTGCATGAACACTAAATTCCAAATTTCGATATACCGGTCGAGATCGTCATCCGGTGATCCTGGGGGACCCCCGGGCACCTCTGGACCGTGGTCATAGAAAATCTCGCTGCAGGGACCGCACGGACCGGTGTCACCCATCGACCAAAAGTTGTCTTTGTCGCCTAAGCGTGAGAACCGATTCGGATCGATCCCGACTTTTTTCAGCCAAATGTCTTCGGCTTCTTGGTCACTGGTGTGCACCGTCACCCACAGCTTTTCAGCCGGCAACCCCATCCGCTCCGTCAAAAATCCCCAGGCAAACCGAATCGCGTCTTCCTTGAAGTAATCGCCAAAACTGAAGTTGCCGAGCATCTCGAAGAACGTGTGATGGCGCGCGGTGTAGCCGACGTTTTCCAAATCGTTGTGCTTACCGCCTGCCCGCACGCACCGTTGAGAGGTGGTCGCGCGCTGATACGGACGGCTCTCTTCCCCGGTGAATACGTCTTTAAACTGCACCATGCCGGCGTTGGTAAACAGAAGCGTCGGGTCGTTGCCTGGAATCAAAGGACTCGAGGACACCACGGTGTGGCCGTGTTCACGGAAATACTCTAGGAACTGGGAACGAATTTCAGCGCTTTTCATGGTCTTTCTGGGTTTGCGTATCAAAAGAGTCGATATGCTAGCTGAAAAATGTGCGAATCGCCTTAGTTGCGTCGGAAAACTGAAAGCCACGACCCGCTAAAAAGCGAAGGGCTTGGTCGCGTGACGGCGAGGTTTTGGAGCGAGCCCACTTCTCGAGCGCTTCAAGCGCCCGGTCCGATTCATCGTCGGCCATCTCATCAAAACAGAAAGCCACGGTGTCAGGGTCGATGTCATGTAAGGACAGCTCTTGCTCAATGCGACGCCGCCCATGACCGCGGCCCAATCGAGATCGCACCAGCATCTCAGCAAAACGCGAGTCCGATTGCAGACCGGCATCCGTCAGAGATCGCACCAGATCTCGAGCTTCCGTCCGAGACAGTTCAGGGTGTTTTTGGGCGAGTTTCTTTAACAGCTCACTCACCGAGTGCTCCCGGCGAGTGAGTGCATAGAGGAGCGTATCTTTGGGCTCAGCCGCCACGGCCGGTCCGCATTGCCTCAAGCCGCGCAAACAAACTCGAGGTATCCCAACGGCCACCGCCCATGGCTTGCACTTCGCCATAGAGCTGATCGACCATCGCCGTCACCGGCAAAGCGGCACCATTTTTCCGTGCTTCGGCTAGGCAAATCGACAGGTCTTTGCGCATCCAATCCACCGCAAAGCCGTGGCTGAAATGATCATCCAACATGGTCTTGTATCGATTTTCCATCTGCCAAGACTGGGCCGCGCCTTGACTGATCACATCCACCACCTTGTGGGCATCAAGGCCCGCTGCCCGGGCGAACGACAAGCCTTCGGACAACGCTTCGACCAACCCAGCGATACAGATTTGGTTGACCATTTTGGTCAACTGACCGGCCCCTACCTCACCCATTAAGGTGCACGCACGCGCATAGGCATCAATCACTGGGGCCGCTTTAGCGAAATGCGCTTCGCTGCCACCCACCATCACCGTCAGCGCCCCATTTTCGGCACCCTGCTGTCCGCCTGAAACCGGGGCATCCATAAAGCCAATATGCAGGCCACGTGCTGCCTCGGCCAATTCGCGGGCCACTTCCGCGCTCGCCGTGGTGTGATCGACAAACAAAGCCCCTTCGCTCATGCCGGCAAAGGCGCCCTCAGGACCGGTGGCAATGGCCCGCAAATCGTCGTCGTTGCCGACACAGGCAAAAACAATGTCTTGTCCGACAGCGGCCTCTTTGGGGGTGGCCGCATGCCGTCCGCCGAATTCCGCCGCCCAGGCTTCTGCTTTGGCTGCAGTCCGGTTGTACACGGTCACCGAGTGGCCGGCTTTTTGTAGATGACCTGCCATGGGGTAACCCATGACGCCCAATCCTAAAAACGCAACATTCATGTGGGGATCCTTGTGTGGTTTTGTGTCGTTGTATCGTGTCAGTGTTCAATACCCACTGTGGCCAGTTTCTGCCTCAACGGGTGTCCGTCGGC
>CBFHVZ010000057.1:0-2197 GCA_965659195.1 Litorivicinaceae bacterium
GAAGGCCTCAAACAGAGAACCGCTCTCATCGCCTAAGGTCATCACAGACAATCCAGAGACCTGATCGGTCAGGCTCTCGGCGTGCGCCGCTCGTGCGTCGCTACAGACGTGCACTTTAGGCTCTGCGTCTGTGAGGAAATAGGTAATTTCGCTGTCGGTATAGGCCGTATTCAAGGGGAGATAAACCCCTCCGACGCGAAGTACCGCCAAGTACAAGACCACATTCATCCAGCTCTTTTCCACCTGGACCGAGACCCGATCACCCGGTGTGACCCCAGCGGCCACTAAGACAGAGGCCACGACCGCAGACTCGCGATCCAAGTCCGATCCAGTCAACGACCGCCCATCTAATAGCCGAATGAGCGCACGGTCGGGGTTGGCATGAAGGGCCGACTGAATGGTTTTATAGAGATTATTATTTGACATGGGGCAGTTCCTTCAAAGGCATGGCAGGCTGTTTCTTCAGCAGTTGTTGAACATCCTTAGAAGCGGCGATTCGTCCAGACTCCATCAGTTGTTCGTGGTTGGTGACTATGTCGTCGAGTTCGTACAAGTAATTAACCATGAAGCCGTAACTCTGGGCTTGGCCACGTTCACTTAAATCGGCGTGCGCATTGATGCGCTCTAAGGTGGCGCCATTGCCCAAGTGAAACTTCGCGACCGGATCCAAGGGACGGCCGTTGGGCGCCTCTGTCAGATAGCGGGCGACCATCGTTTTGAGCGAGTCGGCCGGCGCGCCATTGCTAAAGGCTGCGTCCCAGTCGGGGTGATGTTTCTTCACCCATCGCGCCAATCCGGGGATGGGAGACAGGGTGACAAAGCGCTTCAATTTGGGGTGTTCTGCCTGCAGCACAGACACCACCTGTTTAATCAGTAAATTACCAAAGCTCACACCCGCCAAACCTGGCTGGCAGTTGTTGATCGAATAGAAGACCGCGGTGTCCGCGCCCACCGGAGGCGCGGGCGGCGTATCCAAGAGCGGCCCAATGGCATCGGCGATGCCAGTCACTAGGGCCACTTCCACAAAGATCAGAGGCTCATCGGGCATGACCGGATGAAAATAGGCAAAACACAGACGGTCTTCGGCCAATCGACGACGCAAATCGTCCCAGCCTTGGATCTCGTGTACCGACTCGTACTGAATGAGTTTTTCCAAGACCGCCGCCGGTGTGTCCCAATCAATCCGCTCGAGCTTCAAAAAGCCTTTGTTAAACCAGGAGGTGAACAGGTGCACAAAATCAGTATCGATGGGTGCCAGATGAGGTTCAGCTTTTAAGTGTTTGCGAAGGGCCTCACGCATCCCGATTAAGGTTTGTAAACCGTGGGGTGCGGCATTCATGCGCCGGAACAATTCCTGACGACGAGCCTCTGCGGCTTGATGCAATTGCAGCGTCTGAGCTTCTCCGGGCTCGGCTTGGTAGGCGCTAATGGCCTGTTTCAGTGCATCGGTATCCGGACCAAACTCAGTCAACAACCGATTAAAAAAGTCCAGATGATCCGACTCATCCAAGGCTCGCCATCCATCGACCACGGACCCGGCCAGTGCGAGCCCGGTAGCCTCGCCACGGCGGGACAGGACGGCATGGCATTGCGTAATCAGATCATCTAAGGGCGCATCGGTCGCCTTCAGGTCGAGCATTTCGCGAGCCCGATCGGTGACCTGTTGAATCCATTGTTTAATGCTGGCAGCCATGGCGTCCTCGCTTACTGCGTAAATAAAGCCCCAACCCCGTCCATCCGGGTTTCCAAATTGAGATGTCGCATCATTTGATAGGTGGTAGCGACTGATGCCGACACCGTCGGTATGCCCGTTTTGTCTTGGATTCCCTGCACCGAGGGGAGAGACGGCATTTGCACACAAGCCGATGCGACCACCGTATCCACGTTGGCCAAAGACAATCGGTCCACCAACTCAATCGGTGCTCGTGGGTCCTGACGGGCCACCTCGAGGTTGTCAGGGATCTCTAAGCTGATCGCGTCGAGCACCTCAAATCCCTCGGATTCAATGTAGTCACAGACCCGTTGCGTCAGTGGCTTCCGATAAGGGGTAATTAAGGCCACTTTTTTGGCCTTCATCACCGCCAAACTGTCCACCAACGCACCCGCTGAGCTGACCACAGGACAGGGATGCCCGTTGTATTTAGTTACCTGGGCAAGCCGGATTTGACTCTGACAATTATAACCCAAGCCCATCGAC
>CBFHVZ010000058.1:0-2118 GCA_965659195.1 Litorivicinaceae bacterium
GATTCGGTGGTTCGCGTGTTGCCCACTTGGCCAGGATTTGATCGTCCTGGCTTTGGTGCGCCGCTCGGCTCAGCTCCGATGGGGTCGGGCGTTTTTTGGTCGGTAGGCGAGGTCCCAACGACTTGGATTTTAACTGCGGCCCATGTCATTACCGACGCGGTTCGCGTTGAGGTTGAGACCTATCAGGGCGATCGATTCGATGTCGAGGTGGCATACATCGATACCGAGACCGATCTGGCGGTGCTGAAAACACCTGTCCAACAGAGAGGGTTGTCATTGGTTAAAGATGAGCCGCCGGTGGGGACCCATGTCTGTGCGCTTGGATACCCTTTTGGGTTGCCTTTGAGCTTAAGCTGCGGCGTGGTGTCGGGGGTCAATCGCTCTGATTTAGGGTTTAATGCAGTCGAGGACTTTATCCAGACCGATGCCGCCGTGAATCCAGGGTCATCGGGTGGTGCTTTGGTGGACGCCAGCGGTCGGCTTGTGGGTTTGGTCGCAGCCATTTTTACGAAAGAAGCCGATATCGACGCCGGTGTGAATTTTGCCATCTCTGCTGAGACCATACGGACACGGCTCAGCGCTGTCATCTCACGCTAAGTGATTCGTTCGGACTGGTGTACTCTAATGGCCTGGAGGGCCTGTGTCTGATTCCGATTATCTGACTACCAAAGAAGTGGCTGATCTGCTGCGATTAAAAGAACGCAAAGTCTATGACTTGGCGGCTCGTGGTGAGATTCCTTGTGTCAAAGCGACCGGTAAATTGCTGTTTCCTCGTCTCGAAGTGCGCCGTTGGATGGATTCACGCGGTGGATCTGGTGCGCTCTCTGCTCGCCCGCACACCGTATTGGGCTCGCACGATCCTCTGCTCGAATGGGCACTTGGTGCAAGCGGTGCTGGCATGGCGACCTTGGCGGGCGGTAGCTTGGACGGATTGGCACGGTTTGCCGAGCGACAGGGTTCAGTGTGCGGGATTCACCTTCGTAATACTGATCGCGAAGATTGGAATATTGAGGCGGTTGACTCTGGCTTCGCTGATTCGCCGGTGGTTTTGATTCATTGGGCCAAGCGCCAACGTGGCTTGATCGCAAGACCCGGTTTTTCGATCGAGAGTCTGAAAGATGCCCTGCAGGGTAGATGGGTCAGTCGTCAAGCTGATTCGGGCAGCTATCATATTTTGAAACAAACGCTCGAGGCCGGCGGTTATCAGATGGATGACATCACTTCTGTGCGAGAGGCCCGCACTGAAACCGAGGCCGCCTTGGCCTTGGTGGAACAGCAGGCAGATGTAACCTTTGGCTTGCAATGTTTTGCCACTCGTTACCACCTTCAGTTTTTACCGATGTGTACGGAATGGTTTGATCTCTTGGTGGATCGTCATGCTTATTTTGAGCCACCGTTTCAGCGGCTTTTGGCATTTACACAGACCGATGTTTTTAAAGCGGAGGCGGCGCGATTCGAAGGAATAGATATTTCCGAACTTGGCCTCGTTCGTTTCAACGGAGCCCCTTAGGGATTCGTTTGAGGGGAGTTAAAGCCACCATCATTGAGAATGTGTTGTGCGTCCATGTCGATTAACCAGTCAAAAAATGCTCGCGCGTCGTCGCTGGCTGATGGGTGTAATCCAACCCCATAGGTACCGCGAACGGCGACATGCTTGGGAAGAGTCGTGAATTGAATATTGGTATTGTCATCAACGGCTGCAAGCGCATGGGACAAATACGTCAGCAACAGATCGATCCCGCGATGCTCCATGAACCAGCCGTATTGGTTACGACCCTCAGGCGCGTTCGGCGTTTCACGCCCACCGGTAATCAGCCGTGTGCGATGCATCAGTGCCTCAACCTCGACCCCAGCCACCTCGGCGATTTTGGCTAGCACGGGTATCGGGCCGTCATCCTCTGGATCTAAGCCGGTCGTTGACATGCCAAGTGAATACGTTGGGTTGATAACTGCCACGACTGCGGTATCCGGTGTCAGTGCCATGGATTTCGGGTGCAGCAAGACGGTTTCGTTGAAGCCCAGAATGGCAGTTTCGCCAAGCACTCCGTTCTTTTTCAGATTGTCGATATGAGTCGTTGATGCAGAGAGAAACAAATCAAAGGGTGTGCCGTCATCGAT
>CBFHVZ010000059.1:0-1814 GCA_965659195.1 Litorivicinaceae bacterium
GTTTTCAGCTCAGCCCTGTCACCGATTGACCGTTCGGGAGCCTATGACCAAAGCTGTTTCTGGGAAGCGTGAGGAGTCTCGCCACGCCCGCCTACGTTGGGCGACAGTTCATAAGGAAACAGTGCAGCCACAGACCAGAGGGCTTTGTAGGTATCCTGCGTAGGTCAGCAGCTAAGACCCTATATCCACTGGAGCGTTAGTGCCCCTTGAGGAGTTTGGTTCCAAGACGGCTACAGTTCATTGATGAGGTCTTCGGGCTCTCTCCTAGGGAAGATTCCAAAAATACTGCCAACTTGGGCTGATTCTACGCGAACCAAAAAGCTCAGAGGTCAGCAAATGCGTAGTAGGAAATCCAAGAGCAGGAAGGCAAAGGCCAATACATCGATTTCTCTGGAATTGATTCGTCGTGAGGTCGCAGGCATCGATGTTGGCAGCAGAGAACACTGGGTATGTGGCCCCAGGGGTAAAGACGGAATTGCTAATATACGTCGGTTTGCAACAACGACGCCACAGTTGTTAGAGCTGGCCCGATGGCTGCGGCAACAAGGCGTTGAGTCGGTAGCAATGGAAAGCACCGGTGTCTATTGGATACCGCTATATGAACTCCTTGAGTCGGAAGGTTTTGACGTTGTTTTGGCCAATGCCCAGCACCTGAAAAACGTGCCGGGTCGTAAGACTGATGTTGAGGATTGCCAGTGGATTCAAGTATTGCACAGCCATGGGTTGCTCCGAGGGTCGTTTCGACCACGTGAGAATGTCTGTGCACTGCGAACGCTTCAGCGACAGTGCAAAAACCTTGTTGAAGAACGGAGCCAAGCCGTTCAATGGATGCAAAAATCTCTCGATCAGATGAATGTTCAGGTGCACCGAGCGGTTAGTGACATCACCGGCACGACTGGGATGGCGATTATTCGAGCCATCGTGTCTGGGGAGCGCGACCCCGAGGCACTAGCGCAGCATCGCGACTTTCGGTGTCGCAGAACAATTGATGAAATTGCTGAGCATCTAACCGGCACCTGGCGAGAAGAACACCTGTTCAATCTTGAGCGTTCACTACGTCTTTATGACCACCTGCAGGAACAAATCACAGCCTACGAAATGAGGATCCGGTTAGAACTGGAGAAGCTGGAGCCGCCCGATAGAAAAGGCGCGGCTGTGCCACCACATCCAAATCGAGGCAAAGAAACCGTGCTGCGCCGACGAGGGGGGCAGGCGCTGCGCGAAGCGATGTATCGCTTTTCCGGTGTCGATCTATACCTCATCGATGGCATCAACACCGCCGCTGCCGAAGCAGTTCTCACCGAAGTAGGACCGGACTTAAGTGCCTTTCCTACAGAGAGCCATTTCGTATCGTGGTTACACTTGGCTCCGCACGTTGCTGTTTCAGGTGGCAAGCGCCTGAAAGGCAAAAAGAGAAAAGGACTCGGTGCAACACGCCTAGCCAACGTATTGCGCATGTCCGCATTGACTTTGAGGCACTCGAAGACCGCACTTGGAGCTGAGTTTCGTCGCCTAGCCCGTACCAAAGATAGTGGTATCGCCGTCTTTGCTATCGCACGTAAACTCGCCAAATTAATCTACCGATTGCTTCGCTATGGTCAAGAATACGTGGATATCGGCGAAAAGGCCTACGAAGAGAGATTCCTGAAGAGGCGGGTTGCGACTCTTCAGGCATCGGCACGTGATATGGGTTTTCAGCTCAGCCCTGTCACCGATTGACCGTTCGGGAGCCTATGACCAAAGCTGTTTCTGGGAAGGAACGCGGGGGTGCTCGTCGGCACGGTGATCTTGAAGGGCAGAATAGGATCGAGACG
>CBFHVZ010000060.1:0-1754 GCA_965659195.1 Litorivicinaceae bacterium
CGGCGGAGGAAGCCCCCGCCGATTCGATTGGTATAGCGTGCTTAGAGTGCCGCTTTGATGTGTTTAGCCGCTTTAGGTGTGACCCACTGGGTCCAGACCGGCTCTTCGTTCAACAAGAACTCAATGGCCGCATCTTCACCGGTGGCTTGGTTTGCATCCATGTACTTCAAATACTTACCCAACTGAGGCACCGTCAACGAACGGTTCGCAACGTACTCAGACGCAGCCGGCTCCTCTTCCACAAACGACGCTTGGGCCAGACTGACCACTTCAGACACCGTCCAACGGGTTGGCTGTGGATTCGCGCAATCTTCAACTGGCAACACAATGCAGTTGTTCCAATTGTCAGCGTCATAGCCCTGCTCGAAATCCAATGGCTGCAACTCGTATTTTCCGATCATGGTTGTCGGCGCCCAGTAGTACCCAAACCATGGGTTGCCACGCTCACCCGCGTTGGCAATCGATCCGTCTAGACCGGCACCTGAACCGGGAAGAACCATCTTCCAGCCTTTGGCTTCCATGTCGAACGCTCGGAACATGTTGGCATTAGACAGCTCACAGCCCCAACCGGCTGGGCAGGTATGGAATGCACCCTTGGATGGATCTTCAGGGTGCGGGAACAAATCAGGGCGTGCCAAGACTTCAGCCACCGTGGTGAACCCGTGCTTTTCCTGCATCATAGGATCAATCCACCAGCCTTCACCGGCGCCCTCGATTGGCTGCTTATTCAGCCGCGTCAAACGACCCTCGGCTTCCGCCGCATCAATTAGGGTTTTACTGGCGTTCGCCCAAATTTCAGACGCAAATGTGGGTGTACCTTTCTCGTTCATCGAGGTGATCTGTGGCACCGTGCCCGCAGTCAGGTAGTCCACCTGACAACCGTATCCTTTCGAAAGGATCATGCCATCAACGCGCGCCAAGAACTCGCCACTCGCCCAATCCATCTCCCCGATCGTGATCGATCCACACTCATCTGTGACCGCAACCTCAGTTGCATCGTCTTGCTGGAGCAGAATCACACCAGCTACAACCACCACACCGGCTGCGACAATTCCCAAAACCTTATTCATACATCCTCCTAATAGGGTTTTTTTAGAGCTTTTTAATTAGCCTATAAACCTTTTTAAAGACTACAGAAGCCTGAGATGCTTTTCAAATAATAGCAAAAACAATGATTTAAAGAAATAGACGATCTAAAACATCACTTGATTGGCTAAAAATTAGTTCGAGGACAAAAATTAAGGGCTAGAAAAACCCAGTGTCTCCTTGGCACACTACACACTCGTTTTTGATTGATAAAAAGGCTGTGCGTGCACCCGCAAAATCTAGAAACCGAAGTGTTAGTGGCTCTCCGACGGATCGTGCAGGCCATCGACCAACACTCCAGTCGACTCGGAAAAGAGTTTGGCCTCACTACGCCGCAACTGTTGGTACTGCAGACAGTAGCCGCGACGGAAGAGCAGCCGATTCGTGCGATCAGTGCCGAGGTAAACCTGTCTCAGGCGACTGTGACGTCCATCGTCGACCGACTCGAACGACGAGGGCTTTTGACGCGAAAACGATCCGAGACGGATCGTCGCAAGGTGTTTCTGGTGATTACAGAAGCAGGGCAGGATCTGTTACGACAGGCCCCGAAGCCGCTGCAAGAAAACTTCCTGCTTCGCTATGAGCGGCTGCGCGATTGGGAGCAACACCAGGTGGTGGCAGTCCTTAAACAAGTGGCCGACATGATGGGCGCACGCCACATTGACGCG
>CBFHVZ010000061.1:0-1754 GCA_965659195.1 Litorivicinaceae bacterium
TACCGTACTCCCCTTCCTAGACGACGCGTTTAGCATTCGATTTTTGTTTTTACCCGAAGGCCACGACCCAGACTCTTTGGTCCGAGAAGAGGGCACCGATGCCTTTTTGGCCCGCCTGAACCTAGCGGTGCCGGCTGCACGGGCCCTCATCGAATTATTAGCCGATGAGATCGACCTGACACAGATCGATGGGCGGGCGCGATTGACCGCGCTCGCACTGCCTAAAATCGCTCGGGTCCCGCAAACCATTTATCGCTCGTTGATGCTGGATGAATTGGCCGAGCTCTCAGGCACTCGTCGGTCCGATCTTGACTTGAAACTCGAAAGCTTGCCGAGTGAGCCCGTGCCGCAACCATCGGCCCCACTGAACACGCCAGATACTCCTTCGGACGCGGAGTTGGCCAGTTATCAAGATTTGGCGGCGGCAGAGGAAGCCTTTGAGCCGGAGCCCCCAACGTTTGAGCCCGCGCCTGACGCGCCCTCAGTCCAACCTCTGGTGATGCCCTCACCCGACAAGCCAGACCCGCTGATTAACCGGCTGTTGTGGCTGATCTTACAAGACCCTCAACAGGCCGTGAGCTGGCCCCTTGTCCCAGACAGGAGTCGACTGACCAATGTGTGCGCGCTCAGAGAGGTCATCCGGTTTTTAACGGATCGCGGCCCGGTGAGCACGGCGACTCTGATGGGGCATTTCAGCGGCACCGACATCGGCCGCCTGCTGTCGGCCCTACTCAAGCGGGATTCACTGGTGGCTGCCGAGCATCTGTCCAAAGAGCTGGAAGATGGCCTGATTCAATTGAAAAAACAGTGGGTCACAGAATCGATGCGCCAGCTTGCAGACGACGCAAAGCACGGCCGAATTTCGGTTGAAGCCTTGCACGAAGCACTCGCCCAACATAAAAATTAAATGCGGGCGGATCCGTTTTCAGTGTATAATCCCCGGCCGTTTTCACCACACACCACTGGGTCATTTCATGGCAGAAGAACCGATGGATCAAGAGCTTACACAAACCGAACAGCGTCAATCTCGACTCAAAGAGTTGATTGCTAAAGGCAAAGAACAAGGCTACTTGACCTACGCCGAAGTCAACGATCACCTCCCTGAAGAAATTGCCGATCCGGATCAGGTGGAAGACATCATCCGGATGATTGGGGACATGGGCATTGCGGTGGGCGAAGAGGCCCCCGATGACGACCAGTTACTCCTCGGTGAAAACACCTCAGCGGCCGACGATGCGGCTGCTGAAGAAGCCGCCGCCGCGCTGGCCTCGGTTGAAAACGATGTCGGTCGAACCACAGACCCTGTGCGTATGTATATGCGTGAAATGGGCACAGTGGAGCTTTTGACGCGTGAAGGCGAGATTGTCATCGCCAAACGGATCGAAGAAGGCATCCGCGAAGTGATGCAGGCCATGGCCTACTACCCAGGCTTGGTGGAATCCGTGCTCGCCATTTACGACCGCATCCAAGCTGAAGAAGGCCGGATGTCGGACTTGTTGGCCGGTTTCTTAGACCCAGACCCCAATGACCTGGAACCCGAAGGCGTTGACAGCACCGAAGAGGTCAACGACCAAGAATTCGATGACGACGTGTCAGACGATGACAGCGATGACGGCGATGATGACGAATCCGAAGAAGGCGATTCAGGTCCAGATCCTGAAGAAGTCCGTCTCCGCTTCGAGGCACTTCGTAAAAATCTCGCCGACGCGCAAAAAGTCATCGCGAAAAAAGGCCGTGAATCCAAAGAGGGCGTG
>CBFHVZ010000062.1:0-1694 GCA_965659195.1 Litorivicinaceae bacterium
CGACCGTCTTGAAAGTCGGCGATCGCTCGCACGTGGGTGCACTGCTCTTGGCGACGAGTTTAGTGGCCGATGTACAGCTCATCATCGGAGCCGTGGTGTGGGGCATGGCGGTCCAAAGCGGAGAGCCCATTTCCGGGACCGTGATGGCCAGTGTCGTGTCGTTGGCCGGCGGTGCTATGGTGGCCAACATCATCAGTGTGGTGTTGTTGCTCGCCGAGACGCTGCAGATTAAGCGTTGATGGGTCGATATCGCGCACGCCCCAAAGTGCGCGGGGCACCGATGTGGGTCGTGCTCCTAGAGCTCAGAACCCCACTGATTGTCTTGATTCTCACCTATGCGGTGAGTTGTCTTGGCTTGGTGCTGATTCCAGGGCAGACCGACGCCGGCGAGGTCTATCATTTAAGTTTCTTTGATGCGTTCTACGTCATCAGCTACACCGCCACCACCATTGGTTACGGCGAGCTTCCCTATGCCTTCACCGGTGCACAGCGGATGTGGATGCTGGTGGTCATCTATTCGACCGTCATTGCCTGGTTGTACGCGCTCGGTGCGGTCTTGACGGTGCTGACCGATCCTGAATTTCGGAAGCTGCGTCGCTATCAAAAAACCGTCAACCGTGTGAAGAGTCACCCGGTGCCGTTTTGGGTGGTCTGTGGCTACGGCAGTGCCGGCAGCCAGTTGATCCGATTTTTGGATCAGAGTGGGATGCGGTGTGTGGCGGTCGAGTCAGAGAAATCCCGGTTCGATCAGGCGCGTTTGTCGAACTTGTCCTATGAATTGGATGTCTTCTGGGCTGACGCCATGGACCCTCAAGTGTTGGTGGATGCGGGGGTTCAGCATCCTAGATGCCAAGGTGTGGTGGTTTTGACCGACAATGATCAAGCCAATGTCACGGTCGCAACCAATGTCAAAATCTTGGCGCCACGGGTGGCCGTGTTTGCGCGCTCCAAATCCGATGCCAATACTCGCAATCTTCGAAGCTTCGATACCGAAGTCATTATTGACTTGGATCGTGTGGCGGCTCGCTCCGTGGGTCAATTGATCCAGCGGCCCAAGGCCTATGCGCTGTATCACGAGCTGGTGGATCCTGATTTGAATCGCATCGAGGCGATGCCTATACCCGAGACCGGGCATTGGATTGTGTGTGGCTCGAACCGGTTTTCGGAACTGGTGTGCGAGGTCTTCGTGCGCGATGCCATTTCCTTTGTGTGGGTGAGTCCGAACCGGCCGGCCTCGGATGACATTGAGTGGGTCGAAGGCACGGGCACAGAGGCGGTGACTCTGAAACAGGCGCGCATTGATGAGGCGGCGGGTGTGATCGCAGCGACGGACAGTGATGGCGACAACCTCTCGATTTTGTTGACCGCCAAGGCGGAGAAGTCGCCCCTTGTGACCGTGGCGCGTCGCAATCGTCCGACCAGCGAACCGGTGTTTCAGCATGGGGGATTCAGTGTGGTGCTTCGCGAGGGCAGGCTCCTCGCACAAGAGATGTTTGCCCGTATCCAATCCCCTCTGTTGCATCAGTTTTTAAGCCAGTTGGAATTGATGCCTGAAGCCCTCGTGGATGGATTGATTGATAAGTTATATCGGCGTTTGCCGGAGGCCGATGTCGAGCTGGATCATTTCCTGATTTCCCTGCGTGAGGCCGATGCGCCGGCGGTGGTGTCGGCCATTGAGTCTGGGCAACGAGTTG
>CBFHVZ010000063.1:0-1655 GCA_965659195.1 Litorivicinaceae bacterium
CAGACTCAGATTCTGAAAGCACAGATCGATGCCATGCCACAGGGCGGTACGTTCCTGATGGTTGCGCCACCAAATCCTTATCGTTGCCCTCCAGGGCCGTATGAGCGGATTTCGATGGTCGCTCACACTCTGAAACAAAAGAATCCAACTGCGAAAATTATCGTGTTGGATCCTAAAGAGAAGTTTTCAAAGCAGGCGTTGTTCCAAGAGGGTTGGACGCGCCACTACCAAGGCATGGTTGAGTGGATTCCGGCGTCATTCTACGGCGGCATTAAGAATATCGATGCCAACAACATGACTGTGGAAACAGAGTTGGATACCTTCAAGGCGGATGTGGCTAACATCATCCCAGGTCAGCGTGCGGGTAATATCGCGTTCTCGGCAGGCTTGACCAATGACAAAGGCTTCTGTCCGATTAACCCAGATAGCATGCAGTCCACCATCAACGGGGATGTGTATGTGCTAGGTGATGCCACCATTGCTGGCGATATGCCGAAATCTGGGTTCTCGGCCAACTCACAGGCCAAAGTCGCTGCCATGGCCATCCGTGGGGATTTGACTGGTTCGCGTGTGTTCAAGCCGAAGTACTCGAATACATGCTGGTCACTGATTGCCACCAATGATGGCGTTAAAGTGGGCGCCAGCTATGAATCGGCCGACGGTAAGATCGCGAAGACCAGTGGATTCATCTCCGAAGTGGGTGAGGATGCGGATCTGCGTAAGAAGACCTATGAAGAGTCAATCGGGTGGTACAACGGGATTGTCTCTGACATGTTTGGTTAATGGCCTGAGATGAGTATTCAAATGCTCTGATACGCAAAACCCCGGCAAATGCCGGGGTTTTTGTTTGGGGTTTCCTTGCGTGAGCCTTCAGTCCTCGGTACTATTCGCGCCCCACCTATGGCGCGTTGGCAGAGTGGTTATGCAGCGGATTGCAAATCCGTGGACATCGGTTCGATTCCGGTACGCGCCTCCACCCATATGTTCATCAGGCTCACATGCCTGACAAATCCTGCGGTCCTCAAGCGAGCTTTCAAATTCGCCCCGCCATTTTTAGGGCCGCACGCAACGTCTCATTGATTCGGGTTTGCCAGCCATCACCGCTTGCCCGTAGTGCGGCCAATACATCTGCGTCGAGGCGTAACTTGACAGGCTCCTTGGTTGACGCTGCCTTCGGTCTACCTCGGGTTTTGATTACTTTGCCTTCGTAAAGATCAGCCGTCTCGAAGAACTCGGAAGTCAGCTCGGGTGCGTCATCGGCATCAACCCAAGTGCTTTGCATAGAGTGCTTTTTCGCGGTCATTGGCTTTCCTCATACTAATGATTCGTCGGGTCTCACCGCGGGGCGTCCAGACCATGACAATCACGTTGGCGTCTAGCCAACCGACTGTAATGTATCGATCCTCTTTGTAGTCTTGTCGCTTATCTTGACCCGTGAAATGAACTCCACTAAACAAATCTCCTGCCCGAGCGAAGTCCAGCCCCCGCTCAAGAAGAGTTCTGTCTCTTTTGATCGGGTCGAATTCAAGATTCATATAATTAATGTACACCCAATAAATGTCCGGTCAAGCGCTGTTATTGAAACTAGAAGGGCCAGGGCTTGTGAGGATGCGTTTCTTCGACGTGCCTTTGCCCATTGCGTCAATAACTCAAGT
>CBFHVZ010000064.1:0-1654 GCA_965659195.1 Litorivicinaceae bacterium
CCTGCCGTTGTGTGATCGAGAAATCCCAATCATCGCCGATGACTATGTGGATCCAGAATTCGGCACCGGCTGTGTGAAGATCACCCCGGCGCACGACTTTAATGACTACGCGATGGGTGAGCGCCATGGGTTGGCGATGATCAACATCATGACCCCGGATGCAAAGCTGAACGATGAGGTGCCGGCTGCCTATCAGGGCATGGATCGGTTTGATGCGCGCGCCCAGGTGGTGGCTGATTTAGACGCCTTGGGGCTTCTCCAGAAGATCGACCAACACACCCTCAAAGTACCCCGTGGCGACCGTTCGGGTGTGGTGATTGAGCCCTTACTGACCGACCAATGGTTTGTGGCGGTCGAGAGCCTAGCCAAGCCTGCCATTGAAGCGGTGGAAAACGGCGACATCCAGTTTGTGCCGAAGCAATGGGAGAACACTTACTTTGCCTGGATGCGCGATCTCAAAGATTGGTGTATTTCCCGCCAGCTTTGGTGGGGTCATCGGATTCCGGCGTTTTACGGCCCAGACGGTGCCATCTATGTCGCCGAAGACGAGGCGGCTGCGCGCGCCAAATACGGTCTCGATGACAGCCTGGTCTTAACCCAAGACGACGACGTGCTAGACACCTGGTTCTCATCGGCCCTCTGGACCTTCTCAACGCTCGGATGGCCTGATGACACTGAGGCGTTTAAGCACTACCACCCATCGAGTGTATTGGTCACAGGCTTTGACATCATCTTCTTCTGGGTCGCCCGGATGATCATGATGACCTTGAAGTTCACAGGCGACGTGCCCTTTAAGACCGTCTATGTGCACGGACTGGTGCGCGACGCCGAAGGGCAAAAAATGTCCAAATCCAAGGGCAACGTGCTCGATCCAATCGATTTGATCGACGGCATCGGCTTAGAAGATTTGGTCGCCAAACGGACCGGCAGTTTGATGCAGCCACAGATGCGTGAAGCGATCGAACAAGCGACCCGTCGACAGTTCCCCGAGGGCCTCGAAGCCTACGGCACCGACGCGCTTCGCTTTACGTTTTGTTCACTCGCCTCCACCGGGCGCGACATCAACTTCGATGTCGGCCGGATTGAGGGCTATCGAAATTTCTGCAATAAGCTCTGGAACGCGAGCCGCTTTGTGTTGATGAAAGTCGACGGCCACACCCTGACCGACGCAGACCCCGAAGCTCGAACGGTCTTCGATCGGTGGATTGTGTCCGCGCTTCAGCGAACTGAAGCACGGGTCGCAGAAACCATCGCCGACTACCGCTTTGATTTGGCCAGCCAAGCGATTTATGAATTTGTGTGGAACGAATATTGCGATTGGTATTTGGAACTGACCAAACCGATCCTGGCCGAAGGCGGCGCCAGTGAAGCCACTCAAGCCGCGACACGGCGCACCTTAGTCGGTGTGTTAGAGGCCATCCTCCGCCTCGCGCATCCGATCATGCCGTACATTACCGAAGAGTTGTGGCACCAGATTGCGCCCCGAATCGGCGTGCACGGCGAGACCATTTCCAAAGCCCCCTACCCTGTCTCAGAGCCTGATAAGATCGACCCCGAGGCCGAAGCCGATGTGGCCTGGTTAAAAACCCTGGTGGTGGCGGTGCGGACGATCCGCGGTGAGATGAACCTATCACCCGCCAAGGCCATCCCGATG
>CBFHVZ010000065.1:0-1488 GCA_965659195.1 Litorivicinaceae bacterium
GTGGTGAACCCCTATTTGGTGCGTGACCTAAAAGAGCGCGGCCTGTGGGACAACGTGATGGTCAACGACCTCAAATACTACGACGGCTCAGTGCAGCAAATCGCACGGATTCCAGACGATTTGAAGGCGCTCTATGCCACGGCCTTCGAGATCGAGCCACGTTGGATTGTTGAGGCGGCAGCACGCCGTCAGAAGTGGATCGACCAAGCCCAGAGCTTGAATATCTACATCGCCAACGCCAACGGCAAAAAGCTCGATGTGACCTACCGCATGGCTTGGTTCAGCGGTTTGAAGACCACCTATTACTTGCGTGCCCTGGGGGCGACCTCAGCGGAGAAATCCACCATCAACAAGTCAAACCTGAATGCCGTCAGCATGGCTCAGGTGGCAGAAGCCGCAGCCCCCGCCGCGGTGCCTAAGGCATGCAGCCTGGATGATCCAGATTGCGAAGCCTGCCAATAAGAGACAGACAAGAGGATTAGAACGATGTTGAATTGGGATGCCTTCCACGAACCGGAAGATCAGATCAAGGCCCCGCCGGCACCTAAAGCGGCGCCTCAGGCAGCCGCTGAAGCCCCAGTCGCTGACGCGCCTGTGGCCACACCCGAGCCGCAAGCGGTGGATACCACGCGCTACGAGCCAACCGGTTCGGCAGCCTATGAGCAGGCCTTAAAAGCGCTTGAGAAGTTGGACGTAGCCCCTGGTCTTGAAGAGCTTGAGATGGGCGCAGAACGCGTTGAAGTCGATGACAAGCGGATGATCAACTGCCGGGCGGATTTGAACCAGCTCGTACCCTTTAAGTACGACTGGGCCTGGACCAAGTATTTGGATGGCTGTGCCAACCACTGGATGCCACAAGAAATCAACATGACGCAAGACATTGCGTTGTGGCGTTCAAACGACGGTCTCTCTGCCGATGAGCGGATGATCGTGAAGCGGAACCTTGGGTTCTTCTCAACCGCCGATTCCCTGGTGGCCAATAATTTGGTGTTGTCGATTTATCGACTGATCACCAACCCAGAGTGCCGTCAGTATTTGCTCCGTCAGGCGTTTGAAGAAGCAATTCACACCCACGCCTATCAGTACTGCATCGAAAGCTTGGGCATGGACGAAGGCGAGATCTTCAACATGTACCGAGAAATTCCATCAGTTGCGAAAAAAGCAGCCTGGGCACTGAAGTACACCCAAGCGATTGGCAACCCTCAGTTCCAGACCGGCACCATTGAGAACGACCAGGAGCTGTTGCAGAACCTGATCGCCTTCTACTGTGTGTTGGAAGGTCTTTTCTTCTATTGCGGGTTCTCACAGATTTTGTCGATGGGCCGTCGCAACAAGATGACCGGTGTGGCTGAGCAGTTCCAGTACATCCTCCGCGATGAGTCGATGCACGTGAACTTCGGTGTGGATGTGATCAACCAGATCAAGAACGAAAACCCACAACTGTGGACGGCTGAATTCCAGGCCAAGATCACGCAAATGATCTTGGAA
>CBFHVZ010000066.1:0-1468 GCA_965659195.1 Litorivicinaceae bacterium
AGTTGGGGGATTTGCTTTGCGATCCGGGCGAGGGGCATCCGCCTTTGGCTGTGATTTGTTTGTTCTTGGTGCGGTTTAGCGGGGACCTGGTGCCTTTCCCGGGGGAGCATTTGGAGCTCGGTTATGGAGATCAGATGCTGATGTGGGGGGCTGAAGGTGTGGATGCACGCATTGAATGGTTGCTAGGTCGAGACGACCTATTCCACCCGCTATTGGCTCATCGATCGGTTTCTTAGTGGGCCGTTCGTGTTGATCTTCTCAAAATCTCACTCGGCGTCGTCAGCACCAAAGCCATAATAAAATGACGACGGCTCTGCTTAATCGCTATTCAGGGAATCAGATCATCCACATCCACTCCGAGCACACCCGCTAAGGCCTTCATCGTCGATAGACGCGGGTCGATCTTGCCGTTCTCGATATTGCACACGGTCGAGGTTCGGATGCTCGCTCTCTGTGCCAGCGCCGCTTGGGTGAGTCCGGCCGCTTTCCGCCATGCGGTGAGCGGATGGAGGGTTCCGTCTAATGACGCAGCCAGTAGATCGGCAGGTAAGAGCGGTGCCCCAGCACTGTCTCGCAGAGCCTGATCCGCGAGGGCAATGTCGCCCGCGTCCTCGATTAATGCGACGTACTCGGCCTCGGTCAGTACGATCATCTTCTCGCCTTTCAGATTCAATGCGTCGTTCATCTGTACACTCGTCTCACTGTTTGTAAGCCTCGCGGCGGTGCGCAACCCGGACCACCAGCACGTCACCTTTGATCGCAAAGACCGCGCGCCAGTTGCCATGGCGAAGCCGGAGGTAATCACTTCCAATCAGTCGCTTTAAATCACCTTCACCTGTCGTCACGTAGTGTTGTAGCTTAGTGATTAGTGCTTCGCGATCCTTCATGGGCATCTTTTTTAACCCTTTTCGCGCGATGTTTGTATAGACAACTTTCATTAAGTATCCGCGATGCGCGTGGTTAAAAAATAGCACAAAGCGTAAAAAAATATCTTTAAAATATACGCTAAACCATAATTTTAGTACGATGACGGAGAGCTGGTAACCTGAGTTCGCTAAGGTGCTTGCCTAAATGTTAGCACCCATAAAAAAGCCCGCCTGCTCGCGCAGACGGGCTCTGGGTCACTTAAGAAGCCGTTTTTAGAACTGCTCTTCCTCAGTGGATCCAGTCAGCGCAGTCACACTCGACTGACCGCCTTGGATTACCGTGGTGACGTCGTCGAAGTAACCTGTACCCACTTCCTGCTGGTGCGCTACGAAGGTGTAGCCACGCTCAGCGGCCGCGAACTCAGGCTCTTGAACCATTTCCACATAGTGCTTCATGCCTTCGCCGCGTGAGTAGTTGTACGCGAGCTCGAACATGTTGTGCCACATGTTGTGGATGCCGGCCAGGGTGATGAACTGGTACTTGTAGCCCATGGCTGACAGTTCTGCCTGGAATTTCGCAATGGTGGCGTCGTCCAAGTTCT
>CBFHVZ010000067.1:0-1240 GCA_965659195.1 Litorivicinaceae bacterium
GTGCTTCATGCCTTCGCCGCGTGAGTAGTTGTACGCGAGCTCGAACATGTTGTGCCACATGTTGTGGATGCCGGCCAAGGTGATGAACTGGTACTTGTAGCCCATGGCTGACAGTTCTGCCTGGAATTTCGCAATGGTGGCGTCGTCCAAGTTCTTCTTCCAGTTGAATGATGGCGAGCAGTTGTACGCCAACAATTGGTCTGGGAACTCTTTCTTGATCGCTTCGGCGAACTTACGGGCTTCGTCCAGATCAGGCGTTGCCGTTTCACACCACAGCATGTCCGCGTATGGCGCATAAGCCAAACCACGAGCAATCGCCTGGTCGATGCCAGCGCGTACTTTGTAGAAGCCTTCTGAGGTCCGCTCACCGGTGCAGAATGCCTGATCGTATGGATCGCAATCTGAAGTCAGTAGATCGGCTGCGTTTGCGTCAGTACGTGCCAACAAGACCGTCGGTACGCCGGCAACGTCAGCGGCCAAACGCGCTGCGATCAGCTTTTGGACTGCTTCCTGTGTTGGAACCAATACTTTACCGCCCATGTGGCCACACTTCTTCACAGACGCCAATTGGTCTTCGAAGTGCACACCGGCTGCGCCGGCTTCGATCATCGACTTCATCAGCTCGTAGGCGTTCAAAACGCCACCAAAGCCTGCTTCCGCGTCAGCGACGATCGGTGCGAAGTAATCTACGTAACCTGCGTCACCTGGGTTTTTGTCGGCTTTCCATTGAATTTGGTCCGCACGACGGAATGCGTTGTTGATCCGCTGTACCACGGTTGGAACCGAATTCACTGCGTACAGTGATTGGTCTGGGTACATGGTCAAGCTTGAGTTGTTGTCAGCCGCAACCTGCCAGCCCGACAGATAAATGGCTTCGATGCCGGCTTATACCTGCTGCATCGCTTGACCGGCGGTCAAGGCGCCCAAACAGTTCACATAGCCTTTTTTGGCGTCGCCATTGACGAGATTCCAAAGCTTACGTGCACCGCGGTCGGCCAGTGTGTTTGCGGGTTGAATGCTGCCACGAAGACGGACAACGTCTTCAGCGGAATACGTGCGTTTCACACCCTTCCAACGTGGATTTTCAGCCCAGTCTTTCTCGATTGCAGCCACTTGCTGCGCGCGCGTCATTTCCATGAGATCACCCCCTCTGCATCAGGTGAAATTACACCCGCCAGTCACGCGATGCCGGCGGGCCCAAAAACGGGACATTGCCCCGCTGTGTCCAAAGTGCGCATCC
>CBFHVZ010000068.1:0-1124 GCA_965659195.1 Litorivicinaceae bacterium
ACATCAAAGCGTTCCACACCGAATCCATCGGCAACGAATTTTTCTTCCGAAGCCTTGGCGTGAACCAACAACACATCACCGTCGCAGTTCGCTGCGTTCTTGATGGCTTGTCCGGTACCAACGGCGACCACATTCACGGTGAGCCCGAGATTTTCTTTCACCACAGGTAGAATGTAATCGTAGAGTCCTGAGTTTTTGGTGGATGTGGTGGATTGCACCAAAATGGTCTCTGCTTGCGCGACAGAGGCTAAAGGTAAGGTCAGTGCCAATCCGAGGGCTGAGAGTGCTTTTTTAAATTTCATATATACCTACTTTTGGTCGTTGGGGGTTACAACACCAGCTCGCCCTCTAAATACGCTTTGGCTTCTCTAGAGCGTGGCTGAGTGAAGAAGGTCTCGGCCGGACTGTGTTCCATTAGCCGGCCGCGATGGATAAATACGATGTCAGAGGCGAGGCGTTTGGCCTGCCCAACATCGTGGGAGATGAAAAACGTTTTCAGCCCGGTTAATTCGGCTTTTTGAATCAAGGCCTCAATAATAAGTACCGAGGCGGGATCAAGGCTTGCGGTGGGTTCATCTAAAAATAAAATGCGCGGATTGATCAAGAGGGCGCGAGCCAGGGCTAGTCGCTGTTGTTCGCCACCAGAAAGCAATCGTGCCGGTTGGTCGATTTTGTCGCTTAGGTTTACATCCAAAAGCAGCGATTCAATGCGAGCCAGACGGTCCGGGTTCCCTTGGCAGGCAAACTCAAGGTTGGCCCGAACTGTGCGTCTTAGGAGAACAGCCTTTTGAAACACCATGGCTTGTCTATCTTGGTTCGCGCGAGCCGGCTCACCGAAGAACTCGATTTGTCCAGTGTCTGGCGTCAATAAGCCATGCAAGCAGCGGAGCAGTAGGCTCTTGCCAGCCCCATTGGGTCCCATGATCATCGTGGTTCCCGGCGTGTGTGTCTCAAACGACAGATCGTGAAGTAGAGATTGCCCCCCCAAGGATAGGTTCAAACCTGTCACCCGGGCAGTGGCGACGGGGTGGGTCAGACTAGACATACGCATTTTTTTGCCCCGCAGTTTTCACCACGGTCACCAAGGCATTGACGATCAAGGCAAGGGTGAGAAGGATGATGCC
>CBFHVZ010000069.1:0-1091 GCA_965659195.1 Litorivicinaceae bacterium
TACCCGGCATAGCCAGGGCGTCGCCCAAGGATTGATCTCGCGCCCCGCCCTTCGCGGGCAGAAACCCAAAAAAATGAGACGGTGCAGCGGGCAGACCACTGACTGAAATCGCAGCCGCCAAAGCGGATGCACCCGGCACCGGGACAACGGACAATCCCTGTTGCAGGCAGGCAGCGACCACCAATCGACCGGGATCGCTAATACCAGGGGTTCCCGCGTCGGAAACCAACGCAATCGCCTGCCCTGACTCGAGCGCCTCGATCACACGATGAGATTTCCCTTCTTCAGAGTGCGCATTAAATGAAATTAAACGCGTTTTAATACCCATCTCACTCAGTAGGTGACCCGTGACTCGCGTGTCTTCGGCCAAGATACAGTCTACCGAAGCCAAAATAGCTTTCGCTCGATACGTTAAATCCTCTCGATTACCGATGGGCGTTGCCACAACGTAAAGCGCAGATGGTAGAGTGGAGTCCTTTCGAATGTCAGACACAGGGGTTTATCAGCCTTGTTGATACGCATTAAGCCTGCCCGAAAACCGGGTCTCTGGACAAGCCTGCTTGCGACGGCTTGGTTAGTAGGCTGTCAACAAAATACCATGGCACCGCCTGTCAGTGATGTATCCACTGAATCGACAGTGGCCCCCGACAGGGCACCCGAAACTGCAGGACCTCGCTTCAATACCCGCGAACTGTCTCGAACAGACCTTGGCGGTCCCGATCGATTTATCTCATCCATCCAGTCTGCGGAACCTGTGGGAGCCCCAGCAGATCGGGTCAAAGAGGCCGAATCCGCATTAGCAGCCAACCAACCTCAACTGACCATTAATGCGCTACAAGGTATTCAACTTGAAGGGTTAGAGGCCAACGAGCGAGCTGAAGTGTTGCGGCTCAAATCGGAATCACTTCAACAACTTAACCTCACCGTGGCCGCCCTCAGAGTGCGTGCCGAGCGTCTTCAATATGTGAACCAATCCGTGCTCGATCGCGAACTGCGAGCGCTGACCGAGGCCGTCACTCGGTTATCGCCAACGACTCAGACCGAACTGGCGCTTGGCACAGATCTCCTAGCCGGACTGGCTCAAGCAATAC
>CBFHVZ010000070.1:0-1031 GCA_965659195.1 Litorivicinaceae bacterium
CGTGCGATTGACCAGGCGTTTTTGATGCCGATTGAGGACGTTTTCTCGATTTCAGGTCGTGGCACGGTTGTGACTGGTCGTATTGAGCGCGGCATTGTGAAGGTCGGTGAAGAGATTGAGATCGTGGGTGTTAAGGACACGACCAAGACGACTTGTACCGGTGTTGAGATGTTCCGTAAGTTGCTGGACGAAGGCCGTGCGGGTGAGAACGTAGGTGTTCTTCTGCGTGGTACGAAGCGTGACGAAGTGGAGCGTGGTCAGGTATTGGCGAAGCCGGGTTCGATCACGCCGCACACTCAGTTTGAGTGTGAGGTGTATGTATTGTCTAAGGACGAGGGTGGTCGTCACACGCCATTCTTCAAGGGCTATCGTCCGCAGTTTTACTTCCGTACGACGGACGTAACGGGTGCGTGTGAGTTGCCTGAAGGCACAGAGATGGTGATGCCAGGTGACAACGTGAAGTTGTCAGTTGAGTTGATCTGTCCGATTGCGATGGAAGAAGGTTTGCGTTTTGCGATCCGTGAAGGTGGCCGTACTGTCGGCGCCGGCGTGGTCTCAAAAATCATCGCCTAATATCGTAATAAAGAATGATTGAGGCCTCATTGAGGCCTCCAAATAGGTTAGGCCAGTAGCTCAATTGGCAGAGCATCGGTCTCCAAAACCGGAGGTTGGGGGTTCGATTCCCTCCTGGCCTGCCAACTTCGCGACCTCTAAAGGGTTGCGAGTAGTAGGGGAAGTATGAACGCAAATGCGCCGTCATCATCGCGAATGGATCAGCTGAAATGGTTGGTCGTGGTCGCGATTGTTGCCGCTGGGGTGGTGGGAAATAGCTACTACGCCGGCGAGTCGTTGTTATATCGCGTATTGGCGCTGGTTGCTCTGGCAGCCGTTGCGGCCGGGATCGCTCTGACGACCCAAAAAGGGATCGCGTTCCTTGAGATGCTTAAAGAGGCACGGGTCGAGTTGCGGAAGGTTGTTTGGCCTACGCGAATTGAGACAGGGCAAACAACAGCCATCGTGGTTGTGGTGGT